>CAYXJZ010000190.1:330-1525 GCA_964465355.1 uncultured bacterium | reverse complement strand
GAGGGGCGCTTCGGCTACTACAACGCCTTCGTGGCGCCGGACGCCTACGACCTCGCGGCCCTGGACGAAGGGCTTGGCGACCTCTGGCACACCCCGGACATCGTCTTCAAGCTCTACCCATGCGGCTCGCTGATCCACGCCGCCATCGACGCCGCCATCGCCATCCACGATGCGCATCGGCCGGACATCGAACGCATCAGCGAGATCGTCTGCATCGTGCCACCCGGCATGGTCTCCACCGTGCTCGAGCCGGTCGCGCACAAGCTCGCGCCCGTCAGCGGCTACCAGGCCAAGTTCAGCACCCAGTACGCGGTGCTCCTCGCCCTGCTCGACGGCACGATCACCGAGGCCAGCTACGCCGAGGAGCGCGTGCACGATCCCCGCATCCGCCGCCTGCTGGCCGACGTCCGCTACGAGACCGACGCCACCATGCCTTGGCCGCACAAGTACCCGGGTGGCGTGCGCGTGGTGATGGACGACGGCGCGGTGCACGAGGTGCGGATCGAGAACAGCCCGGGCAGCCCCGACCGCCCCGCCACCGTCCAGGACATCGCCCGCAAGTTCCGGGGCAACGTCGGCGGGCGCATCGCCGACGACCAAGTGCAGACCCTGGTCGAACGGGTCATGTCGCTGGAGACCGAGACCGACTTGACGGCCCTGCTCGCAGGCTTCGCTGCCAAGGCCTGACGGTCGGGCCTGAGCACTGGGCCTGACTGCTTGGCCTGACCGCCTGGCCTTGGTCGCCGGCTCAGCCCTCGGCGACCAAGGCCCGCTCGGCGCGCTCGAAGGTGCCGCGCCAGCGCAGGATGAGCCCGGCCGTGACCAGCAGGGTGGAGGCGGCGGCGACGAAGGCCCATGACAGCCCGCCGAACTGGGCCACCAGGCCGATGATCGCCGGGCTGCTCACCTGGGCGAGGCGGTTCCACGTCAGGCGCATGCCAAGCGCAAGGCCCACCTCCTCCTTGGCCACGTGGTCGGTCACCGTGACGATGGAAAGGGGCTGGGTGATCCCGGCCCCGAGGCCGACCAACAGCGAGGCCACCATCAAGGGGAGCAGGCTGTCGACGAAGCCCGTCATGCCAAGGCCGAGCGCCAGGACCAGCACCATGATCATGGCCGAGGTGGCGCGGCCGCCGAGGCTGCGGACGATGACCGGCATGAAGGGCCGCACCATCATCGACATGAACCCGCGCAG
>CAYXJZ010000190.1:0-320 GCA_964465355.1 uncultured bacterium | reverse complement strand
GATCGAGGTAGAGGGGCAGGAAGGTCTGGCCGACGGACTGCGCCACCAGCACCCCGCAGCTGATGGCGATGGCCATGCGCATGCCTGGGTTGGCCAACAGGCCGCGGAGCCGACCCGGCCCGGCCCGTCGCGGCTTGTCGACGACGGTGGCCTTGGCGCTGGTGGCGGGCAGGACCTCGGACCTCGCCTCGGTCCGTGTCGGCCGTAGCAGTTGCGTCAGCACCACCGCCAACACCGCCAGCAGGCTGGCGCCTAGGAAGGCGCCCTGTCGCCCCTGGAGATCGATGAGCAGGCCACCCAACAGCGGGCCCGCCATCTGA
>CAYXJZ010000189.1:0-1527 GCA_964465355.1 uncultured bacterium | reverse complement strand
GCGAGGGTGGTGAGCCCGAGGTCGGAGACAAGGAACCACTGCGTGGCCGGCGGCACGTCGTAGCTGTCGACACCGTAGACGCTGGCGCGCAGCACGTAGACGCCGGGCTCCAGCTCGCCCACCTCGTCCAGCGGCAGCAGCGAGGCGGTGGCGCGGTTGAGGTCGCCTGCCAGATGCGCCTCCCCCGTCCACACGGCTTCGGTCAGCAGCGACTCGAAGCGCTCGCCCTCCCAGGTGCCGAGGGCTTGCAGGAAGCTGCCGTCGCGGATCGACGCCACCAGGTTGCGGTCGGCCACCCGCAGCAGCCTCAGCTCCAGGCGGTCGGCGTTGACGGTCTCGATGGGCAGGGCGCGCGGGCCACGCGCAGGGAGCACGTAGGCGCGGCCGGGGAAACGCAGGGATGGCGCACGGTCGCGGACGTAGACATCGAGGGGCACGTCGCGGAGCAGCGTGTCGCCGTCGGCGCTCGGCAGGCCGGCGCGCAGGGTGAGCGTGTAGCGCTCGCCGTAGGCGACGCCGCTCAGGCACAGCTGGCGGCCCTCCACCTCGACCGCCAGGCCCGACACGGCTCGCTGCACGAAGGGCTCGTAGTCCCGGTTGGCCGCGAGGTCGCCTGCGAAGAACACGCAGATCCGCGGAGCGGCGCTGCGCGCGTCGACGTCGTGGGACAGCACCCGGAAGCCGAAGGCCTCGCGCAGCCTGGCCAGCTCCTCCGGCGCGATGCCGGGCGCGATGCGCTCAGCCAGGCGCAGCGCCTGCAGCGCCGCCTCGCCCCGGTAGGTCTCCTCCAGCGCGCTGGCCAGCACCAGCAGCGCGTCGGCGCGTGCCGGTTCGCTCAAGCGCAGGGCAGCGTTGAGCGCCGCCGAGCCAGCCTGCTGGTTGAGGGTGTAGGCGCGGTTGCGATCGCTTTGGCCGAGGGTGGCGAGGGCACGGGCGTGCGCCAACCAGGCGGCGCCACCGTCGGCCACGGTCACGGCCGCGCCGGTGGAGGCGACCGCAGTGGCTGCCGACTGCCTGCGTGCCAGGTCGAGCCAGGCGGCCTCCGTCGACCCGTCGGCCTGGTAGCGCTCCGCCATGGCGGCCGCTTGCGCCCGGGCCAGGCCGAAGTCGTACTCGTCAAGGAAGCCGAGGTCGGCGGCGACAGCGCGCGCCAGTTCGGCTGCCTCATCGCTTCGCGTCGCGACGGTGCCGGAGAGGGCGCCCACGTACAGGACGGGTTCGCCCAGCGTGTCCTTCAGGAAGCAGACGTTGTTGCGCTGGTCGAAGGTGAAGCCGAGGCAGTCATCGTCACCGAGGCAGGCGGCGTGGCAGCGCTCGAGGCTGATGTCGAAGATGGCCTGGAGGTCGCCGCCGGGGTAGTCGGTGTCGCTGTGCGTGGTGGCGTAGCGCTCCGGGACGGGGGCGTCCTGGGCCAGGGCGCCGATGGGCAGGAGCGTGAGCGCGAGGAGGGCGAGCAGGAAGGAGCTGAGGCGGGATCGACGCGACCCACGGACGCGCCGGGGAAGGGTCGGCTGCTGGGTACGCGCA
>CAYXJZ010000188.1:0-1548 GCA_964465355.1 uncultured bacterium | reverse complement strand
CCGGCATCTGTGGCAGGCGGAGCAGGTCTGGGCGCAGCTGGGGGGAGGGGCAGCGGTGGCTTGAGGAAGCCTATCCGCTTGCGTCGAAGGGGTTGACCACCAGCACGCCGTCGATCCGCTGCCCTGGGTTGAGGTCTTCCGAGTAGAGGCGGCCACAGCCCAGCCGCGAAGCGCTCCTGACGATCATGGCGTCCCAGAAGGAGATCTGGCTGGCCAGGTGGGTGTCGATGGCCGAGGTGACATCGGCCCCCTCGGGGCGATGGACTCGCCATCGGGCGTACGTGGCCACGATGTCGCGGGCATCCTGCGGTGGGATGGCACGGACCTTCCTCCGCAGCGCGACGAAGAACTCTTGAAGCACCTGCACGCTCAAGCAGCCCTTGCCCGTGCGCCATAGGCCCTCGAGGAGCTTGCGCGCCTGATCCTGCTTGTGTCCTGCCGTGGCGTCGTGCGCGTAGATCAGGACGTTGGTGTCGACGAAAACGAGGTCATCGGCGCTCATGCAGATCGTCCCGTGACCAGTCGATGGCACCATGCGTACCGAGGTCGAAGCCCTTGGCCAAGAGGTCGAGAGCGCGGGCGCGTGCCTGGGCGAAGCCCGTCTCCTCCTCGACCAACTCGGAGAGCTTCTCCGTGACGAGGGCGGAGATGGAACTGTCCCGCTGCGCGGCGATGACCTTGACCTGGCGGTACAGGTCGGCATCGATCTTGAGTGTGAGGTTGCGGGTATCCATAGCTGACCTCCTGGGTTCAGGATAGCACTGGAATGAGTGCTGGACTGATTTAGGTGCACCTGACCAGTTGCCCTGCCTCTGTGCCCGCTGGCCCATGGTTCTCAGTGCAACGATGTTCATGGGGTATGACGTATCGTCCTACCAGGAGGTCGTGGATGCCCAA
Organism: uncultured bacterium; assembly: GCA_964465355.1. Lineage (GTDB taxonomy): Bacteria > Deinococcota > Deinococci > Deinococcales > Trueperaceae > JAABTL01. Next base: position 651 of record CAYXJZ010000188.1, on the reverse strand, counting down.
GACCAAGGTGGCGATCACGTTGGAGACGGAGACGCTTCGCCGCGTGGACCGGATGGTGCGTGACGACCGCTATCCCAACCGAAGCCAGGCGATCGAGGCATCGTGCCAGCCTCACTCTGAGTAACGCACCCCCCAGATATCGGTCCAGCACTACACTCGACCCTATGCCCATCACCCGTCTGGCCAGCGAGGCCGACATCCCGGCCCTGCGCGCCCTCGACCGCTGGCCCAGCGAAGCCGCCTGGCGCCGTGCCGTCGGCCATGAGGCGGTGCTGGTGCTGGAGGACGACGGCGCCCTGATCGGCCTGGCCCACTACAGCGTGCTGTGGACCACCGTGCCCTTCCTCGGGTTGATCCACGTCGTACCGGAGCACCAGGGCCGAGGCCTTTCGCGCCTGCTGCTCGGCGCGCTCATTGACCACCTGCGAGTGCAGGGCTACGTGGCGCTGCTCAGTTCCTCCCAGACCGACGAGCCGGAGCCGCAGGCCTGGCACCTGCACATGGGCTTCGCTCCCAACGGCATCATCGAGAACATCGCCGACGAGGGCGTGGGCGAGCTGGTGTACCGCCTGATGCTCTGATGGCCGAGGCGGGTGAGCTGGCGGCAAGGGTGGCGCCGGAGCTGCGGAAGCTGACGCTAGGATGATGGCC
>CAYXJZ010000187.1:0-1561 GCA_964465355.1 uncultured bacterium | reverse complement strand
TTCGTCGAGGTTCGCAAGGCCGAGCCGGACGATGGCCTGCTGAGCGCGATCATGGCGCCTGGCGAGGACGAGATGAGCGTCGGCGAGCTGGTGGCGATGTGTGTGCTGCTGCTGATCGCAGGCCACGAGACCACCGTCAACCTGATCGGCAACGGTGTTCGCACGCTGCTGTGCCACGCCGAGCAGTGGCGGCGCCTAGTCGATGCGCCTGCCCTTGCCGCTGGCGCCGTCGAGGAGGTGCTTCGCTTCGAGCCGCCGGTGCAGCGGCCGCTGTTCCGAGCCGGTCAGGAGCCGGTGGAACTGGCCGGCTTCATGCTCGAGCCAGGCGAGCAGCTCCTCGCCTCCATCGCTGCGGCCAACCGCGATCCGGCCGTGTTCGACGACCCGGACCGCTTCGACATCGCGCGCGAGCCGAACAGGCACCTGTCCTTCGGGCGCGGCGTGCACTTCTGCCTCGGTGCGCCGCTGGCCCGCCTCGAGGGGCGCCTTGTGTTCGAGCGGCTGAGCGAGCTGGCGCCTGATCTACGGGTGGTGGGGGAGGACGACGGCTGGAGGCCGAGTACCCTGTTCCGCGGCCTGAGGGAGCTGCAGGTGGCCGTAGGCTGAGACCACCGGCCCCGAGCCGGCCTCAGCCCTCGCTCAACCGTGCAGCGCGCCGGGCCCTTGCCCATGCGCCTGCCACCGGCGGTCCGGCCGCAGGCAGCAGGTGGGCGGCCAGTTCGGGCTCCAGCGAAGCCGCGATCTCCGGCGCAAGCACGCTGGCGATCCCGCCTGCGTAGGCCCACACCACGCTCTGGCCGGCTTCTGCCGGGGTCGGGTCGTCATCATCGCCGTGGTTCTCCTCGAACAGGCGCCCGCCGTTGCGCACCACCAGCCGCCGCGCCGCCGTCGTGACCAGCTCAGCCAGGTAGACCACGGCCCGCGTGCGCAACGCCGCTGCTGCAGGATCGCGGTCGGCCAGCTCCAGCACCGCGGGCGCCAGCGCACCGAAGTCGCCGGAGGAGGCGTCGCGCGCGAGGCCGACCAAGGCCTCCGGCCCCTTGCCCCATGCGCGCTGCACCGCCTCGGCCAAGGGACCGCCCTCGCTGCGGCCGTCCAGTACGCGCAGCGTCTCGCGCACCGCCTCGAGGCCGAGGAAGGCGCCAGATCCCTCGTCACCCACGCGCGAACCCCAACCGCCTACGCGCACCTGCTTGGCGCCCCACTGACCGACGGCCACACTCCCTGTACCGGCCACCAGCAGCAAGCGCGGGGCGTCCACCGCGGTCTGGTCGGGCAGGGCGCCCTCCAGCGCCACCCAAGGGTCCGCGATGAGCTCCAGCCGCGCCTCCGTCAGACCCCTTGCCGCCAGGCTGCGGCGCATGCGGGCGCCATCCTCCGGCCGGTCGACGCCGGCCAGCCCGGCGCACACCCAGGCGCCTGCCAGGGCCGAGGCGCCAAGGCCTGCGTCGACCAGCGCGGCCTGCACCGCTTCCAACACCGCGTCGGCTGCCGCCTCGCTGCCGACGGCGTAGGGGTTGCAAGGCCGTGCGACCTGCCCGCGTCCGCTGGGTTCCACGGC
>CAYXJZ010000186.1:1354-1573 GCA_964465355.1 uncultured bacterium | reverse complement strand
CGACGAGCTCTTCTTCCCGCCGGTACGGCACGCCATCGGCCCGGAGAACGCCCGCTACGTCATCCGCGAGTTCGCCGACCTGCAGTGCCCCTTCTGCGCCGCCTTCGCGCTGCAGACGCTGCCTGCTCTGCAGGCGCAACTGCTGAGCCGCGGCGACGTGCGCTTCGAGTACCACCACTTCCCGCTGGCCAGCATCCACGCCAACGCCTTCGCCGCGGC
>CAYXJZ010000186.1:0-1344 GCA_964465355.1 uncultured bacterium | reverse complement strand
CTGCAACATTCCACGGCGGCTGATATAACGAGTACGCATACGAGGGTCCCCTCCAAGTGAAAATCATAAGTCTCATGTTTCGATCCGGGGGAATACTAGCGAATGGGGTTCCTAGGCTCCAACCCGATTACCATATGACCACACTGTGGTAAGCGGCCGAGGTCAGCGAGTGTGTGGTCGACGCCAATCTGTTGCGTCCCGACGCCTTCTGGGCCTACACGCATGCCCTCTTCGAACGGCAGCGAACGTGGGCGGACATGCCCGATCCCGTGCCCTACTTCATCCTGTTGATCGCCCAGGTCGGACTCGCCAGCGATGGCGTGGAGGCCTGCCTGGAGGAAGCCCGCCACCGCGAGACGGTGGCCTTCGCCACCGAGGTGGCAAGGGAGCTTCGCCTCACCGGCACGCCGACGGTCTTCGTCGGCCCCTACCGGCTGCGCGACCACGGCAGCGTGGTCGACTACCGCCAGGCGATGGAGCTGATCGACGTGTTCTGGGAGGCTCCGTGAGCGCGGCGGCAGAGCGTCTGCGGCAGGCATGGGACCAGGACCTCGCGGTCGACCTGCTGCTACGCCTGATGTCCACCCCTTCACCCACCGGCTACACCGAGCAGGCGGTGGCCGTGGTCGAGGCCGAGCTGAGCGCCATGGGCCTGAGCTGGGAGCGCAACCGCAAGGGTGACCTTCGCTGGCGACTGCCAGGCGATGGCCTTGCCCCGCCGCGGGCGCTGGCTGCGCACATCGACACCCTCGGCGCCATGGTCAAGCGGATCAAGGACGACGGCCGACTGCGCCTCAGCAGGCTGGGCGGCTACGACTGGGGCACCGTGGAAGGCGCAGAGGCCTTGGTCCACCGGCAGCAGGCCGAGCCACTCAGCGGCACCGTGGTCAACGTTCGCCAGTCCAGCCACGTTCACGGCGAGGCGCTCAAGAACCTCAAGCGCGACGAGGATGTCATGGAGCTTCGCCTCGACGTCCTTGCCGGCTCGGCCGACGAGGTGGAGTCGCTCGGTGTCTCGGTCGGCGACCCCGTCTCCTTCGAGTCGGGCGCCCACATCACGGCAAGCGGCTTCGTCAAGGGGCGGCACTTGGACGACAAGGCCTGCGTGGCCTTGCAGCTGGCGCTGACCCGCGCCCTGCTGCAGAGCGGTTCGCGGCCGGCCGGCGAGCTGCACTTCTGCGTCTCCACCTACGAGGAGGTGGGCCACGGCGGTGCCGCCCTGCTGCCCGCCGAGGTGGAGGAGATGCTGGTGCTCGACATGGCAGCGGTGGGCGAAGGCCAGACCAGCAAGGAGACCGGCGTCACCCTCTGCGTCAAAGACAGCAGCGGCCCATACCACCTTGG
>CAYXJZ010000185.1:0-1584 GCA_964465355.1 uncultured bacterium | reverse complement strand
GCCGCCTACGTCGGCACGGTCGCTGAACTGCCTTCGCTGTCGTGGGTGGCTGAGAAGCAGATCGACGCCTTCGTGGGTATCCGATCCCTGGTCGAGGAGGTCCTCGAGGGCATGGTCTCCGCTGGGGAGACTCCGCCTGAGCCGGTCACCAACCGAGCCTACTCGGGGAAGTTCGGGGACCAGCCACCACTGAGCCACCCATAAGGGCCAGGGCCCGTCCGTACAGGTCATCGGCAGCTCGTGCTCTCCCTCCTGATGGTTTCTCAGCCCCCTCCGACGCTTCACATGTTGTCCCCGCCTACCCTTCCCTTACCTAGTCACCCATCTAGCGACGCGAAGGAGGCACGACATGGCCAGCTACAGAGAGTCCATCGACGTTCGAGCCCCCATATCGGAGACCTACAAGCTGTTCGCCGACTTCGAGCGCTTCCCTTCCTTCATGGAAGGCGTCGAGGAGGTGAAGCGCACCGGCCCCGACCGCCTTCACTGGCGCGCCGGGATCGCGGGCCGCGAGGAGGCCTGGGAGGCCGAGGTCACCGAGCAGCTTGAGGACAGCCGCATCTCCTGGGCCAGTGTGTCAGGCACCAACAACGCAGGCACCGTCACCTTCGACAAGCTCGACGACGACACCACCCGCGTGCACATGGAGGTGGAGTACGAGCCACAGGGCTTCATGGAGACCGTTGGCGCCACCTTGGGCGGGGTGAACGGCCGCATGCGCGGCGACCTCCAGCGCTTCAAGGACCTGGCCGAGTCGCAGCACGCCGACGCCGAGACCTACATGCACGACGCCGAGACCGACTGGCGCGAGGGCGAGACCCGTTGGCACGACCCGGTCGAGGAGGGCAGGCCGGTGGACTACGACCCCGCCCCACGGCGCGACCGTCCCGACGTCCACGCAGCGCCGGGCGGCACCGTCCCCGGCGGGGTCATCCCGGACGACCGGATGGCCGACGGGCCCGCCCGCGGTGACGCCGTCCCTGACATCTCGCTCGACGACGAGCGTGCGCACGCCAACCGGCGCCTGGGCGAGCGGGAGGACGTGGACTTGGCCCGTCAGGGCCTGGCGCCGGACAGGGGCGGCGACATCGACTGGGAGGCGGACGAGAGCATGGCACGCGACCTGGAGCGCAGCGGTGGCCGTGAGCCCCGCTCCGAGACCGGCCTCATGGCCGACATGGACGACACGCCAACCACCAGCGAGAGCCGACGCCTCGGCGAAGGCGAGGACCCGGCGGTGGACGCCGACGACGTGCCTTTGAGCAAGGAAGACCAGCGCCTGGAAGGCGGCGACCTCTTGCCGCCCACCTTCGACGAGGACGACAGACCGATCACCGATCTGCAGCCCACCGGACGCCGGCCCCCCACGGATGGCGAAGGCTGACCCCCGGCTACCGAAGTAGGAAAGCGAATCCTCGGTAGAGGGTTGAGCGCATCGGGTGGGTGGGACCGCTTCCAGCCCACCCTAGCTAGACGGATGCCAGCTCCCCTCGACAGGTCTTTGGCCACGCGGTGCACCGCGTGGCCAAAGACGTTCATATGGCCTGAGATCCGTGCCTCACGCACGCCATGGCAATGACGAGC
>CAYXJZ010000184.1:0-1648 GCA_964465355.1 uncultured bacterium | reverse complement strand
CGATGGCGTAGCCCTTGGTGACGGCCTTGGTGGTGTTGCCGACGGCGTCGAGGGCATCGGTGTGCTCGCGCACACTGGCAGGCAGGTCGGCCATCTCGGCGATGCCGCCTGCGTTGTCGGTGATGGGCCCGTAGGTGTCCATGGCCACGATCATGCCGGTGACCGAGAGCATGGCCACGGCGGCCACCGCGATGCCGTAGAGGCCGGCCAGCGCGAAGGCGATGAAGGTGGCGATGACCAGCAGGATGACAGGGTAGGCGGTGGAGAACATGCCGACCGCCAGGCCGCTGATGATGTTGGTGGCGGCGCCGGTCTCGGAGGCCTTGGCGATGCGGCGCACCGGCGCGAAGCGGGTGGCCGTGTAGTACTCGGTGATGTACATGATGCCGATGGTGACCGCGATGCCCACCAGGCTGCAGAGGAACAGCGGGAACCAGCCGTTCACGCCGGGGGCGTTGGCGAAGTCGAAGTTGCGGAAGGTGGCCCAGCTGGCGATCAGGAAGCCCACCACCGAGATGCCGGCGGAGGCGAAGACGCCGCGGTACAGGGCGTTCATGATGTTGCCGTCGGAGCCCAGCTTGACGAAGTTCACCCCGGCGATGCTGGCCACGATGGCGATGGCGCCCAGGATGAGGGGGAAGACCACCAGCGCGCTGACCACGTGCACGGTGGGCAGCAGGAAGCCGAGGAACACGGCGCCGATGGCGGTCACCGCGTAGGTCTCGAAGAGGTCGGCGCCCATGCCGGCGCAGTCGCCCACGTTGTCGCCCACGTTGTCGGCGATGACGGCGGGATTGCGCGGGTCGTCCTCGGGGATGCCGGCCTCGACCTTGCCGACCAGGTCGGCGCCCACGTCGGCGGCCTTGGTGTAGATGCCGCCGCCGACGCGCGCGAAGAGGCTGATCAGCGAGGCGCCGAAGGCGAAGCCCACCAGCGGCTCCACCGGGTTGGGCAGGGCGAAGACGCCGTGGAACAGCCAGAAGAAGCCGGAGACGCCCAGCAGGGCGAGGCCGGCGACGGCCAGGCCGGCCACCGCGCCGCCGTTGAAGGCGATGGTGAGGGCGCCGAGCAGGCCGGTGCGGGCGGCCTGGGCCACGCGCACGTTGGCGCGCACCGCGATGCCCATGCCCACGTAGCCGCTGATGGCCGAGAACAGCGCGCCGACCACGAAGCCGATGGTGGTCCACCACCACTGGGTGGCGTCTGCGCCGCGGCTGAGGATCGCGACGAGCGCGAAGGCGGCGGTGATGACGACGGCCACCAGGAAGATGGTGCGGTACTGGCGGTTCATGTAGGCGGCGGCGCCTTGGCGGATGGCGTCGGCGATCTCGACCATGCGCGCGTCACCGGTCGGCGCCGCGAGGATGCCGCGGGCCAGGAACATCGCCGCGGCCAGGGCCAGCAAGGCCGCCAGCGGGATGAGGAAGAGCAGACCGTCCATCAAGTGTTCTCCTGAGGGTGCCGGGGCGCAAGGCAGAGGCGAGCGGGCCCCTTGGGGGCACGCTGCTCGCGACCCAGCGAGATTCGCGGGCATGCTATCACGAGCCTTTCATGGTGCCACGGGGCGGTAGCCTGGTGGCAGCCAACCTCCTTGGAGGAGATCCCATGCCCGTCCATCCCCTCGCCGGCCAACCCGGCCCACCGGAAC
>CAYXJZ010000183.1:0-1673 GCA_964465355.1 uncultured bacterium | reverse complement strand
GCCCAGGGCTCAGCGCGGCGGCCGGTACCCAGTCGCGTAGCCCGTCAGCACCTTGAGGTAGTTCGCACGCTCGAAGGCCTCGGGATCCGGCGCCGAGCGCTGCGAGAGGGCGCCGCGCAGCTCGTCCACGCTGTCGTAGCCGTGCTCGGCCATCCAGGCCTGCAGCTCGGTGAGCACGTCGGTCACGTACTCCGGCCCCTGTTCGATGAGCGCAGACGCCATGGTCACCACGTCGGCGCCCACCAGCAGCAGCTTCACCGCGTCGTTGGCGTAGTGGACGCCGCCGCTGGCGGCCAGGTCGATGGCAACCCGTCCGCGCAGGATGGCGATCCAGCGCAGCGCGAGGCGCGACTCCAGGCTGGAGGACAGCGCCAGCCTCGGTCCCACCGTGAGGCTGTCCAGGTCCACGTCCGGTTGGTAGAAGCGGTTGAACAGCACCACCCCGCGGGCGCCGGCCTCGCCGAGGCGCCGCACCAGGTGGGGCAGCGAGGAGAACCAAGGCCCCAGCTTCACCGCCACCGGCAGCGACACCTGCTGGCACACGGCGGCCACCGTGTCCACCGTGCGGTCTTCGATCTCCTGGCCGCTCTGGCCGACGTCGGTGGCCAGGAAGTAGAGGTTGAGCTCGATGGCGTCGGCGCCGGCGTCCTGCATGGCCTCGGCGTGCTGGGTCCAGCCGCCGGGGCGGTAGCCGTTGAGGCTGGCAATGACGGGGACGCCCAGCATGGTCTTGGCCGTGCGCAGGCGCCGCAGGTAGGCCTCGGCGCCCACCTCCACGCCGGTGAAGGGGTCGAAGTAGCCGTTGATCTCGGGCGAGATCTCGTGGCCCACCAGGCTCAGGTCGTGCAGGGCCAGCTCGTCGCGTTCGATCTGCTCCTCGAACAGCGAAGGCAGCACCACGGCGCCCACGCCTGCCTCGTCCAGCCGCCGCAGGGTGTCGAGCCGGCCGGTGACCGGCGAGGAGGAGGCCACGATGGGGTTGCGCAGGGCCAACCCAAGGTAGCTGGTGGCGAGGTTCGGGCTCATGCTTCCTCCTCCGCGGCGCCGGCGGCCGGGGTGGCCAGCGCCCTGGCGGCGTCACCGCTGGCCTTGTCCGGCACCTCGCGGTGCACGGCGGCGAGCTGCTCGTAGTGGGCGCGGCGGGCCTTGGCGTCGGCCTCGGCCAGCTTCATCAAGGCCTCTGCGCGCTCCGGCTGGCTGCGCGCCAGCACCGCGAAGCGGCCCTCCTTGGCGGCCCAGGCGGAGAGCGACTGGGTGGGCGGCCGCGAGTCGAGCACCAATGGCTGCCCACCGCCCTCGGCCAGCGCGGCCTGCGGGTCGTAGTGATACAGCGTGAGGTAGCCGGCGCGCACGGCCTCGCGCTGGTGCGTCATCATCGTGCGCAGGTCGATGCCGTGGGCGATGCAGGGGCTGTAGGCGATGACCAGGCTGGGGCCTGGCCAGGCGGCGGCCGCGCGCATGACCTCGATGGTCTGCCTCGGGCTGGCGCCGATGGCGACCTGGGCCACGTAGACGTCGCCGTAGGCCATGGCGATCTGGCCAAGGTCCTTCTTGCCCACCGCCTTGCCGCTGGCGGCGAACTTGGCCACCGCGCCGCGCGGCGTGGCCTTCGAGGCCTGGCCGCCGGTGTTGCTGTAGACCTCGGTGTCCAGCACCAGCACGTTGACGTCGCG
>CAYXJZ010000182.1:0-1753 GCA_964465355.1 uncultured bacterium | reverse complement strand
ACCGCACCCACCACCAGCACGAAGATCAGCAAGTCCCGCATGAGAACAGTATAGGAGGACCGACGGACCGGCGGCGGCGGAAACCGTCACGCCTTCGCGGCGGCGGCTTCAGCCTTTGGCTGGGACCGCGGCGACGTCAGCCTACGGCTGAAGTCGGGCTGTCTCAGCCCTTGGCTGAGACAGCATGCAGTTGCCTCAACACCGAGTGCAGGATGCCCCCGTGCCGGTAGTAGTCGATCTCCACCGGCGTGTCGATGCGCACCAGCGCCTCGAAGCGCTGCTCGGTGCCGTCGGCCCGGTGGGCGACGACGGCCACCGCCTGGCGAGGCTGAAGCTGGTCGTCCACCTCGATGTCGAAGGTCTCGGTGCCGTCCAGGCCAAGGCTGGCGGCGTTCTGGCCGGGCATGTACTGCAGCGGCAGCACGCCCATGCCGACGAGGTTGGAACGGTGGATGCGCTCGAAGCTCTCGGCCAGCGCTGCCTTGGCGCCGAGCAGGAAGGTGCCCTTGGCCGCCCAGTCGCGGCTGGAGCCCATGCCGTAGTCCACGCCGGCCATGACGATGGTGGGCGTGCCTGCTGCCTGGTAGCGGCGGCTGGCCTCGTACACCGACACCACCTCGCCGGTGGCGAAGTGGGTGGTCCAGCCACCCTCGGTGCCTGGCGCCAACTGGTTCTTGAGGCGGATGTTGGCGAAGGTGCCGCGGGTCATGACCCGGTCGTTGCCACGCCGCGCACCGTAGGAGTTGAAGTCGGCCTGAGCGACACCACGTTCCAGAAGGTACTCACCGGCGGGCGAGGCCTTGGCGATGGAGCCGGCCGGGCTGATGTGGTCGGTGGTGACCGAGTCGCCCACCTTGACGAGGGCGCGGGCGCCGCGGATGGGGCGGATGGGGCTTGGACCGGCAGCCATGTCGACGAAGAAGGGCGGCTCCTGAATGTAGGTGGAGGCCTCATCCCACTCGAAGAGCTGCCCCCCCTTGACAGGGATGGCGTTCCAGGCGGCGTTCGAGCGCTCGATGCCGTCGTAGAGGCGCTGGAAGGTCGCTGGCTTCATGGCCTGCTCCATGACCTCGGTGAGCTCGGCGGTGCTTGGCCACAGGTCGCGCAGGTAGACGGGCTGGCCGTCGGCGTCCAGCGTCAGCGGGTCATGGACGGGATCGAGGTCGACGGTACCGGCAAGCGCGTAGGCCACCACCAGCGGAGGGCTGGCCAGGTAGTTGGCCTTGACGTGCGGGTTGATGCGGCCCTCGAAGTTGCGGTTGCCGGAGAGCACGGCAGCGGCCACCAGGTCGCCCTCCTCGATGGCCGAGACCACCGGGGCTGGCAGCGGGCCGGAGTTGCCGATGCAGGTGGTGCAGCCGTAACCCACGGTGTAGAAGCCCACCTTCTCGAGGTAGGGCGTGAGGCCGGTGTCGTCGTAGTACTCGGTGACCACCTTGGAGCCGGGCGCCAGCGAGGTCTTGACCCATGGCTTGGCGCGCAGGCCGCGTTCGGCCGCCTTCTTGGCCACCAGGCCGGCGGCCAGCATGACCGATGGGTTGCTGGTGTTGGTGCAGCTGGTGATGGCGGCGATGACCACGTCGCCATGGCGCAGCCGATGCTCGCCGTCGTCCATGGCCAGGCGGCCGGTGCGCAGCGTGGCTTCCTCGTCGAGGCCGAAGCCGCGTTCGCCGACGGGCTTGCGCAGGTCGTCGCGCCAGGTCTGCTGCATGTCGCTGAGCAGGATGCGGTCCTGGGGCCGCTTGGGGCCGGC
>CAYXJZ010000181.1:0-1780 GCA_964465355.1 uncultured bacterium | reverse complement strand
AAGCCGACCACGGTGGCGATGAAGGCGGCGGAGAAGGCGGAGGGGGGCCAGCGTGATGCGCCCTGCCGGGCAGTCGGCATGGCCGCTAGGTTACGTGGGATCGGTGGGTGGTGGTGCGAGGTCAGCAGCCTCGGTCCCTGCGTTCACGGCCTCGGGCTCGGCCTTCATGGTCGCCATCTGCTTCTCGGCCACCACCATCGCCCGCTCCACGACCCGTTGCTGCGCCGGCCCGAGGCGGCCGGGCGACCAGTACTCGCCCAGGGCCCTCTCGATCTCGGGATTCATCTGTGAGAAGGGCCCGCTCATCTCATGCAGGCGCTCCAGCATGGGTGTCTGTAGCTCGATCAGGTCGCGCAGAACGCTATCCACCATGGGGTCGTCCGGTGACAGCTCGCTCAGGGCATCGAAGCGTCGCATGAAGTCGACGTAGGCCTCGACGGCCCCCTCGCCCCTCTCGGCGTAGACCTCCATCAGCCAGGCCTCCGCGCCCAACGCACTGATCATCAGGATGGCCTCGCGCTCTTGTGCGAGTTGGGTGGGAGGTAGCCCGGCCTGCCGCAGGGCCGCCAGCGCGGGGGCGAACGTCTCGGGTAACTCAGGGTCGACGGCGTGCTCGCGCAGGACGGCCAAGACCCTACGCTGCTCCTCTAGGACGGCCAGCTGTGCCGCCAGCTCCCGGTCGAGTTGGTCGAGCAGCTCTTGCGCCTGGGTCTCAGGCGCCTCCAACAGCTCGGCCACCTGGGGCAGGGACATGCCTAGTGACGACAGCCTGCGGATGCGCAGCAGCCGTAGCAGGTCGCGCACGTCGTACTGGCGATAGCCACCCTCGCTGCGCACAGGCTCCGGCATCAGACCGATGGCGTGGTAGTGGCGGATGGTACGGGCGGTGACGCCTGCAAGGCGTGCCAGATCACCGATGTTCAGCATGCGGGTCTCCCGGTTCGGCCGCGCCCCCCAGGTCGCGGAAGGCGGGGCTGAGCAGGCTGAGGAGGACGGCCACCGCCCACGCTGCCGCCAGCGACCAGGCCGCCGGCGCCAGCCCCCAGCGCTGCACCACCACTGCACTGAGGAAGACGGCGGCAGGCGCGGCCAGCATCATGACGGAGTTCTGGGTGGACAGTACCCGGCCGCGCATGGCGTCGGGGATGCGCTCGATCATCAGCACGCCGAGCAGGGCGTTGAGCGGACCTGATACGGCCCCAAGCAAGGCGGAAGCCGTGAGCAGGGCGGGGAAGGGTGGCAGTGCGGCCATGGCGGCGACCGCCGCGACGGAGCCGAGCATGGAGAGGACGAACCAGGCTCGGCGCGGCAGGCGCTGGGCCAGCACGGCGTAGAGCCCGGCGCCGACCAGCAGGCCGACGGCGAGGGCGCTGAGGACGAAGCCGAGGCGCTCGGGCTGCTGCAGCATGGCGAAGTGGACAGGCAGCACAAGGCCCTGCAGCGAACCGATGAGTCCCGCGCTGGCCACGCTGATGACCGTGACGCCAAGGACGAAGCGGTCACGGCGGAACAGCCAGTCGAGGCCCTCGGCCAACTGCTCCCAGGCGCGGCGCAGGCCGCTGGCCCCGGACCGGCTCCCTGACCCCTGCTCCTGATCTGCCGACCTCGCCAGGTCGCGTGGGAGCAGGCTGCTCACCAGCGCGGAGGCTGCCGAGGTGCCGGCCGTGACCCACATGACCATGCTGCCTTCGAGCAGGACCATGAGACCACCCGCCATGGCCGGCCCGATGACGATGACCAAGGCGCCAAGGCTCTCGCGCAGACCCATGAGGCGCTCGGC
>CAYXJZ010000180.1:0-1878 GCA_964465355.1 uncultured bacterium | reverse complement strand
CGAAGTAGTGGCCCGTCGGGTCGGGCGCCTGGAAGCCGGTGAGGTTGAGGATGCCAAGGTCGACGGCCGCCACCGTGGCGTAGGCGGGCCCGTCACCCAAGCCCGGCACCTCGAGCACCACCTCGAGACGTTCCCCTGAGCGGGTCTGGGCCGGGACGTCGAGCAGCACCTGCAGCGCGCGCTCGCCCGGGTCGACGGCGGCGTGGGCGAGCCCGAGGCTGCGGGCGGGCAGCTGCGCAGGGCCGTCGGCTGGGCGGATCAGGCTGGCGGTGACATACACACCGGCACCCCAGTCGTCGGTGACGGGAAGATCGATGGTGGTCTCGCCCGTGACCTCGACCAGGCGCAGGTCGACCACCCGGTCGGAGAGCACCGTGACCAGCGCCATGCCGGGCGCCTCCGGCACAAGGCGCAGGCGCGCCACGTCACCGGCTGCGTAGCGGCCGGCGTCCAGCGACACCGCCAGCAGGTCGGGGGTCTCGCGGGCGCTGTCGGCGCTGGTCCAGCCGGCCGAGAAGGGCAGCGAGGCACTGGCCATCGCGCCGCCCTCTTGGGTCACACGCAGCTCATGCCGCCCCCAGCCCACCGGCACGCTCAGCCGGGCGGGCGTGTCCTGCACGGTCAAGCTGCCCTCGGCGACGCGCTGTCGCTCGGTGACGGGTTCCCAGTACCAGCGGCCGCTGACCGCGTACCACTGGTAGCGGGTCTCGACGCGGTCGACCTGCCAGCGCAGCTCGCCGGCGGTGGCGGCGCCGTCAGGGCCGACCAGGACCAGGTCGAAGTCGGCCTCGGTGTTCTCGGCCAGGGGGCCGTCGAAGCCGGGGCGGATCCCGACCACCGCCGTGCTGGGGCGCAAGGAGCGCGTCAAGCTGCGCTCCACCGGCCGCGAGGCACCGTCGATCAGCGTCGCGACCACGGTCATGGCGTAGGGACGGGCATCCAAGCTGAGGCGGTCCAGCGGCAGCGGCGCAGCCAGCAGGCCATCAGCGTCGGTCTGCAGTCCTGAGGCGAAGGAGCGGCGCTGGCTGTCGACGCGCTGATCGAAGCGGCCGAAGCGGTAGCCGGCCCAGCCAGGCAGGGTGTCGGTCGCAGCCACGGTGACGGTGCCCGTGAGCATCAGCCCGGCGGCTGGGGCACCGAAGAGGTGGCGCGCCTCCACCTGCAGGCTGGGTGGCGCCGCCGGGTCGACGGGACCGTCGTCGGCCAAGGCCAGCGCGAGGTCGACCCGCTCGGGCAGGAAGTCCTCGACCAGCACCGTGCGGCTGGCCAGGGCCGGCTCGTTCGGGTCGATGAGCGTCTCGATCCGCCAGACGCCACGCGGTACGTCGCGACCCAGCGGCAAGGCCACGACGTAGCCGCCCGCGCCTGCATCGGGTGCCACCAGGCGCGCGTACTCGACGCCGTCGGGTCGCAGCAGGCGCACCGTGAGCGGCAGGCCTTGGATGGCCCGCGTCTGGCTGTCGCGCAGGAGTGCGGTGAGGTGGATCGTCTCACCAGGACGGTAGGCACCGCGGTCGCTGGTCAGGAAGACGTCGATGGGGCCAGGGACGATGCGCCCGGTGACGCCGCGGTCGGAGAGATCGAACTCGGGCTCCTCCAGCGAGAGCACCGCCAGGTCGTCGTCCCCCTCGACCAGCAGCAAGGCAGGGGCGGCGTTGCCCGCCCCTTGGCTCAGCGCCGCCGCGAAGACCACGTGGCCCTGCGCGTCGGTCGTCGCCTCGGCAAGGACACGGTTCGAGCGCGCGATCAGCTGCACGCGCAGGCCCTCGACCGGGCCACCGTCCGACAGGCTCTGCACCACCGCATGCAGGCCATCGCTGCCTGCGAGGGTGGTGAGCCCGAGGTCGGAGACAAGGAACCACTGCGTGGCCGGCGGCA
>CAYXJZ010000179.1:0-1955 GCA_964465355.1 uncultured bacterium | reverse complement strand
CGCGCGGCCGACAAGGACGGGATCGCTGAAGGCCAGCTCTGCCACGAAGAGCGAGATGGTGAAACCCATCCCTGCGAGCATGCTCAGACCCAGGACGTGGGACATGCGCATCCCCGGGCCAAGCGCATCGGGCCGGACCCGAGTGACGATCCAGGTCGACAGCGAGATGGCGACGATCTTCCCGACGACCAAGCCGACGATGATGCCCCAGGTGAGCACCGAGCTGAAGGCGTCGGCCAAGGACGCCGACGTGATCCTGACACCGGCGTTCGCCAGGGCGAAGATGGGCAGGATGAACCAGGTGATGTAGGGCGTCAAGGCACGATGCGCACGCTCGTTGACCGAGATGGCCCGCGAGAGCGAGTCCTCCGCCGTTCGGGCATAGCCCGCCGTCGGCGACATCTGGAAGGCGCGGACGTGGTCTTGCGCCCTGCGCAGGTCGTCGACCCGCGGCCTGAAGATCGGCAGCAGCAAGGCGATCGCGACGCCGGCCAGGGTGGCGTGGACCCCGGAGAGGAAGAAGCCGACCCAGACGAGGATCGAAGGCAGCAGGTACAGCGGTGCCCGCCACACGCCGACGTACCGCATCAGCGCGATCATCGCCAGGCCGGCCACGGCCAGGAGCAGCGGCATGGGGTTGAAGTCGTCGGTGTAGGCGAAGGCGACGACCGCGAGCGCGCCGATGTCGTCCGCGACGACGAGGGTGACCAGGAAGGCCCGCAGTTGGGGCGGCATGACGCGCCCGACGAGCGCCAGCATGCCGAGCACGAAGGCCGTGTCGGTGGAGACGACGATCCCCCAGCCGGCTACCGCGTCGCTGCCCCGCGTGATACCGACGTACATCAGCGCAGGGATGACGAGGCCGGCGACGGCGGCGATGGCAGGGACGCTGGCCTTCCGCCAGTCACGCAACTCGCCCAGCTCGAGCTCCCGACGGACCTCGAGCGTCACATGCGCGAAGAAGACGGCCATGAACAGGTCGTTGACCCAGTGCTTCAGGCTCAGCTCGAACCTGAACTCGCCGAGGTCGAAGCCGAGCGGAAGATGCCAGAAGGACGCGTAGCCGTCTCCGGGAAGGTTCGCCCAGATCAGCGCGACGACGGTGCTCGCGACCAGGACGAAGGCGCCGCGCAGGGCCTCTGGGCTGCGCAGGAGGCGGGTGATGAGGTTGGGCCGAGCTGCGATCGCCACGTCGATCGCAGGAGCGCCCTTGGCCGCTCGGTTCATGCCGTCGCGGTGGGCAGGAGGAGGGTCTCGGCGAGGTTCACGCCCAGCGGAAGCGCGGCCGCCAGCGTCACCACCGCGGCGATGGCCTCCGGCTTCACGGAGGCGGCGGCGCGGGCCTGCTGTGCGTCTCGCTCAACCGCCGACTCGGCTGGGCGCTCGTCGGAAGGGTCGGCCGCGAAGGCGGGCTCGATGATGTGCACGCGCATGCCCCGCGGACCGTACTCCTGCCTGAGCGCCCGCCCGAGCTGTTTGATGGCTGCCGAGAGGGCGTTGAAGACGGCGAAGCGCGGCGTGCGCACCTCGGTGCTGACCGCGCCGATCAGCACCATGTCGGCGGGTGCTCCACGAGCCGCGGCGCCCAGCAGGGGATCGACGAAGGCCTGGGACGCATGCAGCAGCCCCTGGAAGTTCACGTCGATCATCTCGGCCCAGTCGGCGGGGACCCCTTCGCCGAAGGCGGAGCCGGTGATCACCCCGGATGACACGACCAGGAGATCGACGTGGCCGAAGCGCGCGATCGCGGCCGACCGGGCATCGTCGACCTCGAGTTGGGAGGTCACGTCAGCCAGGGTGGCGAGCACCCGGTCGCCGCCGCCGAGCTCGCGCTGGATGGCGTCGAGCTTGTCCGGGTCTCGGCCGACCATCACGATGCTCGCACCGGCGCGGACCAGATCGTGGCAGATCGCCCGGCCGATGAAGCCTGTCGCACCGAAGACGACGGCGACCCG
>CAYXJZ010000178.1:0-1964 GCA_964465355.1 uncultured bacterium | reverse complement strand
CCGCCGAACACCACCAGGTACACGCCAAGGTCGAAGATCATGGTCGTACCAAGCTTGACTCCACCCGGCAGTTCGAGCCATTGGTGCGCGAGGAACGACCCGTCGAGTCCAAGCCCTGGCAAACCGCTGAGCACCGCGAGACCAAGCCCGACACCGACCAGGACCATCGGATGAACCGAGACACGCCGCCGCGCCACGTCCACGCTCTCGGCAAGAGCGAGGATGGCCACCGCCATGGCTGCCACCAGTCCGCCGACGAAACCTCCACCCGGCTGGTCGTGACCCCGGAACAGGATCACCACCGAGGCCGCAAGCATCAGCCAGAAGAACACTCGCGCCATGAAGGAGAAGATCAGTGAACGCACGTCAACCCTTCCCCTTGCGCCTGCGGTTGCGCAACAGGACCCAGGCTGCCATGGTGGCGAAGCCAACGACGGCGATCTCGCCGAGCGTGTCCAGCGCACGGAAGTCGACGAGAATGACGTTCACAACGTTGCGGCCGTGCGCCTCCGCAAGGGCCGCTTCGCCGAAGTACGCCGAGAGTCGCGTATCGAACGGCCCCGACAGCATCCCAGCGAGCCCTACGAACGCAATGACAGCGAACGCGACCGCGACCAAGGCGTCCGTTCTCCGCTCCGCGGAACTCCGTGTAGGACGCGGCCCGACCGGCAACCGGCCCAGGACGGCCATGACCACAACGAGCACGAGGGTCTCGACAGCGAACTGAGTCAGCGCCAGGTCAGGGGCACCGTTGAGAAGGAAGAGCAGTGCCGAGCCGTAACCGACCACGCCGACGCCCAGGAGGGCCGTGACCAGCGACCTGGACAACACCGTCACCAGTGATCCGGCGAGCGCAAGGAGCAGAAGCCCGGTGGGAACCGCCAACACTGCGCCCTCGGCGGCGAACTCGAAGCCGCCACGGCGGACCAGTGCCCAAGCCGAAACAGCGACGATGCCGATCGCGACGAGCAGCGTGTACTTGCGCTGGTCACCGTTCTGCAGGACGCGTGTCGTGATCCGCGCCAAAGCCAGCAGGCCGCCGAGCATCCGGTGATAGATGCGGTCGGCGTCGAGACTCCGTGCAAACGGTGCGCTGTCGAGAATCTGCCTCAGGCGAGTCCAGCCCAGGGCCAGGATCACGCCAAGCACGACTGCGGCCGCGCTCAGGGCAAGCATGGGCGTGAGACCGTGCCACAACGTCATGGAAGCTGCGGTCGGTATACCGGCAAGCGCGCCTGCGGCGGCATTGACCAGGGGGCGCATCGCAAGCCCAGGGAAGACCGCCAGGACCAGTCCAGTAGCCGCCAGCAACAGAGGCGCCACGACCTGACCCGGCCGCTCGCCATGCCTGAGCGACGTGGTCTTCGCGATCCTCAGGAACCATGGCCTCAGCGCCACGACGTAAGCCACACCGACCATCACGGCGCCGACGAGCACGGTCGCCCACATCACCAGACCGGGGCCGACCGTGCCCAACTGCGCTTCGAACATGTACTCCTTGGCGATGAAACCGAGTGCAGGCGGGAGGCCAGCGAGCGACACGCCTGCCAGTACCGAGGCCAGCGCAGTCCATGGAAGGAAACGCGCCAGGCCGCCGACCTCGTCGAGCTCAGATCGGCCGGTGCACTGGATGACATTGCCCGCCGCGAAGAAAAGGGCCGCCTTGTACAGCGCGTGCGCAAGGATGAAGACCGACACGGCTACCGCTGCTTCAGCGCTGCCAAGGCCGATCAGCATGACCAACATGGCCAGCGACGCTACGGTGGACTGGGCGAGAACGGCCTTGAAACGCTTGGCCCGCACGGCACCGACGGCCGCCACCAGCATGGTCAGCGTCCCCACAGTCAACAAGGCCGTGCCGAAGGCGGGAACCTGCTCGAAGACGCTGGCGAACCTCGCCAGGAGATAGATCCCGAGTTTGACCATGGTCGCGGAGTGAAGGTAGGCGGATGCCGGCGTCGGCG
>CAYXJZ010000177.1:0-2070 GCA_964465355.1 uncultured bacterium | reverse complement strand
GAACGGTCGCTACGTGGTCATGTTGACCGCGGCCGGCGCGGGCTACAGCCGCTGGGGTGACCTGGGGGTCACCCGCTGGCGGGAGGACGTCACGCGGGATCAGGACGGCTCCTTCGTGTTCCTGCGGGACGTGGAGAGCGATGCCGTGTGGTCCCCGAGCGCCAGGCCGCTTGCCGGCCGGCCGGAGGACCACGAGGTGCTCTTCGCCGAGGACCACGCGCGCTTCAGCCATCGGAGCAGTGGACTGACGACGGTGATGGACGTGCTGGTGAGCACCGAGGGTGACGGCGAGGTGCGGCGGGTGTCGATCACCAACCGTGGTCGCCAAGCACGGGAGATCGAGGTCACCTCCTACGCCGAGCTGGTGCTGACCGATCCGGCCGCCGACCGGGCGCACCCCGCCTTCGCCAAGATGTTCGTCCAGACCGAGTACCGGGCCGGCCTTGGCGCCTTGCTGGCGACGCGCCGCAGGCGCACGCCGGAGGAGCCGCCCGTGTGGGCAGCACACCTGGCGGTGGTCGAGGGCGAGACCATGGCAGAGCCGCAGTTCGAAACCGACAGGGCGCGCTTCCTTGGGCGGGGACGGTGGATCGGCGCAGCCTCCGCCGTCCATGACGGGAAGCGCCTGTCGAACAGTGTCGGCACGGTGCTCGACCCGATCTTCTCCCTCAGGTACCGCTTGCGGATCCTGCCGGGCCAGACCGCACGCGTCGCCTACTGGACCCTGATCGCGCCAGAGCGGGAGCAGTTGCTCGACCTGATCGACACACATCGTGATCCAAGCGCCTTCGAACGAGCCAGGACCTTGGCCTGGACGCAGGCCCAGCTGTGGCTGCGCCACCTCGACGTCGGCCGGGAGGAGGCGACCACCTTCCAACGCCTGGCGGCGGCGATCCTCTACGCCGACCGGCGTTTCCGTTCACCCTCCGAGACCATCGTCCGCGGGGCCGGGCCACAAGCCGGCCTATGGCCCCACGGCGTCTCCGGTGACCTGCCCATCGTGCTGCTGCGGATCGACGACGCCGACGATGTTGACCAGGTGCGACAACTGCTGCGGGCTCAGGAGTACTGGCGCAGCAAGCGTCTCGAGGTCGACCTCGTCATCGTCAACGAGCACGCTTCCTCCTACCTCCAGGACCTGCAGATGGAGATCGATGCCGCGGTGCGCAACAGCCAGGGGCGACCTCGCATGGTCGAGGGCGAGACCCGGGGCTCGGTCTTCGCGCTCCGCGCCGACCTGATCAGCCTGGAGGTGAGGGCGCTGCTGCTGTCGGTGGCCAGGGTGGTGCTGGTGGCCCGTCGCGGCTCACTCGCCCGCCAGGTGGAGCGTCTGCGTTCCTCCGCCACCTCCCGCGCCAGCCTCCCTGGCCTGCCACCGGCGGCCCTCCCGCCCACGCGGCTGTCCCCGCCCGGCGACCTGGAGTTCTTCAACGGCCTCGGCGGCTTCGCCGACGACGGACGCGAGTACGTCACCGTCCTCGAGGCAGGCCGCAGCACGCCTGCACCCTGGATCAACGTGATCGCCAACTCCGGCTTCGGCTTCCAGGTGTCGGCCGAGGGCAGCGGCTACACCTGGGCAGAGAACAGCCGCGAGAACCAGATCAGCCCCTGGTCGAACGACCCCGTGGTCGACGCGGTCGGGGAGGCGATCTACCTTCGTGACGAGGCCACAGGCAAGCTGTGGAGCCCCACCGCCCGGCCGATCCGTGACGCGGGCACCTACATCGCCCGCCATGGCCAGGGCTACAGCAGCTTCGAGCACGAGGTGGGCGGCATCGCCAGCGAACTGCTGCAGTTCGTGCCGTTGAACGATCCGATCAAGGTTTCTCGTCTGACGTTGCGCAACCGCAGCGACGTCACCAGGCGGATCTCGGTCACCAACTACCTCGACTGGGTGCTTGGTCCCTCCAGGCGCGCATCTGCGCCCTTCCTCATCACCGCGATGGACGCAGAGACCGGCGCCTTGCTGGCGCGCCAGCCGTGGAGCATGGCCTTCCCAGGCCGGATCGCCTTCAGCGACATCGGTGGTGCAACGGCCTGGACGGCCGATCGCACCGAGTTCCTCGGGCG
>CAYXJZ010000176.1:0-2079 GCA_964465355.1 uncultured bacterium | reverse complement strand
GGCCTGGCCACCTTCGGCTACGCCAGCCTGCACATGCTCACCTACTTCGTCCTCGACCTCGGCCTCGACTTCTCGCACATCGCCGAGGACATCGTGCAGCGGCCGTTCATGACCGTGGGCGCGGTGGCCTGGTTGCTCCTGTTGCCCTTGGCTGTGACATCCACCCGCGGCTGGATGCGGCGGCTGGGGCCGCGCTGGGTGAAGCTGCACCGGCTGGTGTACCTGGTGGTGCCGCTGGTGTTGCTGCACTTCTTCTGGTCGCAGAAGGCGGATCGGTTGGAGCCGCTGGTGTTCGCGGGGTTGTTCGGGGTGGTGTTGGGGGTGCGGGTGGTGCTCCGGCGTCGTCGGCAGGCAGCGACCCAGTCGGATTGAGCGCTTTCTCCGGATGCGCTTGGCGGCAGCGGTTCTTGTATGGCATGACCGGTACGATGCGACCAACCTCCCGGAGGTACCCATGACCGACACGGTTCCCCAGCCCGCGCCCATCCCCAACGCCGCCGACCTGCACCGTGACGCCTTGGTCATGGACGCCGCCAGCTTCTTCTGCTCCGGCTACGACGACGACATCGCCGCCTCTGGCGTGGACGCCATCAACCTCATGGTTCCCTGGCCCAGCGACGACTTCGTCCAGGCGGTCGACCGCATCGAGACCTACTACGGCCTCTTCGCCCGCGAACCCAGGTTGAGGCAGGCCTTGAGCGCCGACGATATCCCCTTGGCCAAGGCCGCTGGGCAGGTGGCGCTGGTGCTCGGGACGCAGAACGCCGTGCTCATCGGCGACCGGCTGAGTCGCCTGGAGTCACTGCAGCGGCTGGGCCTGCGCTACCTGCAACTCACCTACAACGAGCGCAACTTCATCGGCGACGGCTGCGGCGAGAGGGATGGCGCTGGTCTCAGCAACTTCGGACGAGAGGTGGTCAAGGCGCTGCCGCAGGTGGGCATCGTCATGGACCTGACCCACGTTGGCCACCGCACCGCGATGGACGCCCTCGAGCTGGCCACGGCACCGGCGATGATCTCGCACGCCAACCCGCGCGCGCTGTACGACAACCCCCGCAACCACCACGACGACGTCATCCGCGCGCTGGCCGACACGGGTGGGATCATGTGCTGCACCTTGCCCAGCCCGTTCAACTGGAAGGGCGGGGAAGCCGCGCCGCCCACCCTGGAGCACTTCGCCCTGGCGATCGAGCACGTCATCGAGCTGGTGGGGGAGGATCACGTGGGTGTTGGCAGCGACTTCATGGCCACAGCCGGTGCCTACCCGGCCGAGCTCTCGGCCAAGCTGCGGCCGGACCTCATGCAGATCAGTGGCGCGTACTACGGCAAGTACGGCTTGGACCCTTCGCTGCGCAAGGTGCAGGGGATCCGTGCCTTCCGCGACTGGCCGGTCATCACCGAGACGCTGCTGGCGCGCGGCCACGGCGAGAGCCGGGTGAGGAAGATCCTAGGGGAGAACCTGATGCGGGTGTACCGGGCGGTGTGGCGTTAGGGCACGCTCGGCAGGCCCCTGGAGCAGGCGAACTACATGAAGCAGAGCCCGAGCGCACTGCAGTCGAAACCAGGGATGCACGATGAGAGCAACAACGCCATGGCGATCACAGCACCGACGAAGCCTATCTGACGGAACTTGCGCATAGCCCGACCTCCCATTGGTCCCGAGATCGTGGCCCCACGACCGGACGTCTCGATCCACCGAATCCGGCAACCTCCGCAAGCGGGGCCTTCTGTGAGGTGACCAGGAGCGACCTTAGGGAAGGGTCGTGAAAAGGCCGTCAAAGCATCCAGGGGCTTCACCTACGGCGATAGTTGACAACATGAGTACATCATTCGTACATTGCCTAGGCCTTGCGAGGGCAAGGCCCAAGCACCACCCCAGGAGGACCACCATGCGACCCAAGCCCAGACGCCTGCTAGCCCTGCTCGTCACCCTGCTCCTCGGCGTCGGCTCGATGGCCGCGGCCCAGACGATCACCATCCTCTTCCCCCAGGAGCCTGGCAGCCTGCTGCCCCACTTCGACCTGCTCAGCCTGGCGCACGAGGCGCAGGACCTGGTGTGGGAGCGGCTCTTCGTCATCG
>CAYXJZ010000175.1:0-2117 GCA_964465355.1 uncultured bacterium | reverse complement strand
CCTGGTGCAGGCCCTCGGCATGGAAGGCGAGCGCCTGAGCGTCGGCGCGGTGTGCGTCTACCACGACATGGTGTCCACCGCCGTGGAGGCCTTGCGCGGCAGCGGGGTGCCGGTGGCCGCCGTCTCCACCGGCTTCCCCGCCGGGCTGTCGCCGCTGGAGACGCGGTTGGCCGAGATCCGCGCCTCTGTGGCCGCTGGCGCAGAGGAGATCGACGTGGTCATCTCGCGGCAGCAGGCGCTGGCCGGCGATTGGCCGGCGCTGTACCGCGAGCTGCAGAGCTTCCGCGAGGCCTGCGGCCACGCCCACCTCAAGGTCATCCTGGCCACGGGTGAGCTAGGCACCTTGCGCACGGTGGCGAGGGCCTCGCTGGTGGCGATGATGGCCGGTGCCGACTTCGTCAAGACCTCCACCGGCAAGGAGAGCGAGAACGCCACCCTGCCCGTGTCGCTGACCATGGCAAGGACCGTGCGCGACTACGCCGAGCGCAGCGGCTACGCGGTCGGCTTCAAGCCGGCCGGTGGCATCCGCCAGGCCAAGGAGGCGTTGGCCTGGATGATCCTCATGCGCGAGGAGCTCGGCCGTCGCTGGCTGGAGCCCGACCTCTTCCGCTTCGGCGCCAGCACCCTGCTCGGCGACATCGAGCGGCAGCTCGAGCACCATGTGACCGGTCGCTACGGCGCGCTGCACCGCCAGCCGCTGGCCTGATGGAGACGTTGGATCCGGCGCCGCCGCACGACTTCTCCCTGCGGCTGGACGCCGAGCTGGCCCTGCGCCTGCGGGAGCGCCACCACGCGCGTTCGCTCTTCGAGCGCATCCTCGCCGATCGCCAGCACCTTGGCCAGTGGTTCGCCTGGACCAAGGACCTGAGCCTGGCCGAGATGGAGCGCATCACCGTCGGCGGGCTCGAGCAGTTCCGCAGTGGCAACGGCTGGCATGCCGACCTGTGCTGGCGTGGCGAGCCGGTTGGCTCCATGGGCCTGCACGGCCTGCATGGGCCAGGCGGCTCCACCGAGGCGGGTTTCTGGTTGAGCAGCCGGTTCCAGGGGATGGGCCTCGTCACCCGCGCCATGCACGGCCTGATGCGTCACATGTTCGAGGCAAGGGGCCTTGGCAGGGTGGCGATGGCCGCCGACCCGCGCAACCTGCGCTCGCTGGCGGTGGCCAAGCGACTTGGCATGCGACCGGAGGCGGTGCTGCGCCGCGCCAACCTCGGCGCCGGGGGAGAGCCGGTCGACCTGGCCTTCTACGGCATGTTGCGCGAGGACTTCGTGGCCACGAACGACGGGCCGCTGCCGCTGCCGCGATTCGCCTTGCGGGTGGACGACGACATCGAGCTCGGCCTGTTCGAGCGCGCCGACGCCGAGCCGCTGGCCGAGCTGGTGCAGCGCGACCTTGAGCGCCTGCGCCCATGGATGCCTTGGGCTGATGTCTCTGCCTCGCCGGCCGGCACCCGCGCCTTCATCGAAGGCAGGGCGCTGCCCGCCATCGCTGCAGGAGACGGCTTCGAGTGCGGGCTCTACGTCCGTGGCAGCCTGGCGGGCGCCATCGGCGTGCATGGGGTGGACCCGCGCACCAAGCGGGGCGCCATCGGCTACTGGCTGGCCGCCGAGCACGAGGGCCATGGCGTGGTGAGCCGTGCTGTACGGGCGGTGATGGCGCGCTGCTTCGATGGCCTCGACTTCCAGCGGCTGGAGATCCGCACCGATGTCGACAACCAGCGCAGCCGCGCGGTGGCCGAGCGCTTGGGCTTCAGCTACGAAGGGACACTGCTGCGGGACTTCTACAACGGTCGGCGCTACGTCGACCATGCGGTCTACAGCATGCTGAGGAGCGAGTGGGACGCACTCGCTGAGCGTCGCGACACGGCCTAGGTGTACGATGCCCGCACCATGACCACGGTCCGTGGCTTCTTCGAATCGCTCGACTACGGCCCTGCACCCGAGGCCGCCGACGCCGCCAAGGCCTGGCTCGCCAGGCACGATGGACGCTTCGGCCATTGGATCGGCGGCCGCATGCAGGCGCCCGCCACCGACCTCTTCGAGACCATCGACCCGGCGACGGGCGTCACGCTGGCCAGCGTCAGCCAAGGCAGCGAGGCCAACGTGGACCAGGCCGT
>CAYXJZ010000174.1:0-2125 GCA_964465355.1 uncultured bacterium | reverse complement strand
CCACGACGCGCTGATCAGCCTTGCTCAGTCTCCGCCCGTCCCCAACGAGTCATGCATGCAGTCCGCTTTTCTGAACATCGCGGGTGTTCGGCGCTTTGTTCAGGATTCTGTACCTGAGTCGCCTTGCAGCTGCCTTGAACCTCGCCTCAGTTCGTCCGCGGCATGAAGGTGGTACTGAACATCACCCCGTTCACCACCGCATGCCCCAGCAACCTGAAGCCCCTGAAGCGCCCATCGAAGCTGAAGCCGCCATCCCCAGGTCCGTCGCTGTCCAGGAACAGGAGGCCTGTCTCCGGATCGAGGTAGCCGGTGGCGGTGCCGAGGCTGGCGAGGTTGCCGTCGACGGTGCCGATGCGCGGCAAGGTCGCGCGCAGATGCACGGTGACCGAGGCCGTCACGGTCTGTGAGCCCAGTTCCTGGCCCAACTGCAGGTCGATGTACAGCTTGGGGATGATGTCGACCGGCAGGTCGGGGATGGCCGGGATGCCGGGGAGGTTCACCAGGCTGCCAAGGCTCACGCTGCTGGTCCACACCTCCCTGTCGACGTTGGTGGGGAACCAGTCCTCGCTGGGGTTCCTCGAGCAGGCCGCCAGCAGCACCGCCGCCAGCACCACGACCACGAGCAGCCTGAGCCGCCTCGCCATGCTTTGCTTCGCCATGTCGGTCTTCAGCGCGTCCGCGTGAAGGTCACGTTGCTCACAGGCACAAGGCCGCCGATGGACACCGTGCCGACCAGCCGGTCACCCACGAAGTTGCCTTCGAAGTGTAGGACGTTGGAGCTGCTCTGCAGGTCGAGGTGGTCGTCCAGGCCAAGCCGGCCTTGCATCTCCACCAGGCTGCCGGTCTGCAGGCGGAAGAGGCCGGCGTCGTATTCCAGGGTGGCGCGGGCGGTCACGTCGTGCAGCCGCTGGCTGAAGGTCAACGCGAGGTCGACGGGCAGGCGGATGGTGGTGACGTTGCCGGGGCGCACCTCCACCTCGAA
The DNA here is from genome assembly GCA_964465355.1 of uncultured bacterium. Lineage (GTDB taxonomy): Bacteria > Deinococcota > Deinococci > Deinococcales > Trueperaceae > JAABTL01. Next base: position 1,143 of record CAYXJZ010000174.1, on the reverse strand, counting down.
GCGGGCCGACCAGGTCTGGCCATGGACGTTCCTGAGCCGGGGAACACCGATGGGGATGCAGGCGGCGAGCGTGAGGGCGACCAGGGCGGCCACGAGCATGGTGTTGCGAGCGCGGTTCATGATAGGTGCACGGTTCCTTCCGTGCGCATGGCGGCCCCGTCTGGGGCGGCCGGCGCAGGGTTCGCTGACCTCATTCTGCGGTTTGCTTCATGAGAAGCGGTGCTGCCTGCTGCTCGGGGGTGACCGCTCTCAGTCCAACGCCATCCCCTCGTGCGCCTTCTCGTACCACTTGATCTGGTCCGGTCGCCCCTCGCGCACCTTGGTCGTCCACGCTGCGTCCGACAGCACCGCCCTGCCCAAGCCGACCAGGTCGAACTCCTCCCGCTCGAAGGCCTCCAGCAGCGGCCGCAGGTTGAGGTCCACCTCCCGCGCCTCTGGATCGCGGAACACGGTGTTCACCCCAACCGAGCCAAGCGCGATGGTCGGCCGCCCCGTGAGCCGCTTGACCCAGCCGGACAGCGTGCGCTCACCGTCCTCCTCGGGGAAGCCCGGCTCCCAGAACCGCCTGGTGGAGACATGCCACAGGCCGACGCCGGCCTCCGCCAGCGGACCGAGCAGGGCCTCCAGCTCGGCCGGCGTGTCGGCGATGCGCGCGTCCCACAGACCGCCCTTCCACTGCGAGAAGCGGAAGGCGATGAGGAAGCGCGGCCCCACCGCCGAGCGGATGGAGGCCACGATCTCGCGCGGCAGCCGGGCCCTTGCCGCTGCAGAGCCGCCGTAGCCGTCGTTGCGCCGGTTCGTGCCCTTCCACAGGAAGCTGTCGAGCAGGTAGCTGTGGGCGCCATGCAGCTCCACACCATCGAAGCCGAGGCGCTGCGCAGCCACGGCGGCCTCGGTGAAGGCCGCCACCACGGCGTCCAGGTCGGCCTGCTCCGCGGCGACGCCACGCGGCTGACCGTCCAGGCCGATGCCGGACGGCGTGAGGATGGGTGCATCCGGATGGGGCGGGGCGCCTTCTTGGCGGGCAAGGCCAACATGCCAGAGCTGCGGCACGATCAGCCCGCCGACGCCGTGGACCGCATCCGCCACCCGCTTCCAGCCCTGCAGGGCGTCATCGCCGTAGAAGCGCGGCACCTTGTCGCT
>CAYXJZ010000173.1:0-2405 GCA_964465355.1 uncultured bacterium | reverse complement strand
CCATGGCCAGGTCATCGAAGGCGTACGGATCCACAACCCCTTCCTGACCTAGTTCGTCAGGAGTCAGGGCGCGCGAGCCCACCAACCTGGGTAGCATGCGTCTCGCTATGCAGACGCCCCCCGAGCACCCCATCGCCACCCACCTTCGCCAACGCATCCTGATCCTGGATGGGGCCATGGGGACGATGATCCAGCGGGCGGAGCTGGAGGAGGGCGACTTCCGCGGTGAGCGCTTCGCGGACCATGGGCGTGACCTGAAGGGTGCCAACGATCTGCTGGTTCTGACGCGACCAGGCCTCATCGCCGAGATCCACCGCGCCTACTTAGGGGCAGGCGCGGACATCATCGAGACCAACACCTTCAACGCCACGGCCTTGGGCCTGGTGGAGTACGGGCTGGGTCCTTGGGTGCACGAGATCAACGTGGCCGCCGCCCGCCTGGCCAAGGAGGCTGCCGACGCCTTCGCCACGGCGGAGCGGCCGCGCTGGGTGGCTGGGTCCATCGGGCCCACCAACAAGAGCCTGAGCCTGTCGCCCCGCATCGAGGACCCCGGCTACCGCGAGGTGAGCTACCCGCAGGTCAAGGAGGGCTTCCGCGAGCAGGTGGCCGGCCTGATCGAGGGTGGCGTGGACCTGCTGCTCATCGAGACGGTCATCGACACGCTGGTGGCCAAGGCGGCGCTGGACGGTGCAGAGCAGGCCATGAGCGAGGCAGGGCGGCGGGTGCCGATCATCCTCTCTGGCACCATCACCGACGCCTCCGGCCGGATCCTCTCCGGCCAGACGCTGGAGGCCTTCTGGACATCCGTGGCGCACGCCGACCTGCTGGGTGTCGGCCTCAACTGCGCCCTCGGGCCCAAGGAGCTTCGCCCCTACGTGGCCGAGCTCTCTGGCCTTGCGCCGCTGTTCACGGTGGTCTACCCCAACGCCGGGCTGCCCAACCACTTCGGCGGCTACGACGAGGGCCCAGAGGAGATGGTGGCGGTCATGCGCGAGTTCCTGGCCGAGGGCTGGGTCAACGTGGTCGGCGGCTGCTGCGGCACCACGCCCGACCACGTGCGCGCCTTCGCCCAAGCTGCCGAGGGGCTTGCCCCTCGGCAGCCGCCCGCCCCCGACCCGCGCCCTCGCTTCGCCGGCCTGGAACCGCTTGTACTGCGCGAGGACAGCAACCTGGTCAACGTGGGTGAGCGCGGCAACGTCACCGGCTCGCGCCGCTTCGCGCGGCTGGTGCGCAGCGGCGACCTCTCGGCGGCGCTGGACGTGGTGCGCGAACAGGTGGAGGGTGGCGCCCAGGTCATCGACCTCAACTTCGACGAGGGCATGATCGACGGCCCGGCCACCATGGCCGCCTTCCTGCGGCTGCTGGCGGCCGAGCCGCAGGTGGCTAGGGTCCCTATCATGATCGACTCCTCCGACTGGGCGGTGCTGGAGGCCGGCCTGCAGCAGCTGCAGGGCAAGGGCATCGTCAACTCCATCTCGCTGAAGGAGGGTGAGGCCCGCTTCCTGGAGCAGGCGCGCACCGTCCGCCGCTACGGCGCGGCGGTGGTGGTCATGGCCTTCGACGAGCAGGGCCAGGCCGACACGCTGGAGCGCCGCATCGAGATCTGCCGGCGCGCCTACCGCCTGCTGGTGGATGAGGTGGGCTTCCCGCCGCAGGACATCGTCTTCGACCCCAACATCCTCACCGTCGGCACCGGCATGAGCGAGCACGCGCGCTACGCCATCGACTTCCTGGACGCGCTGCGTTGGATCAAGGCCAACCTGCCAGGGGCGCTCACCTCTGGCGGCGTGTCGAACGTGTCCTTCTCCTTCCGCTCCAACCCGAGAGTGCGCGAGGCCATGCACGCCTCCTTCCTCTTCCACGCCGTGCAGGCCGGCCTTGACATGGCCATCGTCAACCCGGAGACCCTCACGGTCTACGAATCCGTGCCGCCCGAGCTGCTGGAACACGTCGAGGACGTGCTCTTCGACCGCCGACCCGACGCCACCGAGCGCCTCATCACCTTCGCCCAAGGTCTGGAGGCAGGCCCAGGCGCCACCAAGGTGCGCGACGACGCCTGGCGCAGCTGGCCGGTTGGGCGGCGGCTCAGCCACGCCCTTGTCCAGGGCATCGACGAGTACGTGGAAGGCGACGCCTTGGAGGCCATGCAGGAACTGGGTCGCCCGCTGGAGGTCATCGAGGGGCCGCTCATGGACGGCATGAACGAGGTGGGCGACCTCTTCGGCGCAGGCAAGATGTTCCTGCCCCAGGTGGTCAAGAGCGCGCGGGTGATGAAGAAGGCGGTGGCGGTGCTCACCCCCTACCTGGAGGCGGACAAGGCCACCGGCGCGGTGCACCAGGCGGGCAAGGTGCTGCTGGCCACCGTCAAGGGCGACGTGCACGACATCGGCAAGAACATCGTCGGC
>CAYXJZ010000172.1:0-2439 GCA_964465355.1 uncultured bacterium | reverse complement strand
CCTTGGCCACGGGGATGGGCGAGCGACCCGCCAGGCCGCCGCATGGCCCCATCCTTTCACGGCAGGCGACGGAGATCGGCCCCGCATCCGAAGACGCGGGGCCGACAGTTGCTTGGATCCCTGCCCATCGATGGGCAGGCGCCATCGTGTCCTCAGCCGTTCACCAGAGGCTGAGGTAGATCGGATCGACCACCACCGTGACCTCGCTGTCAGCACCAGCCACGACCTCGGCCACGGCGAAGCCGACGCGGTCGACGTTGGCCACACCGTTGTCAGGATCACGAAGCTCAAGCGCCAGCACCAGGTAGCTGCCGGCCTCCAAGTCCTCGATGCTGAAGCTGAACTCACCAGCGGCTTCCGCGTCGGCCTCGACTTGGTAGGTGGCCAGAGCGGAGAGGCTGGCGAGCTGGGCCAAGCCGATGTCGGGCAGCGTGTCGCCAACCGGGATGGCGTAGACGAAGGCCCTCGGCGTCGTGAGCGTGACCCCGAGTAGTGCGGCCTCGGCGTCGAGGAGGCCTGCGCCGCAGAGGTTCTGGCCGTCGAAGCCGAGCACGGGTGCCCAGCACTCGCCGTAGCTCATCGGTACCGAGGCGTTGTGCAGGCGCTCGCGCACCTCATCGAGGCTGAGGTCGGGGTCCTGGGCCAGGATGAGCGAGACAAGGCCGGCCACGTGGGGCGAGGCCATGCTGGTGCCCTGGTAGAAGTCGTAGTCGCCCTCCACCGTGCTGAGGACGCCGGCTCCGAAATCGTCGTCGAAGGGATGGTCGTAATCGAAGTCGCCGCCGGGGGCGAAGACGTCGACGTAGGCGCCGAAGTTGGAGTAGTAGGCGCGCTCGGCGGTTGGCCCGGTGGCGCCGACGGTGATGACGCTGGGGCAGTTGGCCGGGAAGAAGATGTCGGTCGGGGAGGCATCGTTGCCGGCGGCCACGACGGCGATGGTGCCGGCCATGGCGTACACCTCTTGGAAGATCGCGTCGTAGGCCGGTGGGCAGGGCTCGTAGATGTTCCCGCCAAGGCTCAGGTTGATGACCCGGGCCGGGTTGCTGTTGACGTGCCCGCCGTACGCCGGGATATCGTCACCGGCCGCCCAGTAGATGCCTTCGAGGATGCCGCTGAAGCTGCCGCTGCCCGTCGCGCCGAGCACCTTGATGGGCAGGATCTCGACGTCCCAGTTGACGCCGGCCACGCCGACGCCGTTGTTGGTGGTGGCGCCGATGGTGCCGGCCACGTGGGTGCCGTGCGATGAGCCGCCGGGCTCCTGGCTTGGGTCCTCGATGGGCCCGACGTAGCCCGCGCCCCAGTTCAGGAGGTTGGCGCCAACGCCCCACTCGATGTCCGGGTGCGTGAAGCTGCCGCTGTCCAGCACGCCAACGGTGATGCGGAGGCTGCTGCCGTCCTCGATGTCCCAAGCGGCAGGCAGGTTGAACTGCTCATAGTGCCAGGCCTGGAAGTCGTAGAAGGGATCGGTTGGCGTGGCCTGTGCCTCGAGGATCCAGTTGGGGAAAGCAGCCTCGACGGCGCTGGAGGCGCGCAGGCTGTCGACCAGGTCCCTGGTCGCGGCCTCGCTCAGGCCGTCTGCCTGGTAGAAGGCAAGGCCGGACCTCGTGGGGTAGGCGCGTGTCTGCCTGAACTCCACCCCAGCGAAGCCGAAGTCGCCGTTCTGGCGGAAGGTGAAGCCGTCGGCCACCGAGTTGGCGCCGAACTGGACCTCGGGGCGGCCACCGGCGAAGGCGACGAAGACGCCGCCTGGCTCGATGGCAGCCGGCCGGGCCGAGGCGGCGGCCGGCGCCAGGTCGGCTACGCTCAGTGGTTCGACACGCAGGACGGCGCCGGAGATCGAACCCGTCGTCACCTCGATCCCGCCACCTCCTCGGTTGCACGCCGCCAGCACGAGCCCGAGCATGAGCGACATGACGACCCAAAGTAGAGAACGCTTCATCTCCACACTCCAAACCGGCGCGAGGCGCCTGGAAACGCCCTCGGCAGCCCGGTCACGACGTGCCAACCACCGATCCCTCGTTTCCGTCACGATCCTACAACCATCAGTCTGGGTATGGAAACCGACCTAGACCCGTTATCTCAGTGGTTTTCTATTTCATGAGACACTATGATCGAAGGAATACACGAGGCCGGACGCCAGCGGATCATGTCTCTCAGGACGCTCGCCGAGTTCGAAGCCAGGCATGAGTACTCACTGAGAATCCGGTTCGATCTCAGGACGCAGGCGCGAGACCTGCTGTGAGAAGCTCAGGCCACTTCGTCGATGGCCAGCACGGCGAAGCTCGCCAGCCAGTGTTCACCCATGTAGTCCCCTGCCACGTGCTGCAGGGCGGCCGCCAGGTGGGCGGAAGCCACCTCTTCCAGCAAGGGCCTGCGCTCATCCCCCTGCGGCAAGGCGCTGGCCAACGACCGCCAGCACCAGGCGCGGCTGAGGTTCAG
>CAYXJZ010000171.1:1514-2475 GCA_964465355.1 uncultured bacterium | reverse complement strand
ATCACGAGGGTACCCAGTGCGCCAGTCGCGCCTGTCACGGCGATGGTCATGGTCTTGCTCCGTCCCTGCCCCGTGGATGCCGCCCGTGACGGTGCGGTCATTGCTCGGAGGGGCTTATGCTATGAACACTAACGAAAAGTTTGTGCTATCTGGGATACAGCGCATGGGTGGGTCCGTGGAAATAGGATGGGACCATGGACGCGGCACCCAAGCTGTACGCCTTCGACGTCTTGGAAGCCGGCTGCCCTTCGCGGCGGCTGTTCGGCCATGTCACGGGTCGTTGGGGCGCCTTGGTCTTGGCCAGCCTGCGTGATGGTCCGCTGCGCTTCGGTGCTTTGCGCCGCAGGGTGGGGGGCATCAGCGAGAAGATGCTCTCTCAGACGCTGCAGGCCCTAGAAGCCGAAGGCATGGTGCGGCGCGATGTTCAGGCGGTCATGCCACCGAAGGTCGAGTACAGCCTCAGCCCGCAAGGTGAGGTCATCGCCGGCAAGGTCGCCGATCTGATCGAGACGATGTACCTCGTCATGCGGGACCTGCCGGCGGTGTGGGACGGAGCAGATGGCGGGACGGCCTGAGGTGTCGGTGCCATCCGAGCGAGCCCCAGTAGCCCCATGCGTTCATCAGACCCAGGACGAGACGTGAGAACATGGACGGGGGTGATGCCTACTCATGGATGGGAAGCGCCGCAAGGCTATCGGCCACAACGCGGCGTCCGCCCTGTGGACCGGCACCGCGCCAGTACGCGAAGAACTCTTCGGACTCGAACGTTTGGAGCAGCACGCAGAGAGCCTGGCGGCAGCGCAGTCGGTCACGAACCGTCCACTGCGGGTGCCGCCCCTTCGGCGTCGACTGGACGCTGATGCGCGTGCCCTGCTCAGGGCCTATCGCGAGAACGCTGCCGACTTGGAGGCCGGTCGTGCCGTAGGGCCGGCAGCGGCGTGGCTGCTCGACAACTACCACG
>CAYXJZ010000171.1:0-1504 GCA_964465355.1 uncultured bacterium | reverse complement strand
AGGTTCGCGAGGTCCGGCAGGCACTGCCGCCCAAGTACTACCGGGAGCTGCCCAAGCTGGCGGAAGGTCATCTGGCCGGTGCGCCAAGGGTGCTTGGCGTGAGTTGGGCCTTCGTCGCCCACAACGACAGCAACTACGATCCCGAGGTCCTCCTTCGGTTCATCGCAGCCTACCAGCGGGTGCAGCCGCTCACCATCGGTGAGCTGTGGGCGGTCGCCATCACACTGCGCTTCGTCCTCGTCGAGAACCTCCGCCGGGTGGCCGACCAGATCGGCCTCGACCGCCAAGCATGGGCCGCGGCCGACGCCTTGGCCGACCAGATCGAGGCGCCTGACGCCGTTCAGCCGCCAGGTGGGTGGACCCTGCCCCGCGGCGTCTCCGAGGCCTGGCTCGATGCCTACGCTGCCCAGCTTGTCAAACGTCTACGTGACCAGGACCCTCGGCAGCCACCCGCCATGCCATGGCTTGAGCAGACCCTGCTACGGCGTGGCACCTCGGTGGACGAAGTGGTTCAGCGCAGCCAGCAGGCCGAGGGTGCGGCCAACGTCACCGTCCGCAACATCATCACCAGCCTGCGAAGGATCGCCGGCACCGACTGGGTACCGCTGTTCGAGCGCATGAGCCTGGTGGACCAACGTCTGCGGGCAGCCAGCGGTTTCGCGGCGATGGACCTTCCCACCAGGGACTGCTACCGCAACGCCATCGAGGACTTGGCCCGTGGTTGCGGCGCCTCGGAGATGGACGTCACCGAGCAGCTCCTGCGGGTGGCCGCCAGGGCGGCGGCTGCCGAAGACGACCCGGTGGAGGTCGAACGCAGGGGCGATCCCGGTTACCACCTCATCGCCGGGGGCCGATCGGCGTTCGAGCGCACCATCGGTTACCAGCCCCCGTTCTCGTCACGTGCCCGGCGTGTGCTGCGCAGGTGGGGCTTGTGGGGCTACTTGGGGACCGTGAGCGTGGTCACGACCGCTCTGATGGCGACCACACTGTGGCTGTCTGGCCAGCGCGGCGCTTGGCTGTTGGCGTTCGGCTTCGCCTTGCTGGTGCCGATGAGCGAAGTGGCGATGAGCTTGGTCCACCGCCTGATCATGTGGCGGATGGGCGCCAAGCCCCTGCCTGCGCTCGACCTTGACCAAGGCGTGCCGGATCCCTTGCGCACACTGGTGGCGGTGCCCACCTTGCTCAGCAGCGAAGAGGAGCTGCTTGCCCAGGTGGAGCAGTTGGAAGTGCACTACTTGACGGGCGCCAACGGCAACCTGTCCTTCGCGCTCCTGACCGACGGTGTCGACGCCGACAGCGAGGAGCTGGACGGCGAGCAGGCGATGCTCGCCAAGGCCATGGCGCAGATCGACGCCCTGAACCTGCGTTACGGCCCGGGGCCGGGTGGGGAGCGGTTCCACCTGTTGCACAGGCGTCGTGTCTTCAACGCTGCCGAAGGTGTGTGGATGGGCTGGGAGCGCAAGCGCGGCAAGCTGCGCGAACTCAACCGACTGCTGCGCGGCGC
>CAYXJZ010000170.1:0-2549 GCA_964465355.1 uncultured bacterium | reverse complement strand
CGCGGTCTTGGCATGGTCTTCCAGGACTACGCCCTTTGGCCGCACATGCGGGTGGCCGAGCAGGTCGCCTACCCGCTCAGGCGCCGGGGCGTCGGCCGTTCGGACGCGCTGGCCAGAGCCGAGCGGGCCCTGGAGCGTGTGGGCCTGTCCGGTTACGGACGCAGGCGCAGCGGCGAGCTCTCCGGCGGCCAGCAGCAACGCGTGGCGCTGGCCCGTGCTGTGGTGGCCGAGCCAGGCCTGCTGCTGCTCGACGAGCCCCTGTCGGCCCTCGATCCCGAGACCCGCGGCGGCGTGCGCGAGGAGCTCAGGCAACTGCTGGCCGGCCTCGGCATCACCACCCTGCTGGTCACCCACGACCGCGAGGACGCCTTCGAGCTGGCCGACCAGGTGGCCGTGCTGCAGGCGGGCAAGGTGCTGCACGTCGGCACCCCGCGCGAGACCTTCGAGCGCCCGGCTGACGCCGACGTAGCCCGGTTCCTCGGGCTGGCGCTGCTGGAAGGGGAGGTGGTGGGCGGGCTGGCCAGGCTGGGGACGTTGGCGCTGCCTGCGCCGATCGGCTTCCCGGCAGGGCCCGTGTTCCTCGCCCTGCCGCCCTCCCGGCTACGGCTCCTCCAGGAGGGTGAGGCGCCGTCTCGGGTCGCTTCATCCGCGGTGCTCGGCGCCGAGGTGCAGCGCCGACGCTACGTCGACGGTCGTTACCGCCTGCAGGTCCTGCCCGACGGTCAACGACGCCCCATCACCTTGCACTGCGATGTCGAGCCCGCTGGCGACCAGGTCCACTTCTGCTTCGACCCGGCCGCCGTCCACCTGCTGTCCAACCCACTCGCTTGAGCACCGTCCACATGAAGAGGGAGAAGACCATGAAGACCTTCGCACTGCGCTTGCTGACCCTGGCGGCCCTCGCCGTCGCCACCGCCCACGCCCAAGGCGTGACCTTCTACACCGCCGGCCCCGGCGGCCTGGCCAACGGTCTGGCGGCCGCCTTCACCGCGGCCACCGGCATCCCCGTCGAGGTCTACCAGGCCACCTCCGGCGACGTGCTTGCGCGCCTGGAGGCCGAGCGCGGCAACCCACGCGCCGACGTGGTCGTCCTGGCGAGCTGGGGCGAAGGTCTTGACCTGCTCGGCCGCGGCTGGGTGGCCGACTACACCTCGCCCGAGGCCGGCGCGCTGCTGCCCGGTTCGGTGCGTGAAGGCCTGCACGCCCAGGGCAGCGCCGCCCTTGCCGTGGTGGTGAACACCCTGGAAGTGGCCGAGGACGAGTACCCCGTCAGCTGGTTCGATCTGCTGCAGCCCGGCTGGGAGAACGCCGTGACCATGCCCGACCCCAGCCTCTCAGGCAGCGCGGCCGAGTGGCTGGCCGGCTTCACCCAGGTCTACGGCGACCTGGCCTGGAGCCTGCTCACCGACCTCGCCACCCAGGGCCTTGCGGTGCCCGGCCCCAACAACGCCGCCCTGAACCCCGTGCTCTCCGGCGAGCGCCGCGCCACCATCGCCGCCGTTGACTACATCAGCTACGGCAGCATCGCGGCCGGTGAGGCCTTGGCGATCCTCTACCCGGAGGAAGGCACCGTGCTGGCGCTGCGTCCCGCCTTCGTGCAGCAGGGCGCCCCGAACCCGGAGGGCGCGCAGGCCTTCCTCGACTTCATGCTCTCCGAGGCGGGCCAGGCCCTGGTGGCCGGTGTCTACCTGATCCCTGCGCGGGTGGGCGTGGATGCGCCGCGCCCCCTGCCCGGCGTCGACTTCGTGGCCCTGAGCGTGGACGACGACGCTGCCGCCGCCGCGCTGGCGGCCACCCTGGAGCGCTTCAGGACCGAGATCGTCGAAGGCATCGTCCAAGGGCGCTGAGTTGACCTCAGCGGGCTCCGAGACCGCCGCCGCACCCATGCAGGTGCGGCGGCGCCCTTTGGGTGGCTTGGGCCGCTGGCTGATCGGGGCCGGCGTGGCGGTCGTCGTCGCCTACCCGTTGCTGATGGTGCTGGCCTCGGTGTCGTTCCCCGCCGCCTTCCAGGCTCGGCCCCTGACCATGGAGGAGCTGCTCGGTGGCCGCGTGCCGCTGGCCTGGCGCTCGCGGGCGGCGCGCTGGATCGACCTGATCATGAGCGTGCCCTTCCTCACCCCTCCCTTCCTCGTCAGCCTTGCCTGGACACAGACGGTGGGGCGCCGCGGCTACGCCAGTCGGCTGGGTCTGGACGGGGTCGCTCTGGGCGACGCCCTGTTCACGCTCGCCGGCATGGCGGTGCTCATGGCCGTCAACTACGCGCCGCTGGTCTACTTCGCGCTGCGGGCCCAGTTCGCCCGCCTGCCCGGCTCCTGGCTGTGGGCGGTGCGGGTCTCCGGCGGCTGGCGACAGGCGCTGCGCACGGTGGTCCTGCCGCTGTCGGTCCCGCCCTTGCTGGCGGGTGGCTTCCTTGCCTTCGCCTCCGCCATCGGCGAGTACGGCACACCGCTGGTCATCGGCCAGCGCATCGGCTACCCGGTGGTGGCCACCGAGATCGCCCGGCGCGTGAGCGTTGCGCCCATCCACCTCAGCCTCGCGTCTGCACTTGG
>CAYXJZ010000169.1:0-2585 GCA_964465355.1 uncultured bacterium | reverse complement strand
AGCACCCGCTGGTTCTCGGGCGGCTTGCGGATCATCAGCGCCAGGTTGCGCTGCAGCACGTTGCCTTCCTCTGCGGCGTCCTCGAAGAAGAAGCAGTGACCGTACGTGTCATAGGCGGCCACGTCGTAGACACGCAGCAGGTTGGTGCCGTGGATGGTGAGGCAGCGGTGGAAGGAGCTGTGGATGCTGGAGCTGCCGACGTAGCTGTCGGCACCGCCGTCGCGGAGCATGTGGAAGTGCACGGGGTAGCGGGCCAGCATGCCGATCTGGCCGAGGCGCCGGAACTCCACGCCATCGAAGATCCCCACACTGCCCTGCATGACCATGACGTGGCCGCCGAAGCGGAAGTAGTCGTCGTTGCCTGGGTCTGCCGAAGCCTCGTCGCCCTGCACGATGACGTTGCGGGTTAGCCGCGCCACCTCGGCGCGCTGGTCGATCAGCACCCCGGCGATGACCTCGGTCTGACCCACCCGTGGATGGGACAAGGGGCGATCCAGCGTCAGGGCTTGGCCGGAGACGGCCGTGACGGTGCGCTCCTCCACCTGGCTGTCACGCCGCCTGTGGTCGCCCTGGTGGTTGCCGCCCTCGAACATCTCGAAGTCGGTGGAGGCCAGCACGATGCGGTCACCCACCTGCCAGCCGCTGGCGTCCTCGACCCGGATGACAGTGTCACCCACGGCCGTGTGCTGGGTCAGGCGGGTCCAACTCGGTCCATCGACGATGCCGTGGAGCTCGATGCGACCACCGTGCATGGCGCCGAGCACCTTGGTACCCATGAACTCCATGCCTTGGTCGTCGCTCCATGGTCCGGTCAAGGTGATGACCGCCCGGTGCTGGAAGGGCTGCTGGCTGCTGCCGACGTACAGGCCGCCGTGGACCATGATCCAGTCGGCGGTCAGCTCCAGGTCGGCCTCATCGAAGATCAGCACGCCGTTGACGGCCAGACCCGCCAGCGGCGGCGGACTGACGTCGAGCAGGACCACATCGCCGTGGGGGATGGTGACCTCGTCGCCGGCCGTAGGCAACACACCGCCGGGCCAGTCGGCCGCCTCGGACCACAGGCGCGTCGGCGTCGGCAGCGTCGGTGTGGGTGGGGATTCGGGAGCAGGATCCTCGCCGGGTGGCGGAGACGGGGGCAGCGGCGCAGGCGGCAGGTCGCCGGAGGGCGGGCCGTCGTCGGGAGGCGGGGCGGGCAGGTGCTCGTGGGGCGGTCCCCCCAAAGGCGGGAACTGGAACTCGCTGCATGCCGCAACGAACATGGACAACACCATCGCAGCAGCCAACAAGCGCCATGAGCGACCTCTGGGCATGACCGTCCTCCGTTCAGCCGGATCACGGCCGCCCGAAGAACTCCCACCTCTCCCATCCGGAGTATGTAGAACCACGGCCCACGAGCGTGGCCAAGTCCCTCACATCAGGGCTGCGTCGGCCGCAACCAGCGTGCGGGTCGCCACCCGTCTACACGACCGCAGCCGCCCGCGCGGCCGGCAGATGACCCAACCAGCGCTCCACCACCTCCGCGAAGCCGGTCGGCCCCTGCGCCAGACCTTCGCGCACCTCACGCATCAGCCTGGCCATGAAGGCGAGGTTGTGCACCGAGACGGCCTGAGGGCCTAGCGACTCGTCGGCCTTCAGCAGATGGTGCAGGTAGGCGCGCGAGAAGCGCCCGCAAGTGGGGCAGTCGCAGCCCCCCTCGATGGGTCGCGGGTCGTCCTTGTTGGCGGCGTTGCGCAGGTTGAGGCGGAAGTTGGGCCTTGGGCGGCCGTCGTCGTCCAGCAGCGCAAGGGCACCACCGTTGCGGGCGTTGCGCGTGGGTGACACGCAGTCGAAGGTGTCGACGCCGCGCGCCACCGCAGCAAGCACCGACGGCACGTCGCCGATGCCGAGCAGGTGGCGGGGCAGGGCGTCGGGCAACTCGGGCACGGTCCACTCCAGCACCCGGTGCATGTCCTCATGGCTGCGCCCGAGGTTGCCGCCGATGGCCATGCCGTCGAAGGGCATGCCGCCGATGACCTTGGCGCTGCGGCGCCGCACGGCCTCGAAGGCGCCGCCCTGTACCACGCCGAAGAGCGCCTGCCGGTGGCCGTGCGGTGCTTGGGTGGACTCGAAGGCGCGCAGGCAACGCTCTGCCCAACGGTGGGTGCGTTCAGCCGAGAGCGCCGTGTAGGCCTGGTCGTGCAGCGGGCTGGTGCACTCGTCGAAGGCCAGGATCATGTCGGCCCCCAGCAGACGCTGCACCTCGATGCTGAGCTCGGGGGTGAAGACGTGGACGCTGCCGTCCACGTGGCTGCGGAAGCGCACCTCCTCCTCCCCCACCTCCACCATCGATCCGGCTGCGGCCGACAGACGCGGCGCCGTGGCGGTGGCTTCTGCACCCTCGCCTGGGAAGATGCTGGCCACCTTGCCCACCCCGTGGTCGATGGAGGCGCCGAGGGAGAAGACCTGGAAGCCGCCCGAGTCGGTCATGATCGGCCGGTCCCAGGCCATGAACCGGTGCAGGCCGCCCATCCTCGCCACCCTGTCTGCGCCGGGGCGCAGGTACAGGTGGTAGGTGTTGGCGAAGAGCACCTGGGTGCCGGTGTCGG
>CAYXJZ010000168.1:0-2623 GCA_964465355.1 uncultured bacterium | reverse complement strand
TCCGTCCTTGCATGGCGTACTGGGTCATGACCGAGCCGCCGTAGTAGGAGGGCACCCCGCACAGCCAGAGGAAGTTGGCGAAGTGGCTGTTGTCGCTGAGGTCGGCGGCGCGCTCCTGCGTGGTTGCGCCGAGCTTGCGGGTGGTGGGGAACTCGAAGGGCTGCAGGCCGAAGACCTCGCGCATGCGCTGCAGGCCAAGCTCGAACACCTCGGGGAACATGCCTGGCGCGGCGAAGGATGGTGACAGCACCGCCACCTCGTCGCCGGGGAGCAGCTTCGGGAGGGTCGCCATCGTCTTCATGGGGTCGGCCTGCAGGCGTTCATCCGGCCAGCCTAGTCGAGGCGTGTGCCTTGACTCAAGCGTGTCGCTGGCGTGGGTGTCGTCTGGGTCCCACAGCGTCGCCGAAGCGGTAGCCTGAGGTGTTCAGGGCAAAGCCGATGCGGCGTCCGCCGGGCCGATGGACATCCGCATCGGGCCGATGGCCACGAGGCCGATGGCGAGCCCGAGCGGAGGAGATCATGAGCAAGCGTTCCCTGTCCGTCCTCACCCTGGCCCTGCTTGCTGCAGCGCTGATCGGCTGGTCCCTTGCCCAGGCGCCTGCCGCCGGGAACACAGGCATCGCCGACGTGGACTGGCGACTCAGCGCCATCGGCGATGAGCCCGTGTTGCCCCCCAACCGTGCGCGACCCAGCCTCAGGATCGAGGGTGACGGCGTGGCGGGCAACGGCAGCTGCAACCGTTACGCCGGACCCGTTGCCCTGAGCGGCGATGGCGGCATCCGCTTCGGTGCCCTTGCCTCCACCAGGATGGCCTGCGCCGACCCGGTCGGCTCGCAGGAGCAGCGCTTCTTCCAGGCCTTGAGCCAGGCACGCTTCTACCTGATCGTAGGGCAGGAGCTGCGCCTCTTCGGCGCCGGGGAGACGCTGGTCTTCACCGCCCCCTGAGCTAGCTCATCGCCGTCCAATGCCGGCCCCGTAGCCTGCCCCTACCTGGGAGGGACCGCCATGACGACGAAGCCGACCGCCCCGAGCACGTCCCGTGCCCGCCACGGGCTCTCCACCCTGCTGGCCGTCTGGCTGCTGAGCAGCGCTTGGGCTGCGGCCTCCACCTGGGAGCCCTTGCCCGAGTTGGGCACTGCTCGCCAGGAGATCGCAGCCGTCTGGCTCGATGACGCCCTGTACGCCATCGGCGGCTTCGACCGCGGCGCCGGCACGCTGGCCAGCGTGGAGCGCTGGCGGCCGGGCGAGGCGGCGTGGGAGACGGTTGCGCCCTTGGCCGTTGCCGTGAACCACCCGGCAGCAGCCGTGGTGGCGGGCCGGTTGGTGGTGGTGGGCGGCTACCGTGGACCCGGCTTGGGCAACGCCACCGACGCCGTGCAGGTCTACGACCCGGTGGCCGACGCCTGGAGCCTTGCCGCGCCCATGCCAAGCGCCCGCGGCGGCCTGGCCGCGGTGGCCTTGGGCGACCTGCTCTACGCGGTGGGCGGCGCCAGTGGCGGCGTGTCGGTGGCCGACCTGGCCGTCTACGACCCGTCGGCGGATGCCTGGGAGGCGCTCCCACCCATGCCGACACCGCGCGACCACCTTGGCGTCGCGGTGCTGGACGGTCGTCTGCACGTCCTGGGTGGCCGCATCGGCGGCGACCACGACCACGGCCATGCCGACGCCTTCATCTTGCCCACGCACGAGGTCTACGACCCCGCCACCGGCGGCTGGAGCGCCGCGGCCGACATGCCAACCGGCCGCAGCGGCCATGCCGTGGCCGCGCTGGACGGTTGCCTCTACGCCCTCGGCGGCGAGGGCAACCCGGGGAGGCGGGACGGCATGTTCGGCGAGGTGGAGCGCTACCATCCGCTCACGGGGACCTGGGAAGCCATGGCGCCGATGCCGATGCCGCGACACGGCATGGGCGCGGTGCCGCTGGATGGGCGGCTGTACGTGCCGGGCGGCGGTGTGGTGGCGGGCATGGGCGCCAGCGCGCACGCCGACGTGCTGTCGCCGCCGACCTGCTAGGCCGGATATCGGCCCTCGCCGTCTCGTCACACCAAGGGGGTACGCATGCGCACGTCCCGACTCACCGCGCTCGCCTTCGGCCAGCTGTTCTTCGCCACCTTCTTCGGCCAGGCCTTGGCGCAGCCGGCCACCGACATCGTCCTCCCAGACGGCGGGCTATGCCAGCACGCCGGCTTCGGAGCCACGCTGGCCGTTGATGGGGACCGCCTCGGCTACAGCTGCGAGTTCGAGGCAGGGCTGGTCGGCGAGCCGCATGTCAACGGTGACCAGCTGCGGGTTGACCGCGTGCAGCTCGACATCATGCATGCCAGCCCCATCGCGGTGCTGGAGCGGAGGACCGTGGAAGGGACCATCGGCCGCGTGGTGCTGACGGACGGCACCGTCTGCCGCTCCACCGGTCATGGCGCCACCTTGGCGGCCCAGGGGCGGCGTCTGAACTACAGCTGCGGCGATGGGGACAGCGGCCTGATCGGCGATCCGTGGCAGGTGGACGGCCGTTTCCTGACGACGCAGGTCACGCTGCGCGCCACCGAGGCCGGACTCCAGCTCGTGGATGAGCGTGAGGTGTCCATCGCGCTGCTGGACGCCAGCACGCCCATCACCGCCCAGG
>CAYXJZ010000167.1:0-2703 GCA_964465355.1 uncultured bacterium | reverse complement strand
GGAACAGAGCTTTCGATGGCGCCGCTGCGCCCGGTCGCCCCTCAGGGCAGCCAGGTGCGGCGGTGTCTTTTGATTCGTGGTCGGTCTCGGGGTCGTGCCTGGCGCTGCCCGGCAGCCTGCTTCAGCGCGGCGGGTAGACCGGCAGCTCCAGCAGCCGCCCACCCTGGTCGGACAGCGCGGCTGCCACGAAGGCCCGGCCGATGGCGGCCGGATCGATGACGGGGGCGTCGCGGCGGCGGCCCAAGGCGCGGCGGTTGCTGGCGGTATCCACCGGCCCCATGGGGAAGCAGATGCCCACGTCGACGCCGCTGCCGTGCAGCTCGGCGTCGAGCGAACGCAGGAAGGCGGCCACGGCGCTCTTGGCCCCGGCGAAGAGCGCCGAGCTCGGCGCACCGCCGCTGCCCCCTTCCCAGGCTTCGCGGCTGGCGATGCCGCCGATGAAGCCCTCCTCGTTGGCCCGCAGCAAGGGCAGGGCCGCCTTCGTCGCGACGAAGAGCGTGCGGACGTTGCCGTCGAAGACCTTCTGGTAGTCGTCTTCCGACAGCGAGGAGAGCGCACCCGCCTTGAGGTCGCCCACCAGATGCACCAGCCCGTCGACCCGGCCCAGCTGGGCCTGCACCTCGCCAAGGGCGCGCTCGGCCTCGGCCACGCTCGAGAGGTCGCTGATCACCGGCAGCGATGTGTAGGAGCTGCTTCGGCCCTGGATGCGGACCTCGTCGCGGTCGATCAAGGCAAGGCGGGCGCCGGCTTCGAAGAAGGCTTCGGCCACCGCGCCTGCGATGGCGCCGCCTGCACCGGTGATGACGATGACCTTGTCGCGCAGGGTCTTCATGCGCGCACGCTAACACGGTCGCCAAGGGGCTTCCTTGGCTCTCCGCCCCTTTGGGCGGCGAGCGCCGGCCAAGCGCCTCTGCCGATCGAGGCCCGCCCGCTATCGGCTCAGACCAGGGTCAACAGCACTTGGGCCAGGACGATCTTGGCGATGGTGGCGAGGGGGAAGACGGTAGCGTAGCCGGTTTGCGGCCGATCGTTGCCCATCTGCTCCACGGCGTAGCCGAGGGCGGCCGGCTGGGTCTGCTGGCCGCAGGCCACGCCGGCGGCCAGGTCCATGGGCATGCGCAGCCAGCGGTGGCCGATGAACAGCGTCAGCGAGGTGAGCAGCAGGGTGATGACCAGGCCCGCCAGCAGCAGGTCAAGACCTTGGCCGGCGCGCAGGGTGCTGAAGAAGGCGTAGCCGGAGCGCGTCCCCACCGCGGCAAGGAAGAAGAGCAGACCGATCTGCCGCAGCGTGAGGTTGGCCGAGTAGGGCAGGGTCCACACCCAGCGGCCGCTGCGCCCGACGGCGCCGAGGGCCAGCGCCACCAGCAACGGGCCGCCGGCGAAGCCCAGTTCCAGGCTGCCGCCGCCCGGCAGCGGGATGGGCAGCGCGCCAATCAGCAGGCCTGCGCAGAGACCAAGGGCCAGGGTGGGCACGTCCACCTCGGAGAGGGCGTGGTAGGAGTCGCCGAAGAAGCGGGCGACCTCCTCCATGCGGTCGCGGCGGGCCACCACCCGCACCCGGTCGCCCAGCTCAAGGCGCAGGCCGCCGTCGGGCAGCAGGTCGAGGTCGCCGCGCCGCACGCGGGTGACGATGGCGCCGAGGCGCTGTGGCAGGCGCAGGTCGGCCAGGCTGCGGCCGGCCACCGATGGCTCGCTGACGAAGACGCGGCGGAAGTCCAGCTTGGAGCGGTCGAACTCCAGGTGGGCGTCGGTGACCTCGCCCAGCCGTGAGGCCACGGCTCGCAGGTCCACCTCCGCGCCGATGATGGAGACCTCGTCGCCAGGCTGCAGCACGGTGTCGGCGCCGACCAGCTCCACCTCGCCTGCGCGGCGGAAGCGGCCGAGGATGACGTGCCAGCCCTCGCGCTCCCGCCAGCCTTCGATCGGCGCCCGGCTCAGCTCCGGCCGGGTCAGGCGCACGGTGAGGTTGCTCAGGCGCTCGCCGGCCTCGCCGTGGTCACGTGGCGCGGTGGCCGGGTCGTCGCGCCGCCGCAGGCGCTGGAGCAGGGCGATGGACAGGATGACCCCGAGCACGCCGCCCGGGTAGGCCAGCGAGTAGGCCACCACCGGTGCCGCCTGCCGCTGCGGCTCGACGCCGTGCAGGGCCTCGACCACGCCAGCCAATGCCGGCGTGTTGGTCGTGGCGCCGGCGAAGAGGCCGGCGGCCGTGGCCGGGTCCCAGCCCAGCAGCCGGGCGGCCACCAGGGTGAGCACCGCGCCGACGATCAGCACGCAGAGCACGAGGCCGTTGGCGCGCAGCCCGCTGGGGCCGAAGGAGCGCAGGAAGGCGCGTCCGTTGGCCAGGCCGATGGTGTAGACGAACAGGGCAAGGCCAAGCTGCATGACCACTTCCGGCAGCGCCCAGCGCGGGTCGAAGGCGCCGAAGGCCAGGCCGGCGAAGAGCACGGCCGCCATGCCGAGACGGACGCCAAGCAGTCGGATGCGGCCGAGAGCGACGCCAACGGCGGCCACCAGGAACAGCAGGAGCAGAGGTTGTTCAGCCAGCAGGCTGCTCACGTCAGGGTGAGGTCACCACCACGAACAGCAGGGAGAAGGGGGCCAGCACGGCCTGGTCACCGGCGTCGACGGTACGGCCGACGCTCAGCAGTCCGATCCAGGAGCCCTGCTCGTTCTGGTAACGCCAGCGTGATGCGCTGCCGTTGA
>CAYXJZ010000166.1:0-2711 GCA_964465355.1 uncultured bacterium | reverse complement strand
GCTTGCAGCACCGGGGTGTCCTTGCCGACGAAGGCGCTGTACGGCACGGGCTTGGGCGCGTCGAAGTGGATGGTGAAGGTGCTGTCGTCATGAAGGGTGAAGCGCTCGATGCCGGCGAAGTAGTCCTCCGCCACGCAGCCGCCGCCCGAGGTGCAGTACCGCCAGGTGAACTCGAAGTCGCGCGAGGTCAGGGGCGTGCCGTCAGACCAGAGGATGCCGGGCCGCAGCGTCCAGGTGATGCTGCTGAAGTCGGGTGCCACGCCGCCGTTCTCCACCGTGGGCAGCTGCGTTGCCAACCAAGGCACATAGGCGCCGTCGGGGTCGTGGCGCACCAGCGGCTCGAGCACGATCGAGGCGGCGAAGAGGTCCTTGTTCCCGCTGGAGAGGTAGGGGTTGATGGTGGAGACGGCCTGCCAGTAGAGCAGGTTCAGGCTGCCGTCGCGGCCGCGTTGCGCCTGCGCTCCACCCAGCAGCAGCGCAGCCACCACGACCGTCGAAAGGGTCATCTTCACCGTCATCGCACTCTCCTGTTGGGCCCCGGTTCACGTCAGCCGGGGGTGGCATGAGCACCGTACACCGGCGCAAGGCACCCGCCGGTCGCGTCCGAGGCGCGCAGGGAGGCGTGGTAGCCTTGGACCACTTTCGCGGCCTTGGCGTACGTCAGCCACGCCTCTGGTCAAGAGGATGAGACCCTGTGAAACTGCACACCGTCCGAAGCCACAGATCGGCCGATCTGCTGCCGCGCGAGGCGCAGCTGGCCTGGAAGATGGCCGCCGTCGCCACCGACCCGGTGCCGGTAGAGGCCGAGGTCGCGGAGATGATCGGCAACCGCATCATCGACAACGCTGCCGTCGCCATGGCCTCCCTCGCTCGGCGGCCGGTGCGCTCCGCCCGCGCCCAGGCCATCGGGCACGAGCGAGCCTCGGGCGCCACCGTCTTCGGGCTGCCCAACCGGCGCCGCTTCTCACCAGAGTGGGCCGCCTGGGCCAACGGTGTGGCGGTGCGCGAGCTGGACTTCCACGACACCTTCCTGGCCGCCGACTACAGCCATCCAGCCGACAACGTCCCGCCGCTCCTGGCGGTGGCGCAGACGACGGGCGCCGATGGCGCCGCCCTGCTGCGCGGCCTCGCTGCGGCCTACGAGCTGCACATCGACCTGGTCAAGGGCATCTGCCTGCACGAGCACAAGATCGACCACATCGCGCACCTAGGCCCGGCCGCCGCCGGCGGCATCGCCGCCATGCTCGGCCTGCCGACCGAGACCGCCTACCAGGCCATCCAACAGGCGCTGCACGTCACCACCACCACCCGGCAATCGCGCAAGGGTGAGATCTCCAGCTGGAAAGCCTTCGCCCCCGCCTTCGCAGGCAAGATGGCCATCGAGTCCGTCGACCGGGTCATGCGTGGCGAGGGTGCGCCTTCCCCCGCCTACGAGGGCGAGGACGGCTTCATCGCCTACCTGCTCTCCGGGCCGGACGCCCGTTACCAGGTGCCCTTGCCGGAACCGGGCGAGCCCAAGCGGGCGATCCTGGAGAGCTACACCAAGGAGCATTCGGCCGAGTACCAGAGCCAGGCGCTCATCGACCTGGCCAGGCGCATGGGACCGCGCGTGGGCGACACATCCGAGGTCGCCAGCGTGATCATCCACACCAGCCACCACACCCACTACGTCATCGGCACGGGGGCCAACGACCCGCAGAAGATGGACCCGGAGGCCAGTCGCGAGACGCTGGACCACTCGATCATGTATATCTTCGCCGTCGCGCTGCAGGATGGTGGCTGGCACCACGAGCGCAGCTACGCGCCTGAACGCGCCAGACGCCAAGACACCGTGGCGTTGTGGCGCAAGGTCAGCACCACGGAGGACCCGTCGTGGACCCGCCGGTACCACAGCCACGACCCTGCGGAGAAGGCCTTCGGCGGCCGCGTGGTGGTGACGATGGCCGATGGCCGCGTCATCGAGGACGAGATGGCGGTGGCCGACGCCCATCCTTTGGGTGCGAGGCCCTTCGCCCGCCCGCAGTACCTGCAGAAGTTCCGCACCCTGGCCGACGGCATCGTGGAGCCTGCCGAGCAGGATCGCTTCATCGGCCTCGTCGACCGGCTGCCAAGACTCTCGGCAGCCGAACTGCTGCAGCTCGACCTGGAGGTGGCGGCCGAGCGGCTCGGGCCTGCCGTGGCCACAGGGATCTTCGGAGGTGATGCATGAGCGAAGGCTTCAAGCCCAAGAAGTCGGTGGCGCTCTCCGGCGTGGTGGCGGGGAACACCGAACTGTGCACCGTTGGCCGTAGCGGCAATGACCTGCACTACCGCGGCTACGACATCGCCGACCTGGCCGAGACCTGCGAGTTCGAGGAGGTGGCGCACCTGTTGGTGCACGGCCACCTGCCGACCGCCACCGAACTGCGCGCCTACAAGACCAAGCTCCGCGCCCTGCGCGGCCTGCCTGTGGCGGTGCTGCAGGTGCTCGAGACCCTGCCGGCCGCCGCCCATCCCATGGACGTGCTGCGCACGGGCGTCTCGGCGCTTGGCTGCGCCCTGCCCGAATCGCCTGGCCAGCCGGCGGCCGGCGCCCGCGACCTGGCCGACCGGCTGATGGCCTGCTCAGCCTCCTTGCTGCTGTACTGGTACCACTACGCGCATGGCGGCCGGCGCATCCTGCTGGAGACGGAGGATGACAGCATCGGCGGCCACTTCCTCGAGCTGCTGCA
>CAYXJZ010000165.1:0-2711 GCA_964465355.1 uncultured bacterium | reverse complement strand
CCGGCAAGTCCAGCCTGGTCAACGCCCTGCTCGGCGCGCAGGTCATGGCCGAGGGGGTGACGCCCACCACCGACCGCGTGACCCTGGTGGTGCACGGCGACGAGCCCCGCTCGCAGGAGCTGTCGGCGGAGTTCGCCCGCGTCAGCCATCCGGCGCCGCGCCTGCGTGACCTGGCCCTGGTGGACACGCCGGGCACCAACGCGGTGATCACCCAGCATCAGATGCTCACCGAGCGCTTCGTGCCGCGCGCCGACCTGGTGCTCTTCGTCACCTCGGCCGACCGCGCCCTCACCGAGACCGAGCGTGGCTTCCTGCAGCGCATCGCCGCCTGGGGGCGCAGGGTGACGGTGGTGGTCAACAAGGTGGACCTGCTGGCCGGCCAGGCGCAGCTGGACGAGGTCGTCGGCTTCGTGCGCAGGCACGCTCGCGAGGCCCTCGGCTACACGCCCGAGGTGCTGGCCGTCTCCACCCGCCAGGCCATCCAGGCCAGGGCCGGCGGCGACGAGGCCTTGCTGGAGGCCAGCGGCCTGGCCGCCCTCGAGCGCCACCTCGGCCAGGTGGTCGACCTGGACCGGGTGCGGCTCAAGCTGGACGCCGGCCTCGGCGTGGCCGCCCACGTCGCCGAGCGCATGGCCGAGGCCATCGGCGCCCAGCGGGGCCTGCTGCAGGACGACAGCAGCACGCTGGAGGAGGTGGACAGGCAGCAGACGCGCTGGGCCAAGGACGTGGGCCGCGAGGCGCGCAACTACCTCGACCGGGTCAAGACCGTGCTGCTGGAGGTGGAGCGTCGAGGCGAGGTCTTCTTCGACGACACGGTGCAGCTGAGCAAGCTCCTCACCCTGATGCGGCCGGAGAAGGTGCGCGAGGCCTTCGAGGAGCGGGTGCTGGCGGACGCCTCGGCCGAGATCGACCAGGCGGTGACCGCCATGAGCGACTGGTTCATCGAGCGCACGCTGCAGCAGTGGGAGGACGTGGTCGGCTTCGTGCGGGACCGCAGGCAGGCGGGCGAGGAACGCGTCATCGGCGAGGTGGGCGGGCGCTTCCGCTACGACCGCGAGGCCCTCATCACCACCCTGCGCGACCGGGCCGAGAGCGTGCTGGACGACTTCGATCCCGAGGTCGAGGCGAGGCGCATGGCCGAGGCGCTGCAGGCCAGCGTGGTGCAGACCGGCCTGATGCAGGTGGGCGGCCTGGGCCTCGGCGCGGCGGTGGTGGCCCTGGTGTCCTCGGCGGCCTGGGACCTCACCGGCATCGCCGCCGGCCTGACGCTGATGGGCCTGGGCCTGCTGGTGCTGCCGCGCCGCAGGGCCAAGGCCAAGCGGGAGCTGCACCAGCAGATGAGCCGCCTGCGCGACGGCCTGGAGGGCGGCCTTGGCCGGCAGATCGAGGAGGAGCTGCAGCGCGCGGCCGAGCGCCTGAACGCCGCCATCGCCCCCTACACGCGCTTCGTGCGGGTGGAGCTGGAGCGCCTCGACGGCTTGGTCGAGCAGCTGGACACCGCGCGCAGGCAGGTGGCCCAGCTGCGCGCCGAGGTGGCCGAGCTGGCGCCGGGGAGCTAGCCCGGGTTGTAGGCTGCTCGGGTGACGCCGCCCAAGACCGCCGCCGCTCCCGACGCCCCACCCGCCGCGCAAGACAAGGTCCGCATCGCCTACCAGGGCGTGGCCGGCGCCTTCTCCGAGCAGGCCGTGCTGCAGTACGACCCCAACGCCGAGGCCGTCGGCTTCCCCGCCTTCGACGAGGCCTTCGACGCCGCCGTGCGGGGCGACTGCTACCAGGCCTGCCTGCCGGTGGAGAACTCGCTGGCCGGCTCCATCAACCAGACCTACGACCTGCTGACCGACTCGGTGCTGCACGTCGTCGGCGAGCAGGTGGTGCGGGTGCACCACAACCTGCTGGCCAAGCCGGGCACCCGGCTGCAGGACGTCAAGCGCGTCTACAGCCATCCCCAGGCGCTGGCGCAGTGCCAGGGCTACCTGCGCAAGCACGGCTTCGAGGCGGTGACCGACTTCGACACCGCCGGCGCGGCCAAGCTGCTGGCCGAGAACGGTGGCGAGGGCAAGGCGGTGCTGGCCAGCAGGCGGGCGGCCGAGACCTACGGGCTGGAGGTGCTGGCCGAGAACGTCGAGGACCTGAGCTTCAACTACACCCGCTTCTTCGTGCTGGGCCCGGACCCGGTGCCGCGCGGCCCTGGTCTGCAGAAGACCAGCCTGGTGCTGGCCACCCGTCACCGCCCCGGCGACCTGGTGGACTGCCTGCGGGAGTTCGGCCACATCAACCTGACCAAGCTGGAATCGCGGCCAAGGCGCGACAAGCCATGGAGCTACCTCTTCTACCTTGACTTCGAGGGGCACCTGGAGGACGAGGTGGTGGCCAAGGCCTTGACCGGCGTCATGCGCAAGGCGGCCTTCGTCAAGTTCCTCGGCTCCTACCCGGCGGCGCCGGTGGCGATCGAGCTCGGCTGAAGGGAGGCCTGCGATGAGCGACGGACCCGATGAGCGCGACGACGAGCGCCTGCAGCTGGACGACGCCCTGAAGATGGCGGGGGTGGCGCTGACCGGCGGCCACGCCAAGCGCATGATCCAGGACGGCGAGGTGCGGGTGAACGGCGAGGTCGAGACCCGCCGCAAGCGCAAGCTGGTCGAGGGCGACGTGGTCGAGGTGGACGGCGAGAGCTTCGAGATCGCCTTGAGCGACGTGGACGACGAGGACGA
>CAYXJZ010000164.1:0-2820 GCA_964465355.1 uncultured bacterium | reverse complement strand
TGGTGAGCGGGAACCAGAACATGCCGACGGCCTCCACGAAGAGGAACCATTGCCCGGGTGTGGTGACACCGCCAAGCACGCTGCGTCCCCCGAAGTAGAGGATCAGCGCGGCGCCGACGCCGGCGATGGTGCCGAGCACCGGGAAGATGGAGGCGAAGACGAAGGATGTGCGCAGGTTGATGCCGTAGGACTTGGCGTTGACCTCGCGGAAACGGTCGAAGACGGCCCGCTCCTGTCGGAAGCCCTTGGCCACCGACATGCCGGTGATGGACTCCTGGATGTTGGCGTTCACGTCGGCCAGCACCCGCCTCGACTGCTGGGTGGTGTGGCGGGCGATGCGGCGGAAGGTGAGCGCCGCCGCGATGATCAGCGGCGCCGTGCAGACGGCGATCAGGGCAAGCTGCACGTTCAGGTAGAAGAGGATGGCGATCAGAACGGTCACCTGCAGCAACTGGCTGATCAGGTTGAGGGTGAGGGTGACCACCGTGGCGAAGTCCTGGGTGTCGGAGGTGACGCGGCTGACGATGCGGCCGGTGGCGTACTCGTCGTAGAAGGACATGTCGCGCTTGAGCACGGCGTCGAAAGCGTCCTGGCGCAGCTTCAGCACCACATCGCCCACCACCTTGGCGGTGAGCCACTGGCGGAAGAAGTTGAAGGTCCAGGAGAGCAGGCCCGCCAGGACGATGGCGGCGATGAGCCAGCCGCTCTGCTGCCACAGGGCCGCTCGGTCGCCTGCAGAGGCCGTGGCGATGCGGTCGATGCCGGTGGCCACCAGCACAGGGAACACGGCGTCGAGCAAGGCGCCGAAGAAGATGGTGCCGCCCACCAGCAGCATCAGCCCAAGGTGGGAGCGGAAGTAGGCGTAGATGCGGCGCAGCAGCTCGCGATCGCCGTACTCGCGATCGTAGCGCTCGGCCGAGATGCCTTCCATGACGAAGCCCATCAGTCGTACCTCGCGAAGATCCGTTGGTAGTGGGGCGAGCGCTCGAGCAGTTCCTGGTGGCTGCCCTGGTCGACGATCCGCCCACCCTGCAGCAGCAGCACCAGGTCGGCGCGGCGGATCTGCGAGAGGCGGTGGGTGATTATCAGGGTGGTGCGCCCCTGCAACACCACGTCGATGGCCTTCTGGATGGCGTCCTCGGTGGCACTGTCGATGGCGCTGGTGGCGTCGTCGAGGATGAGGATGCGTGGGTCGGTGAGCAGCGCCCTGGCGATGGCGAGGCGCTGCCGCTGGCCGCCGGAGAGGGTGACGCCGCGTTCGCCGACCACCGTGTCGTAGCCGTCCGCGAAGTGGCTGATGAAGTCGTGCGCCTGCGCCGCCTTGGCTGCCTCGACGATGGCCTCGCGTGTCGCCCGTTCCCCCAGCCCGAAGCCGATGTTCTCGGCGATGCTACGGGAGAAGAGGAAGACGTCCTGTTCGATGACCGAGATCTGCGAGCGTAAGGACTCGAGGTCCCATTCGCGCAGGTCCACGCCGTCGACCAGGATGCGGCCGGCGGTCACGTCGTAGCTGCGGTTGACCAGCTTGGTCAAGGTGCTCTTCCCGGAGCCTGTCTGACCCACGATGGCCACCGTGGCGCCTGGCGCAGCGCGGAAGGAGACGCCGTACAGGCCACCACGGCCCTCCTCTGAGCCTTCGTAGGCGAAGTCGACGCCGTCGAAGACCAGCTCGCCGCGGATGGGCTCGGTGTGGCCACCTGCGTTCTGGTCCAACTCGGTCTCGCTGCGCATGAGCTCGAGGATGCGCTCGGCGCCGGCCAGGCCGAGCTGCACCAGCGAGAAGGTGAAGATGGAGATGAAGGCAGGGAAGCGCAGCAGGCCCATGAAGCCCATGTAGGCCACCAGCTCGCCGGTGGTCAGCTCGCCGCGGGAGAGCAGCAGCAGGCCGTGGGCGAAGGCGCCCGCGATGATGACCCCGAGGAACAGCAGCGGCAGGTAGCGGGCCTGCACCAGCCCTTGGCGCACGAAGAGGTCACGGAAGGCGCGTGCGTGGTTCATGAACTTGCCGCGCTCTTGCGCCTCCTGCACCGAGGCCTTGACCACCTCGATGCCGGTGATGGTCTCGTTGAGGCCGGCGTTGAGCACCCCGAACTGGCGGCGCATGGCGCCGGAGACCGGGTTGAGCTGGCGCATGTAGAGCCGAAGGGCGAAGAAGAAGACGACGATGAAGACCAACGGCGCCAGCAGCAGCTCGACGCGCAGCGCGGCGATGAAGGCCACCGAGATGACGAGGGCGCTCATCGACTCGAAGATCAGCGACACGCCTGGGCTCATCATGGGGTTGAGTTGGCGCACGTCGTCGTTGGCCCTTGCCATGACGTCGCCCACCCGCTGCCGCTGATGGAAGGTCTGGCTCTTGCCGAGCAGGCTGAGGTAGAGCTCCTCGCGGGCGCCGCGAACCAGGCGCTGCCCCGATGTCTCCATGGCGAAGGATGCGGCCAGGTCGAGCACCCCGCGCAGCATCACCAGACCGAGGTAGACGGCGGCGATGGTCAGCAGCGCCTGCGCACCGCCGACAGGGTTGAGCACCTCGTCGAAGGCCATCCCCGTCAGCCTAGGCAGGACGCCGTGGATGACGTTCATCGTGGCCGAGCAGACGAAGAAGGCCAGCAGGTAGAGCTTGTTGCGCCACAGGTGCGAGAGCACCCAGCGCAACGGGCTGGAGCGGTCGAAGACATGGGCGTCCTCGACCGTGAACTCGGCCTTGCCTTGTGGCAGTCGTGCGGACTGGACGGTCAAACCACATCCTCCTCGAACGGCGGCCCAGGCCAGACGGCCACCGGACCACGGCTTCCGGACGGGTCGAGCAAGGAGCTTGGA
>CAYXJZ010000163.1:0-3074 GCA_964465355.1 uncultured bacterium | reverse complement strand
ACCTCGGCCTCGGTGACGTTCTCGCCCAGCATCAGGCGCACCGGGTCGCCCGGCGTCAGCTTGACGAGAAGGAAGACCAGGATCGACACCCCGATCAGGATCACGACCAGCGAGAACAGGCGTTGGACGATGTACTGCAGCAAGGGCGGACCTCGAAGGGTATGCAGATGGCGTGCGGTGCGGCGCTCAAGCGGGCGCGGATCACCGTCTGGAGGCAGGAAGATAGGGCCAGCGCCGGCCGGCCGGGGTGATGGCGCGATGGCGTGGTGTGGCCGGGGCCCCGAAGGGCCCCGACCACCTTGCGCGATGGCTCAGTTGCCCTTGGTGATCAGGTGGGCGTCCTGGAAGGTGTTCGGGGAGTAGGAGTGCACGCCCCAGCCGCCGATGGAGGGGTGGTACAGGGCGGTCTCCTCGGCGTAGTACATGAAGGCGTAGGAGGACTCCTCCACCACGATGGCCGAGGCCTCCTGGTAGATGGCCACCGACTCGGCGCTGGTGGGATCGGTGCGCGCACCCAGCTCCAGCAGCTCGTCCACGCGGGGGTTGCTGTAGTAGACGTAGTTGGCGGAACCGAACTGACCCGAGTGGAACTGCCGGATCATGGCGCGGTCGGGATCGAGCTGGCCGCTCCAACCGAGGATGAAGATGTCGTAGTCCTCGGTGGACTGGATGCGGCTGAGGAAGGCTGCCCACTCCTCGATGTGGATCTCGATCTCCACGCCGAGTTGCGCGAACTCGAAGGCCAGGATCTCGGCGGTCTGCATGCGCACGGCGTCCTCGTTGGTGAACAGGCGCAGCGGGCGGTCGAAGGTGACGCCGGACTCGGCGATGAGCTGGCGCGCCGCTTCCGGGTTGTAGTCGAAGACGCGCGTGTCGGGGTTGAACCATGGCATGACGGGCAGCAGCATGCTGATGCCGGCGAAGCCGTTGCCGTTGAGCACGCGCTCGACGATGGCCTCTCGCGGGATCAGGTGGTTGAAGGCCTGGCGAACGGCCACGTTGTCAAGCGGCTGCTCGAGCAGGTTGAAGCCCACGTAGCTGTAGCCGGTGCCCGGGGTGCGCTCGAGGACGAAGCGGGCGTCGGACTCCAGGCGGCTCAGCTCGGTGGTGGGCAGCTGGCCCTGGGTCACGTCCAGGTCGCCTGACTCGAAGGCCAGCAGCCGGGTGGCGTTCTCGGTGATGGTGCGGAACTCGATGAAGGCCAACTGACCGGCGCCGCCCCAGTAGTCGTCGAAGCGCTCCATGATCGCCCGGTCGTCGCGGACCAGCGACACGAACTTGTAGGGCCCGGTACCGACGGGGTTCTGGCCGAAGTCCTCGCCGGCGTTGGCCGGCAGGATGGGCATGCGCGCCAGGTTGTTGATGAGGAAGACATTGGGCACGCTCAGGTTGAAGACCACGGTGTGGTCGTCAGGCGTGTCGATGGTGTCGATGGCCACGTAGAGCGAACGGTTCGGGGCACCGAAGTCGGGGTCGAGCATCGTCTCGAAGGTGTAGCGCACGTCCTCCGAGGTGAAGGGGCGACCGTCGTGGAAGGTCACGCCCTCACGCAGGGTGAAGGTGAGGCTGAGCAGGTCGTCTGCCAGCTCCCAGGCCGTGGCAAGGCGCGGCTGCAGATGCAGGTTGCGGTCGAAGACCACAAGGGGTTCCAGCATGACGTTGATGCGCTGGAACGAGGACACGTCGGTGGCCAGGCGCGGGTCGAGGCCGGACACCTCGGCGGTCGCGCCGATGATGAGGCGATCGTTCTGCGCGAAAGCGATCCCTCCAACGACTAGGACGGCTGCTACCAGCCAACCACGAACCAGAAGATGCTGACGGCTCATATGACCTCCATTCGAGAGTCGTCCCAGGCACGATGGAAGTGCCTGGGAATCGGCTAGGCGATCCACGTGATCGTTGAAGACCCAGCCGACGCTCAGGAGGTTATCACGAGGTCTCATGCTGTCGTCCTGCCAGCATCTCGCTGTACCTACAACCTTCTCACCGTCGCTCATCGTCCGGCCCAGTGCTTGCTACACCAGGACGTGGCCAGCGCGTGAAACCCTGTGCGGGCTTGCCCGGAGCAAATGCCGGGCTCAACATCCGGTGTTAGCATCCAACGATGCGATCCAAGCACCTCGCCCCCGTGCCGTCCCGCCGCACGGGCATGGCGATCCTCATGCTCGCCTTGGTCAGCCTGGTGGTCGGCCAAGGCGACCTCTACGGGCCGGAGGCCCCCCAGGACGTCGCCTGGGTCAGGATGATCAACGCCGCCGCTGGCACCGTGACCGGGGAGGTCGACGGCCAGCAGTTCGACATCGTCTTCGGCGAGGCCTCCGCCTACCAGACCGTGCTGCCAGGCACCACCCTCGTGACCGTGGACGGCCATGCGGTGGAGCTCACGGCCGAGCCGGAGAGCTTCCACACCGTCGCCCTCACGTCGGCCGGACCTTTGGTGGTCGTCGATCCGGCCCTGCGCGACGTCTCGCGTGGGCTGCTCGGCCTGATGAACCTCACCAGCCTGCCCGCCCTCACGCTGCTGACGCCTGACGGCAGGCCGGTGGTGCAGGACGTGGCACCCGGCCAGGCCGAGGCGGTGGCGGTGAGCGCAGCCCGCACAGGCCTGCAGGTGGCGGCCGGTGAGGAGGCCATCGCCTCGGTGGCCGAGCAAGCCTTCGAGCGCGGTGTGGCCTACACCGTCGTGGTGATGGAAGCGGATGAAGGCCTGCTGGCCGTCGTCGTGACCGCCGCGGCCGACTGAGCACGGGAGGAAGGCGTGGTCTTCACCTCCACCGTCTTCCTCTTCCTCTTCCTGCCCGCCTTCCTGTTGGTCTACCGGCTGACGCCGGCCAGACACCGCAGCGTCGTCATCCTGCTTGGCTCCTACCTCTTCTACGCCTGGTGGCGGCCCGACTTCGCGCTGGTCTTCGCCGCCTCCACCGCCATGGCCATCGTGGCCGGCCGGCTCATCGGCCGTTGGCGCGGCAGCGATGACCGCAAGGCGCGTTGGGCCCTTGGCTTGGGCGTGAGCGCACAACTGGCGGTGCTGGCCTACTTCAAGTACGCCGACTTCGGCATAGGCAGCCTCAACG
>CAYXJZ010000162.1:0-3081 GCA_964465355.1 uncultured bacterium | reverse complement strand
GCGCCCGTTCAGCCTGACGCCGTCCAGTCCGAGGTCTCGATGGTGGTGGGCACGGCCTCCGAGCTGAACCCGGTGCCGGTGCCTGCAGGCGGCAGGGCGCGCTTCGACCTGCTGGTGTACGTCGATCCCCACACGCTCTCGCCGCTGGCGCTCACGCGGCTGCAAGCCGCCCTCTCCGGCGCGCCGACGCCCTTCCACATCACCGGCGCCTTCTTCTACGACGTGCTCGGCGTGGACAGCTTCGCCCTGCCGGACGACCTGGTCATCCATGGGGTGCTGCAGTTCGACACCGCTGACTAGCGCCAGGTTGTACGCTGCGCCGCATGCTTCGCGTCCTCGTCACCGATGCCATCGCCCTGGGGAACCCAAGCTTCGAGGACGTCGAGATCGTCGACCGCGCCGGCATCCCGCGCGACGAGCTGCTGCAGATCGTCAGCGGCTTCGACGGTCTCATCACCCGCTCGCGCACCCAGGTGGACGAGCCCTTGCTGCACGCCGCCGGTCCTCGCCTCAAGGTGGTCGGCCGCGGCGGGGTAGGCGTCGACAACATCGACCTGGACGCCGCCAGCCGTCTTGGCGTGCTGGTGGTCAACGCGCCGGAGGCCAACAACGTCTCGGCTGCCGAGCTGGCCATCACGCTGCTGCTGGCCGCCTCACGCGGCCTGGCGCGCTCCGACGCGCGCGTTCGCCGTGGTGTATGGGACCGCGCCTTCCTCGGTCGTGAGTTGGATGGCGGCACCCTCGGCATCGTGGGTCTGGGCCGCATCGGCAGCCTGGTGGCGGCGCGGGCGCAGGGCCTTGGCATGCAGGTGCGCGCCTACGACCCCTACCTCACCCGCCGCCGCGCCGAGGAACTGGGTGTGGAGCTGGTCGACGACCTGCACGCCATGCTGGCCGGGGTCGGCTTCCTCACCGTGCACACGCCGCTCACCGACGAGACCCGCGGCCTGATCGACGAGGCCGCCCTGGCCGCCCTGCCCCGCGGCTCGGTGGTGGTCAACGCCGCCCGCGGCGGCATCGTGGAGGAGACGGCCCTGCTCGGTGCCTTGGAGTCCGGCCACATCTTCGCCGCCGGCCTCGACGTCTTCGTCGACGAGCCGCCAGTGGCCGACCACCCCCTGTTGCTGCGCGACGACGTGGTCGTCACCGCCCACCTGGGCGCCAACACCTTCGAGGCCCAGGCCAGGGTGGGCTCGGAGATCGTGGACCGCACCGTGCAGGCCCTGCGCGGCGACCTCTCCCGCGGCGTGGTCAACGCCCCTGCCTTGGCGCCAGAGGTAGTGCAGAAGCTGGGCGGCCACCTGCTGTTGGGCGAGGTGCTCGGCCGGGTGCTGTCGCAACTGGCGGGCGGCCGGGTGCGGCAACTGGACGTGGAGTTCTCCGGCACCTTCCCCATGGATCCCGACCCCATCGCGGTGGGGGTGACCAAGGGCTTCCTCGAGCCGCGGCTCAGCGACCCGCCCACCTACGTCAACGCCATGGCCATCGCCAAGGAACGCGACGTGCGGGTGTCGCGCACGGTGGCCGCCCGCGCAGACGTGTACGCCTCGCTGGTGACGGTGAGCGCCCATGGCGACGAGGGCAGCAGCTCGGTGGCAGGCACGGTGCTGGGCGACCAGCCGCGCATCGTGGCGATCGAGGGCTACCCCATCGAGATCAGGCCGGAGGGCACCATGCTGATCTGCACCAACTACGACCGTCCTGGTGCCGTCGGCCGCATCGGCACGGTGCTGGGGGACGCCGGGGTCAACATCTCCAGCATGCAGCTCTCGCGCGTGGGCGAGGACGGCCTCGCCATGTTCGCCCTCACCCTCGACCAGGTGCCACCCGACGAGGTGCTGGACGTGCTCAAGGGCATGCAGGACGTCATCCACAGCCTGCGTGCCGTGCGGCTCTGAGTGCCCGTGGTGCAGCCGGCCCCCTGGAGGACCCCATGAGCAAGCCCCGTCTCTACGCGCCTGGTCCCGTCGCCGTCCCGCCCGCGGTGCTGGAGGCGCTGGCCCGGCCGGTGGTGCACCACCGCACCTCCAGCTTCCGTGCCACCTTCGTCCGGGTGCGCGAGGGATTGGCCCAAGTGGCCATGGTGCCTGGCGAGGACGTCATGGTGCTCGGGGGTTCCGGCACCACCGCCTTCGAGGCCACGCTGCTGGCCACCGTCCCGGAGGGGGGCAGGGTCACCGCGCTGCTGGGCGGCAAGTTCGGCGAGCGCTGGGCAGAGCTGGCCAAGCGCTTCGGGCTCGAGGTCCACACCGTCGACCTGCCATGGGGTCGCGCCTTCGACCCCGAGCAGGTGGCCGAGGCGGTGGCCCTCGGGCCGCAGCCCGACGTCGTCACGATGGTCCATTCGGAGACCTCCACCGGCGTGCTGCACGATGTGGCCGGTGTCGCCAGCGCACTTCGCGCCCAGCTGCCCGACGCGTTGCTGCTGGTGGACGCCGTCACCAGCCTGGCCGTGACCGAGCTGCGGCCGCTCGATTGGGGGCTCGACGCCGTGGTCAGCGGCTCGCAGAAGGGGGTCATGCTGCCGCCCGGGCTGGGGTTCACCTGGCTCTCGGAGCGGGCATGGGCGCGGGTGCCGCAGGCGCGCAGGCTGAGGGCCTACAGCCTCGACCTGCACGCCGAGCGGCCAAGGCAGCAGCAGGGCGACAGCGGCACGACGCCGGCCACCTCGATGATCCATGCCGCCGAAGTGGCCTTGCAGCTGCTGCTGCAGGAGCCAGCTGAGGAGCGTTGGGCGCGCAAGCGCCAGCTCAACGACGCGCTGCTGGTGGCCGGCACGGCCTTGGGCGCGACGCCCTTCGCGCAGCGGCCGAGCCCGGCGGTGGCCGCCCTCCGCACGCCCGATGACCTGGACGCCGAGCAGGTGGTCAAGACCTTGGCCACATGGGGTCTGCGCATCGCCGGTGGCCAGGACCAGCTGCGGGGCAAGCTGCTCCGGCCCAGCCTGCTGGGGGACGTGGATCGCTACGACGCGGTGATCATCGCCGCCGCCCTGGAGGATGCCTGGCGCCGACTGGGTCGCTCGGTGGCGCCGGGTGCTGCGGTGGGGGCGCTGCTGGCCGCCCTGCCTGCCTAACGGTA
>CAYXJZ010000161.1:0-3121 GCA_964465355.1 uncultured bacterium | reverse complement strand
TGGCGGTGTTCCCTGGCCTGGTGATCACGCTGACGGTGGCCTCCATCAACTTCCTCGGGGATGCGCTGAGGGAGGCCACCGGGGGCAAAGGCTAGAGCAACTGCACCGGCAGGTTCGGGCAGCCCATCGCTGCCATGAGCGCCTGGATCATGTTGGCGCGGCCGCGTTCGCGGGCGATGGTCTGCAGGCGTCCCAGCAGCAGGTAGTACTCGCTGGTGGCTTCGCCTTCGCCGTCGAAGAAGACCATGCCCACCATGCTGGCGACGTGGCCTTGGAAGATGTTGATGATCTGCGCGGCCTGCCAGAACTCCATCAACAGTTGATCGCAGGTCGCCGGGTCGGGGCCGGGCGCGGGCGCCGGTTCCTCGGCGTCGTCCAGGGTGAGGAACTCTTCCAGCCCAGGGATCAGCAGGCCGTACTGGAGGACCAACTGCTGCGGGAAGGCGTAGGCGACGCTCCTGCTCATCCCCTGCTTGCCCTTGCCGCGGTAGACGATGACCGCTTCGTTGTCCTCCTTGCCGTGGTTCGCCAGCGCCATGCCGGAGAGGAGGGCGAGGGCCGTCAAGGCGCTCAGCCAGTGACGGAGCCGCCATGCGCGGGGGTGAGCCTCGGTGGGTAGTGCGGTCATCGCTGGACGCATGGGCGTGCCTCCGCTTGCTCGAGCAGGAAGGTGGCGGCGCCCCAGGCGCTCTGCTCGGCGTCGTGCAGCCTGTCGACGATCTGGGCGTGCGCATCGGTGCCGGCCTGGTGCACCGTCACCGTCTTCTGGACCAGCGCCAAGGTGGCGCCGTCGGCCAGCAGCTGCTGATGCAAGCGGTAGCTGTTGGCCGCGCGGACGGCGTCGGCGGCCAGGCTCAAGGCCATCGGGCAAGTGAAGCGCTCCGGCAGCGGCACCTCGTCCTGCCCCGCAGCCCAGCGCGGGATGGCAGGCAGCATGCGGATCTTCAGCCACAGGTCGTCGGTGGCAGTGAAACCCTTCGTCGGTACGGCCAGCAGCACGTCGCCGTCGCAGTCACCGCAGGCCAGCACGACCATGTCTGGCTGCTGGGCGGGCCGCAGGTCGAAGGCGATGGCCGCGGTCGGCTTGGCCTCGCCGTCGTCCTCCACGTAGCCGTTGAGCCACTGGACGGTGCCGAATGGCGTGGTCCAGCGCTCGGCGCGGTAGCTGAGCCAGACCTCCATCTCGCCGAAGGACCGTTCATCCCCCCAGCCTTGCAGCACACCGACCACCACGCCTTCAACGCCTGCGGCCAGGTAGGGGAAGATGACGCCGTCAGAGAGGCGGCTGCCCTCGGCTGGGCGCAGATGCGCGTCACCGAGGAAGATGGCGTCAGCCTCGTCGAAGAAGGCGTCAGCGCCGATGACCAGCAGCGCGGCCTGGGCGGCCACGGTGCCGCCGGACGTGAGCAGGTCGAGGTCGGCGGAGGCGGCGATGGCCTGCAGGCCGCCGCGCTCGAAGACCTGGCCGCGGAGCTGCATGGCGCCAGCCGTGCCAAGGTCGTCGACGCCAAGGTCGTCGCCGTCGCTGCGCCACAGCAGGCCAACCGCCCGCAGGGGATGGCCGCCTGGTGTGAGCAGATCGAAGGTGGCGCGCAGGTAGGCGGGTCCCCGGTCGTCGGCGAGGCCTGGGTGGATGTCGACCGTGGCACTGCCTACATCGAAGCCCAAGCTGGCCTCGACCCAGCCGCCGACGCCGGCCGTGTCAAGCAGTTCCTCCATCCCGTCGTCAGGCGGGTCGGGCTGCGGGTCTCCTCCTTGGACGCAGGCCACGGCCGACCAGGCCAGGGCGCCGAGGAGCAAGAACCGGATGACGTACTTCATGTGTCCTCCTCACACCATGGGCCCGTTGGTCGGGCCTAGGCCCCATGGTCGTGAGGAGGCGTTGCAGTCGCGTTGCGGTCGGGCCGGACGCCGTTGCAGCCAGGTGCTGCTCAGGCGTCGTCTTCGGTGGCCGCCTTCGCCATCTGCCGCAGTGCCCCAAGGTGGTAGGCCGTGTGCCCAAGGCTGGCCAGCGCGCCGTTCACGGCGAACTCCTCGGTCCACGTGTGCTTGGCGGGGATGTTCGCCAGCAGCTCGTCGCCCTCCTTGCGCAAGGCCTTGCGCAGGTCGGCCCATGCCGCATCGTCGACGGTGCTCACCTTCCAGCTCTCCGACCAGTCGCCGCCGGGTTGCGCGCCGCGGAAGAAGGCGTTGACCAGGGCGATGGCCCAGCGCAAGTGCTCGGTGTGGGCGGCCACCGTGCTGCCGCCCGGCGCCGGGCGCGAGGCCTGCTCGGCGCTGAGCGTGTCGAGCATGCCGTAGACGCCGCCTTCACGGCCGCCGCTCGTCACCCAGGTTGGCTCGCCCTCTGGCATGCCCTCCAGCAGCTCTCGGTAGCGCTCATGGAAGACGCGGGTCAGCAGGTCGTGGTCGATGGAACGGGGATCGTCGCTCATGGTCTAGCCTCCTTGGCTCAGACGATAGGACCGTACCTGGACAGGAACTGTCCGCTTCTGTGTCAGGGCTCTGCTGGCGGGTCCCAGCGTGCCGGCGGCAGGCCCCTTGCCTTGGACACGTGCCCGTTGCCGCGCAGGTAGAAGCGCAGCGGCCAAGCGTAGGCGTTCAGCCTGGGGGAGAGGCCGATGCGGGCGGAGCAGGCCACAGCCGTCGCCTCGGGCTGTGGCGCGGCCGGCTCGATCCACAGCGGCGACGCATCAAGGCGGTGCCCGTCCAGCTCAGGCCGCAGGTCGAGGGCCTGGCTGAGCTTGCCAGGGCCGCTGCAGAGCTGATGATCGACCACGCCGCCGCGCCGCAGCCGCATCAGGTCCAGCCCGTGCAGGGGTTCCAGCGCGCGGATCAGCACCGCCTCCGGCCTGCGTTCGTCACCGGTCACCACGTTGAGGCAGAGGTGGATGCCGTAGATGCGGTAGACGTAGGCCGCGCCGGCGGGCAGGTAGAGGGAACGCACGCGGTTGGTGCGCTTGCCATGGAAGGAGTGGCAGGCGTCGTCGCGCAGGCCGAGGTAGGCCTCGGTCTCGACGATGCGGCCGGCCAGCAGCGCGCCGTCCGCGGTGCGGCGGTGCAGCACGGCGCCGAGCAGGTCCAGGGCGACCTGCTCGGTGGGGGTGTCGGTGTCGAAGGG
>CAYXJZ010000160.1:0-3160 GCA_964465355.1 uncultured bacterium | reverse complement strand
CGCCGGGCGACCCGGTGCGCCTGATGCTGGGCGAGAACGTCACCGAGGCCGAGGTGGCGCGGCTCAACCGTGTCTACGGCTTCGACCGTCCGCTGCCCGTGCAGTACTGGCTGTGGGCCACCCGTGCAGTGCAGGGCGACCTCGGCGTCTCGATCCGCCAGCGGGTCCCCGTCACCCAACTCATCCTCGAGCGCATTCCGGCCACCATCGAGCTCGCCATCTGGTCGCTGGTCATCGCCGTCGGCATCGGCGTGCCCATGGGCGTGCTGGCGGCGGTGAGACGCAACTCCTGGTTCGACTTCGGCTCCATGTCCGTCGCCCTGGTGGGGGTGGCCGCCCCCAACTTCTGGGTGGGCCTGATCCTGCTGTCGCAGATCGCCCTGCACGTCTCCTGGCTGCCGATCGGCAGCCGCGGCCCCTCCTTCGTGGAGGGCGTGGTGACCCTCTTCACCCAGGGTTCCGGCCTGGCGCTGTGGCACCACATCCGCCACGTGCTGCTGCCTGCCCTGGCCCTCGGCACCTCCATCCTGGCCATCATCATGCGGCTGACCCGTTCCAGTCTGCTGGAGGTGCTGGGCCGCGACTACGTCCGAACCGCCCGGGCCAAGGGCCTTCGCGGCCTGACGGTGGTCTACCGCCACGCGCTGCGCAACGCCCTGCTGCCGGTCATCACCGTGGTGGGGGTGCAGTTCGGCTCCCTGCTCGGCGGTGCGATCACCATCGAGGTGGTCTTCTCCTGGCCGGGCCTCGGCAGGCTGATCATCAACGGCATCAGCCAGCGCGACTTCCCCGTGGTGCAGGGCAGCGTGCTCATGCTCTCGGTGGTGTTCGCCTGCGTCAACCTGCTGGTCGACCTGTCCTACGGCCTGATCAACCCGAGGATCCGCTATGCCTGAGCCCATCGCCCCATCGGTCGCCTCCCTGCCACCGCCCGCCGCGCCGCCGACGACCAGGAAGTCCGTCTGGCGCCGCATGCTGGGCAACAAGAACGTGCTCTTCGGCTCGGTGGTCATCTTCCTGCTGGTCTTCATGGCCGTCTTCGGGCCCTGGCTCACACCCATGGACCCGCTGCAGCAGGACATCTGGGAGCGCTACGCCGCGCCGCGCGGCTTCTGGGTGGAAGGCCGGCTCAACTTCCAGTACGCCCTCGGCGCCGACGAGCTGGGCCGCGACCTGCTCTCCCGCTTGATCATGGGCTCGCGGGTCTCCCTCACCGTCGGCCTGGTGGCCACCGGCATCTCCTTGGTCTTCGGCGTGGTGTTCGGCGCCATCGCCGGCTACGTCGGCGGCTGGGTGGACAACGTGATCATGCGCGTCATGGACGTGCTGCTGGCCATGCCCGGCATCCTGCTGGCCATCGCCATCGTGGCCGCCCTCGGGCCGAGCATCGTCAACGCCATGATCGCCATCGCCATCGTGCGCATCCCCACCATGGCCCGTGTGGTGCGGGCCGACGTGCTTGCCTTGCGCGAGGAGGAGTTCGTCGAGGCGGTCAAGGCTCTTGGCCAGAACCACGTGGTGGTGCTCTTCCGCCACATCCTGATCAACGCCTGGGCGCCGGCTCTGGTGCTGGCCACCCTTGGCATGGGCACCGCCATCGTGGCCGAGGCCTCGCTCTCCTTCCTCGGCCTAGGCACCCAGCCGCCGCAGATCTCGTGGGGTCGCATGCTGTCCGTCGGCCGCGAGGCCATCCGCAGCGCGCCGCACGTCACGCTCTACCCCGGCATCGCCATCACCATCGTGGTGCTTGGCTTCAGCCTGCTGGGCGACGGCCTGCGTGACGTCTTCGACAGGCGGTTGAAGGACGACTGAGATGGGGGAGTCCACCACCTTGACCCAAGCCTCGAGCACCACCCCGGACGGCCTGCCGTCTGCCCTGCCTCTGCGCGAGCAGGCGGGCGTGCGCAACGCCTGGCTGGCCGAGCGCCTGGCCACGCTCATGCCCGAGCTGATGCGGCGCCACGGCATCGATCTGTGGATCGTCAGCGCCCGCGAGTACAACGAGGACCCGCTGATGGTGAGCCTGCTGCCCGCGCCCATGCTCTCGGCCAGGCGGCGCACCACGCTCATCTTCCACGCCCCCGTAGGGGGCGCGTTCGAGGCCATGGCCATCGCCAACGCCGGCATCGGCTTGGACGGCCACTACCGGCCGATGTGGGCCAAGGCGCAGGAGGCCAAGGCGGCCGAGGGCTTCTGGGACTGCCTGAGGCGGGTGGTGGAGGAACGCTCGCCCCGGCGCATCGCCATCAACGTCTCCAACGAGATCGCCTTCGCCGACGGCCTCAGCAAGAACGAGCACGACGAGCTGCGCGCCGCCCTCGGCGAGGCGCTGTGGTCACGCACGGTGAGCGCAGAGCCGCTGGCGGTGGCCTGGCTGGAGCGCCGGACCGCGGCCGAGATCCAAGCATCGGACGACAACAACCGCCGGGCCCACGCCATCATCGCCGAGGCCTTCTCCGACCGCGTGATCGAGCCGGGCCGCACCACCGCCCTCGACCTGGCCTGGTGGCTGCGGCAGCGCGCCGACGACCTGGGCTACCGCTGCTGGTTCCAGCCCAGCGTCTCGCTGCAGCGCAGGGGCACGGAGTTGGGCAGCATCGGCGCCACGCCCGACACGCCCATCCTGCCCGGCGACCTGGTGCACTGCGACTTCGGCTTCCACCACCTCGGCCTGGCCACCGACACCCAGCAGAACGCCTATGTCCTGCGCCCAGGCGAGACGGCCCCGCCCGCCGGCCTGCAACACGCCTTCGAGCAGGCCAGCCGCCAACAGGACCTGCTGGAAGCGCAGATGGTGGAGGGCCGCAGCGGCAACGAGGTGCTGGCCGCCACCCTGGCCGCCATGGCCGCCGAAGGCCTCCGCGGTCGCATCTACAGCCACCCCATCGGCTACCACGGCCACGGCGCCGGCCCCACCATCGGCCTCTTCGACCAACAGGACGGCGTCCCCGGTCGCGGCGACATCCGCCTGCATGACCACACCATGTACGCCTTCGAGATGTACCTGGAGACGACGGTGCCCGAGTGGGGTGGGCAGACCATCAAGCTGGCCACCGAACAAGGGGTGGCCTTGGTCGATGGGCGGATCGGTTATCTCGGGGGGCGGCCTACACGACTGCATGTGGTTGGGGCGGGGGGACCCTCACTGGGGACCTAGATA
>CAYXJZ010000159.1:0-3161 GCA_964465355.1 uncultured bacterium | reverse complement strand
CTCAGCCTGGCGCACGAGGCGCAGGACCTGGTGTGGGAGCGGCTCTTCGTCATCGACCCGCAAGGCGCCTACCAGCCGTGGCTGGCGGCCGAGGTGCCCACCCTGGCCAACGGTGGCCTCAGCGAGGACGGCACCACCTACACGGTCCGCCTGCGTGATGGCCTGACCTGGCAGGACGGCGCGCCCATCACCTCGGCCGACATCGCCTTCACCCATCAGGTCATCACCAACCCCGACCTGCCCATCCCCACCCGCACCGTGTGGCAGGACGTCGTCAGCATCGAGACGCCTGACGCGCTCACCGCCGTCATCACCTTCCCCGCGCCCACCGTCGGTTTCGTGGCGGCGGCCGCCTTCGCCGGTGCCTACATCCTGCCTGCCCACCTGCTGGACGGCAGCGACCTGGCCACCTCCAGCTTCCACCGCCAGCCCGTCGGCAGCGGTCCCTTCCGCTTCGTGGAGTGGCAGGCCGGCAGCCACCTGCGCTTCGAGCGCAACCCGGACTACTGGGGTGAACCTGCTGCCGCCGACGAGGTGGTCATCCGCATCGTGGCCGGCAGCGAGGCACAGCGGGCGCTGATCGAGCGCGGTGAGGCGGACCTGGTCCTGCAACTGGCGCTCACCGAGCTGCCCTTCCTGGCTGGCGTGAGCCACTTCGAGGCGGTGCAGGTGCCCACCTTCGCCAACTGGCAGATCTGGCTCAACAACGAGGACCCGGTGCTGGCTGACCTGAACGTGCGCCGCGCGCTGGCCCACGCACTGGACAGGGAGCTCATCACCGAAGCGCTGCTCTTCGGCCTTGGCCAGGCCCATCACAGCCCAGCGCTGCCGCCCAGCCACTGGGCCCACAACCCGGACGTGCGTGCCTACTCCTACGACCCGGCCGAGGCAGAGCGGCTGCTGGACGAAGCGGGCTGGGTCCGCTCCGGCGCCGCCGGCCCGCGCAGCAAGGACGGTCAGCCGCTGCGCGTCGAACTGGTCAACATCGCAGGGCAGGCCGACCGGGTGCAGATCATCCAGGCCATCCAGTCCTTCTGGAACGCGGTGGGTGCGGAGACGGTCATCCGCGACATCGACGCCGCCTCCTTCCCACCCGTCCTTGGCGCCGGCGACTACCAGGCCGCCTACGGCTCCTTCGGTGAGCAGCAGGAGCCGGTGTGGAACCTGTGGCTTGGCACCAACTGGCAGCGCTACCAGAGCGAGGCGGCGTTCGCCCTGCTGCAGCGCTACAACGTGACCATCGACCAGGCCGAGCGCGGGCGCATCGCCGCCGAGTTCCAGGCCATCCTGGCGGAAGACATCCCGCTCATCCCTGTGGCTTCGCGCCCCCTGCTCTCTGCCAAGAGCACGGCGCTGCAAGGCTACGACCCGAGCGCCACCTCCAGCCTCTGGAACGTCGGCAGCTGGACCAAATAGAGCCTCTGCCCTGATCCACTACCTCGCGCAGCGCCTGCTGGGGCTCATCCCCCAGCTGGCGCTGATCTCCGTCCTGCTCTTCCTGGTGGTCCACCTGCCCAAGGGTGGGCCGGCGGACGTCTACGCCGCCGACCCCAACGCCTCGCCTGCCGCCATCGAGCGCATGAAGGTGATCTGGGGCTTGGACCGGCCGCTTCATGAGCAGTACCTGCGCTGGGCGGGCAACCTGCTGCGTGGTGACTGGGGCCGGTCCTACGTGGAGCGGCGGCCGGCCTTGACGGTGGTCGGTGACCGGCTGGGCAACACCCTGAGGCTCGGGGCGGCGGCCATGCTGGTCGGGCTCGTCGGTGGCGTTGGCCTTGGGCTGTTGGCCGGCCTCAGCCGCTCGCGGGCGGTCAAGACGGCTGCCCAGGTGGTCTCGGGGCTTGGCATGAGCGTGCCCACCTTCTGGAGCGGCGCCCTGGTGCTGCTCGTCTTCTCCGCCCGGCTGCGCTGGATCCCGGCTGGGGGCATGGGCACCATCGGCGTTGAGCCAACGCTGCTCGATGCGCTATGGCACCTGGCCGGCCCCGCGCTTGTGCTCGGCTCGGTCTACGTCGCCCAGTGGGCCAGGTACGTGCAGGCCGGCCTGGCGGCGGTGGCCGAGGAGGACTACGTGCGCACCGCCCGCTCCAAAGGCCTATCGCGCCGACGGGCGCTGCTGCGGCACGGGCTGGCCAACGTCATGCTGCCGCTGATCACCGTCCTCGGCCTGGAGATGCCGCTGTTGGTGGGCGGCGCCATGGTCACCGAGGTGGTCTTCAGCTGGCCAGGCATCGGCCGGCTGCTGAACGAGTCGCTGTTGACCCGTGACTACCCGGTGGTGCTCGGGGTCTTGATCGTCTCCTCGCTTGTGGTGATCGTGGCCAACCTATTGGCCGACCTCAGCTACGGCCTGCTCGACCCCCGCGTGAGGTACGGCTGATGCGCTGGCGGGTGTTCCTGCGGCATCCCCTCGG
This sequence comes from uncultured bacterium, assembly GCA_964465355.1. GTDB lineage: Bacteria > Deinococcota > Deinococci > Deinococcales > Trueperaceae > JAABTL01. The sequence continues at coordinate 747 of CAYXJZ010000159.1, read as the reverse complement.
CCTGGCCAGCCTGCTCGTGCTGATCGCCCTCGGCCTTGCCGCCCTGCTGGCGCCCTGGCTCACACCCTTCGAGCCCAACGCCCTGAACCTGCGCGCGATGCAGCAGCCGCCTGGCAGCGGCGTCCATTGGCTTGGCACCGACGACCTTGGCCGCGACCTGCTCACGCGACTGCTCTACGCAGGCCGCGTCTCGCTGTCGCTCGCCTTGCTGGTCACGGGCTTGGCCCTGCTGGTCGGCTGCGTGCTCGGTGCGGTGGCCGGCTACCTGGGCGGCTGGATCGACCGGCTGGTGACGCTGCTCTCCGACGCCACCCTGTCCATCCCGACCATCGGCCTTGCGATGGTGGTCGGCTCCTTGCTGCCGAGCAACGTGCTCACCCTGGCGGCTGTGCTGTCGCTGGTGGCCTGGCCGACCTTGGCGCGCATCACGAGGGCGCAGGTGCTCAGCCTGCGCGAGCAGGCCTTCGCCGAGGCGGCGCTCGGGCTGGGGGCATCGCGTTCGAGGGTGCTGTTCAGGCACATCCTGCCTGGTGCCGTCACGCCGCTGATCGTGGCCGCCACCTTGTTGGTGGCCAACGTGCTGTTGGTGGAGTCGGCGCTGTCCTTCCTCGGCTACGGCATGCGGCCGCCCACACCCAGTTGGGGCGGGATGCTCAACGAGTCGCAGCCCTACTTCCGGCAGTCGCCGTGGCTGGCGGTGTTCCCTGGCCTGGTGATCACGCTGACGGTGGCCTCCATCAACTTCCT
>CAYXJZ010000158.1:0-3333 GCA_964465355.1 uncultured bacterium | reverse complement strand
GCGACGAGGACATGGCGGAGATCGCCAAGTACCCCATGGACGAGGCCTTCATCCTCCAGGACTTCGGCGCCGAGACGCTGATCGGCGGCGTGCGCGGCGTCGACGCCAGCCGCCAGTACCTCTTCTCGCCCAGCTGCAACATCAGCGGCCTCACCGCCGGCTACCAGGGGCCGGGGATGAAGTCGGTGCTGCCGGCGGAAGCCAGCGCCAAGCTGGACATGCGCCTGGTGCCCTGGCAGGACGCCCACGACGTCTACGCCAAGCTGCGCGCCCACCTGGACAAGCACGGCTTCGAGGACGTGGAGACCGAGCTGCTCGGCACGATCAACCCCGGCAAGGCGCGGCTCGACGAGCCCATCATCCGCACGCTGCGCGAGGCGGCCCTGCGCGCCTACCCCGGCGACCCGGTCATCCAGCCGATCACCGCCGGCTCGGGGCCGCGCTACATCTTCGCCGAGCACCTTGGCCTGCACATCGTCTCGGACGCCGGCTGCAGCTACCACGGGGCCGGCCACCACTCGCCAAAGGAGAACATGCGGGTGGTCGACTACCTGCGCAACGTCGAGCACATCGGCTGGCTCATCGAGCTGTTCGGGGCGGAGCGGTGAGCGCGGAGGCCGGCCGCTTCGGCGGCCGGGTGGCCTTCGTCACCGGCAGCGGCCGCAACCTGGGCCGCGCCCTGGCGACGCGCCTCGCCGCCGAGCGCGCCGACGTGGTGGTCCACGTCCGCGACAACGAGGCCGAGGGACGCGAGGTGGTCGGGGAGGTGGAGGCCCTCGGCCGCCGCGCCCTGCTGGTGGTGGGCGAGGTCAGCGACCCCGACGCCGTCTCGGCCATGTTCGCGCAGGCCGACGAGGCCTTCGGCAGGCTCGACGTCCTGGTCAACAACGTGGGCATCCGGCCCCACGGCACCGTCCTCGAGATGGACGTGGCCACCTGGCGGCGGGTGATCGACGTCAGCCTGAACGGCGCCTTCTACTGCGCCAAGGCGGCCGCCGAGGCCATGGTGCGTCACGGCCACGGCGGCAGCATCGTCAACATCACCGGCAGCGCCGCCGCCCAGGCCAAGACCGGCAGGGCCCACGTGGTGGCGGCCAAGTCGGGTCTGCAGGGGCTGACCCGCGCCTTGGCGGCGGAGCTCGGCCCCTACGGCATCCGCGCCAACAGCGTGGCCCCTGTGGGCCTGAGCGACACCTCGCGGCCGGCAGCCTGGTACCCGGAGCTGGCCAAGGACGGCCCCAAGGACTTCTCGTCCATCCCCCTGCGCCGGGCGGGGACCACCCAGGACATCGCCGAGGCGGTGCTGTTCCTCGCCAGCGACGCCGCCGCCTTCGTGACGGGGCAGGCCCTGCACGTCAACGGCGGCGCCTACATGATCTGACCCCAGGCACGGAAGGACAGCATGGACCCCCGAACCACGTGAGGCAACTCGTCCTGGTCGGCGCCGCGCTCGCCTGCGCCATGGCGACGCTGATGATGGTGTCGATGTTCGTGCCGCTCTACGCGGTGACCCTCGGCGCCTCGCCCGCCGTGGTGGGCCTGCTCGTCTCCATGAACTACCTCATCCCCATGTTCCTGGCGCTCAGCGTGGGTGGCCTGGTGGACAGGATCGGCTCGAAGGGGCCGCTCAGCGCCGCAGCCCTGCTGCTGGCCCTCGCGCCCATGGTGGTGTGGGCGCAGCCGAGCCTCGCCTCGCTGGCGCTGCTGCAGGTGCTGGCTGGCATCGCCCACCTGGTCTTCGTGGTCTCGGCCCAGCGCTTCGTCTCCGACCTGGGCCGGGGGGCGCGTGCCGAACGGAACTTCGGCTGGTACTCCACCTTCCAGTCCGCCGGGCAGATGGCCGGTCCCCTGCTCGGCGGACTGCTCATCGACCTGCAGGGTCGCCAGGGCGCCTTCCTCGGCGCCGGCCTGCTGGCCCTGCTGGCGCTGGTGGTGACCCGGCTGCTGCGCGCGCCGCCGCCCGACGCCCCCGCCGTGGCGGACGGCGCCAAGGCCGCCGCCACCGAGCAGCCGGGCCCAGGCCCGGGGCGGCACCAGAAGATCCGCGGGCTGCTGGCCAACCCCGGCATGCGCATGGCCATCGCCATCAGCTGCGGCGTGCTGGTGGCCCAGTCCGTCGGCCAGACCTTCCTGCCGGTCTACCTCGACGAGCTGCGCTTCTCGGCCACCATGATCGGCTTCCTCATCAGCCTGCGCGGCTTCATGTCGATGATGGTGCGCCCCTTCATGCCGGTCATCGTCAGGACCCTGGGCGGCCGGGCCACCGCGGCCATGATCATGGTGCTGGTCCTGGCCCTTGGGCTGGGCATGACGGGCTTCGTCGACACCGTCCTCCCCCTGATGGCAGCCTCGCTGCTGGTCGGCCTCGGCGCCGGCATCACCCAGCCGCTGTCCATCGTCACGGTGACCGACCACGTGGCCAAGTCGGAGGTGGGGCTCGCGCTGGGCATGCGCCTGACCTGGAACCGCCTCGCCCAGGTGAGCAGCCCGGCGCTGATGGGCCTGGTGGCCCAGTTCGGCGGGCTCTCCTGGGCCTTCATCGCCGCCGCCTCCACCCTGCTGGTCACCGCTGGCCTGATCCTGCGCTGGCGTGGCGGCTTCGAGCGGGCGGAGCGGGCCCTGGCCGGGGAGGGCTGAGCGCGGCGCTCAGCCCTTGGCCGCGAAGCCGCTCAGCAGCGCCGTCAGGTCGGTCTCGGCCTCCAGCGACATGACCCGCTCGACCAGGGCCTTGGCCTGCGCCTCGGGAACCCGCCCGGCGACGTTGCCGTGGAACTTGCGGGCGATGTCCTGGACGGTGGCGGGGCGGTCGGTGCTGCCCGGGCTGTTCTCGATGCGCACCTCGTGGACCGCGCCGTCGTCCATGACGACGCGCACGCCTCCCGGGTAGCGGTGCGGCCATGGCATGGCCGGGTCGGTCTCGTAGCGCACCTCGGCCAGCATCCGGCGACGCCGGGGGTCGTGCACCCGCTCCTCCGCGTAGCTCGCCTCGGTGACCGTCCCGTCCAGCAGGGCCGTGAGCACGGCGTACTGGGTGCTGAACTTGGCCTGGTAGCCGCTGACGGGGGCGAGCTTCTGCGCCACGGGCTCGAGCACGGTGGTGACCATGCCGGGCGGGGCGATGCAGACGATCTCGCGGATCCGCTCCGGGTCGGGCCGATGCGCCTCGTGGATGGCGATGGCGGCGTCGATGGAGGCGTGGATCAAGGAGCCGCATGGGTAGAGCTTGAAGACGATGTCAGGCGTGTGCCAGAGGTCGCCCAGCGCCTGGTCGAGGGCCCCGAGGTCGTAGGCGTCCGGCGCCACGAAGGCGTTGTAGTAGCCGAAGCGCCCCTC
>CAYXJZ010000157.1:0-3340 GCA_964465355.1 uncultured bacterium | reverse complement strand
CGCTCGCACCACGACGCCGCTCGGCCATCATGACGAGGCGGCCCATGCCGGTGAGTCGTCAGCGCAGCAGCAGCTGGATCAGCAGGAAGGCTGAGAGCCCTGCCCCGCCGGCTCCAGCGATGCGCATCGCGCGCCTGTAGTTGCCGTCGAGATCGGCCTCGTCGAAGCCACCCGCCCAGCGCCACCATGGGACGCCGATCGCCAGTGCGCCGGCCACCACCGCTGCCACCCACGCCGGATGAAGGCGCTCGGCCACCATCCAGGCAATGAACAGCACCCCGGCGCCGCTCACCATGGCGGCGTGCCGCAGCGCTGGCCCCGGTCCCCAGATGACCGGCAGCGTGCGGTCACCGCGTCGCCGGTCCTCCACCGTCTGGAAGGACTGGGTCACGACGTAGAGCCCGGCGAGCACCAGGGCGGTGGCGAGCGCCCCCAGCAGGACGTCGGGGCGTGCCACGTCAAGGAGTGCGCGTAGGCCGGAAGACCGCTCAGCGACCGCCCACCACCCGGCCAGGAACCCCACGCCGCCCTGCCCCAGCGCCACAGCCAGGAGGGCGGAAGCGGGGTGCGCCTTCCAGCGTGTCAGGGGGTGGGAGTAGGCGGCAGCGACCAGGAACAGGACCAGGTACGCCACGGTGAAGGGAGCGCCGACGATCAGGGCGAGCGGCATGCCGGCGGCCTGCACCGCCAGCGACCACCAGAGGAGCCCGGCGTCGACGGGCGCAGGTCGGCGCATGCCGCTGATCGGACCCTCGTCGCGATCGTAGAAGGAGTTGAAGGCGGTGGTCCCACCGTAGAGGAAGACGTGCAGCGAGAGCCAACCGATCCAGACGCGCGGATCGCTGAGACCGCCGCCGGCGAGCCAGACGCCCCACAGGTAGATGGGGCTGAGCACGAGGTTGAAGCCGAGCCGCAGGTGCCGCACCCAGGGGTGACGCCACGGTGGTGGGCGAGGCGGAGCCACCGCGTTCACGCCAACCCTCGCATGGTGAAGAAGCCGCGTGCCGCCCCCTCGAAGGGTGGACGCAGGAACCGGCGCAAGGCCGCGTCGCGGGCACGGGCGAGCGCCGGCGATGTGGGTCGGCCAAGACGGGTGTTGCACTCGGCGCGCCATATCGCCAGCCGCGCCCGGCCGCGCCGGTGTGCTGCGGCGGCGGCGAAGGCCTCGGCGACGCCGCGCGCTCCCCCCTCCGTCCCGATCTGGGCGTAGGCGGTGACCAGCGCCTCCACGTCGAGCCAGCCGAGGTTCATCCCCTGACCGCCGATGGGGCTGACGATGTGCGCCGCGTCGCCCGCCAGCGCGACGCGACCATGGGCGAAGCGATCGGCCAGGAAGCGTTCGATGCCGAAGCCCGATACCGCCGCGTGGTCGGGTGCCGCGTGGCAGGGTGCCGGCGGCCGCTCCCCGACGCGCGCCTCGATCGTGTCCAGGAGCGCGGTGGCGCTCGGAGACGGAGGCTCGATGCCCGTACCCGCGCTCTTGGCGCCGAGGTGGACGACCCAGCGCCGCGCGCCGCGCAGCGGGAAGCTCTCGACCACGCCGTCGCGGTGGAGGTGGATGGCGGCATCATGGTGGCCAGACCCATCGTCACGCGGCACATCGACCATCGCGTAGCGGTCCGGGTAGTCACCGCCCCGCCCGCCGATCCCGAGCAGGGCGCGCACGCGCGACCCGCGGCCGTCGCAACCGAGCAGCGCGTCCGCCCGCACCCGCCGCTCGCCCGCCGCCGTCCGCAGCATCACGTCCACGCCGCTCACATCCTGGGCGATGTCGACCAGCTCCACGCCACGGTGGGGCGGTGCCCCGCCTAGGGCCACGAGTCGTTCCGCCAGCACCCGCTCCGTGCAGGGTTGCGGCAGCGCCACGACCTCGCCGGCAGGCTCGAGATCGACCACGGCCAGTGGTCCGTCCGCCCCCCAGGCTTGGGCGCGCCGAAGGCGCACGGCCGCCGCCCGCACACCATCACCTGCACCGACCGCATCCAGCGCCGCCAGCCCAGGCGGATGCACGCCGATCGCACGGTTCATGACCGACACCTCCGCCCGACGATCGATCAGCAGGGTCTCCACGCCGATGGCGGCGAAGCGCGCCGCGGCGAAGAGGCCCACCGGCCCGGCGCCGACGATCAGCACCGCCACCGAGCGGGGGAGCGCAGTCGGCACGACTAGGCCACCCGGAAGAGCGCCGAGTCGACCGTGAGGCCGGGGCCGAAGGCGAATGAGGCGATCAGCTCGCCGGCCTCCGCCCTGCGATCCTGCGTCCAGCTGCCCGTAGGCGAGGCCCCGCGCATCGGCTCAGGCGGGGTGGTGAGGCGCTCGAGCACGAAGAGGACCGTGGCGCTGGACATGTTGCCGGTGTGCGCCAGGACCTCACGCGAGGCGTCGAGGGCGCAGTCGTCCAGCCCGAGCCCGATCGCGACCTTGTCGAGGATCGCGCGACCGCCAGGATGCACGGCCCAGCGGGCGACGTCGTCCTGCCTCACGCCACCGCGCTCCAGCAGCGGCGCCAAGGCCGAGGCGATCTCGGCCTCCAGCACGCGCGGCACGTAGCTGCTGAGCACCATGTCGAAGCCGTGGTCGCCGATGGTCCAGGCCATGTCCTGGCGGCCGCCCAAGGTCAGCGTCGAGGAGGTGGCGAGGAACTCGAGCGGGCGTTGTTCGCCCTCGAGTTGGCGCGAGCTCACCACTGCCGCGGCAGCGCCGTCGCCGAAGACCGACGTGGCCAGGATCGAATCGACCTCGCGCGTCGGGGCAAGGTGGAGGGTGCAGAGCTCGACCGCCACGATCAGCACGACCGCCGCCGGGTCGGCGCGGCAGAAGGCGTTGGCCATGCGCAAGGCCGGGAAGGCCGCGTAGCAGCCCATGAACCCGAGGTGGTAGCGCTCGGTGGAGGACGGCAGCCCCAGCGCTCGGACCAGGTGGTCGTCGGTGCCAGGGGCGTGGAAGCCCGTGCACGAGACCGTGATCAGGTGGGTGACCTGGCCGCTGGCGAGCCCGGCCAGCCGCGCCATGGCGCCGCGAGCGGCACGCTCGGCGAGGGCCGGCGCCTCGGCGATGTAGCGGTCGTTGCGCTCGCGTGTGCCCGGCGAGCGGAAGGCGCCGTCACCATCGAGGTAGAGGGTGCCGGTTCGGTCAGGACGGAGGTCGTCGAGCACGCTCCATCGCCGATCGATCCCCGAGGCGGCGTAGACGCGCTCGAGGAGCCGGTCGGTGCGCCGCTCGCCCCCGATCCACCGCCGCATCAGGTCGAGCACCTCGGCTCGCTCGTAGGCATGGGGCGGGAGCGCCGTGCCCGTGGCGACGATCCGGACGGTCATGCGGCGATGATACGCGCGAGTAC
>CAYXJZ010000156.1:0-3400 GCA_964465355.1 uncultured bacterium | reverse complement strand
TCTCCTCCGCCAACATCGCCCGCACCATCGGGATCACCTCGCGGCCGAACAGCTCGATGGTCCGCTCCCGGTGCTCCCACGGCAGCAGGGCGATGTCGTGCTTCAGGTCGAAGCGGCTGAGCCGTAGGTCGCGCACCGAGCGCACGATCTTGCGCGCCACCGTCTCGGGCGAGCCGATGAAGAGCGCACCATGCGCCACCTCCGCCCGGTAGTTGTCCGGGGTGGGCGGGCGGAAGCCGCGCTCGGCCGACATCCGCGTCATCGTCTCCGACCAGGCCGGCCACCAGGCCTCCATGGCCTCCTCGTCGGTCTCGGCCACCAGGCCGATGGAGTGTTGGGCCACCGGCAGCCGCGGCTGGCCGAGCTCCTGCAGGGCCCTGAAGTAGAGCTCGACGTGGCCGGCGAAGCGGGCAGGCTGCCCGCCGATGATGGCGAGCATCAGCGGCAGCCCGTGACGCGCGGCCCTGACCACCGACTCGGGGCTGCCGCCCACCCCCACCCAAGTGGGCAGCCGGCCCGGCTCGATCCTGGGGTACAGCGTCTGCTCGACCAGCGGCGAGCGGGTGCTGCCCGACCAGGTGACGGGCTGCTCGCGCAGCAGCTTCACCCACAGTTCCAGCTTCTCTTCGAACAGCCGCTCGTAGTCCGCCAGTTCGTAGCCGAACAGCGGGAAGGAGTCGATGGACGAGGCCCGGCCGACGATGAGCTGGGCGCGGCCACCCGAGACGGCATCGAGGGTGGCGAACTGGTGGAAGACCCGAACCGGGTCCTGCGTACTCAGCACGGTGACCGAGCTGCCAAGACGGATGCGCTCGGTGCGCCCGGCGATGGCGGCCAGGATGACCGGCGGGGCGGAGTCCAGCATCTCCCAGCGGTAGTGCTCGCCCACGCTGAAGATGTCGATGCCGACCTGTTCGGCCAAAACGGCCTGATCGACGGTCCTGCGCAAGGTCTCTGCGTCGCTCAGGCGCCTGCCGGTGGTGTCGGTCATGGCGTCGGCGAAGGTGTTGAGCCCGAACTCGATGGTCGGCTCTGACATGGTGTGGTCCCTTCTTGGCTTCGGGTTGCCGATTCACGGACAAAGGAGCGGCATCCGATGCGTTACTCTTGGTGACCAAGGTATACGCTCGTAACCAGTCACATCAACGGGACCAAGGTCACCATCATGTGACCGACACCATGCGATCGAGACGAGGAGTGACCATGAGCCAAGCCAGCGACGCCGACCAGCTCCTGCGGTCGATGGGCAAGATGTGCACCGAGCACGACCCTGACGTGTTCCGCAGCGTCCTCGACCGGGTGGGCGACAAGTGGAGCCTGCTGCTCATCGGCGTGCTGGAGATGGGTCCGATGCGCTTCACCGAGCTGCTGCGCACCGTGCCTGGCATCTCACGGCGCATGCTCACCCTCACGCTGCGGGCGTTGGAGCGCGACGGGCTGGTGCGGCGGACGGTCTACGCCGAGGTGCCGCCGCGGGTGGAGTACCAGGCCACCGAGTTGGGCCTGACCCTGCAGGAGCCGGTGCTGCGGCTGGCCGCCTGGGTGGCCGACCACCAGGCGGCGATCGTGGCGCATCGGGCGGGCTTCGATGGGCGGGGCGAGCGATAGGCGGCCGACGTCATCGCGGGACCACCATCGGCAGCCGACTCCCGGCCGGCACCGTCTCCATCAAGGACGCGAGCCGAGTCAGCGACAACTGATGCTGCCCATTGCTCGGCCATGGCTTGCCCTCGAACGACCTCCAGGCGACGACCGCCGGCCCGTTGAAGACCTCCTCGAAACGCCCCTGCCGATCCAGCTTGAGGACCAAGAGGTGGTCAGGCTGGTGTGGACGGAAAGCGACCCTGCTGCCGAAGGTCACCTTGATCTCCACCATGAGATCCCCCTTGACGGCGTCGGCACCACGCGAGGAGGCGGGCAAGAGTTCGAGCCCGTAGTGGTAGGCCGCAAGACCCTCCCCCAGGCTGCCCACCAGATGGCCGTCCGGGGTGAAGCGCCTTCCGGGGAACATGGCCTCGAGTTCCTCCACGATGCGGTAGAGGTCCGCCATCAACTCCGGCAGTCGAGCCGTCTTCATGGCGTCGCCCCCAAGCCGTCCATCCAGGCCGAGACGGGTCGGCTCAAGAACTCGTCGACACCGAGCCCATCCCCGCCCACCAACAAGCTGTGCTGCGGCTTGAAGGCCTTGACGAAGGCCGCCGTCCCCGCATGCCGACCGGGAGTGCGCCCGCTCTTGACCTCGATGGCCGTGAGCCTGCGGCCCGCCTTCACGACGAAATCGACCTCCTGCGCTCCATCGCGCCAGTAGCTCACGGCACCGCTGCCGGTCGCCTCGGCGTTGATCAGGTGTGCGCCAACGGCAGACTCCACCAGTCGGCCCCAGAACACCCGATCCTCGCGTGCTTCATCCAGCGTGAGACCGGACTGCGCCGTGAGCAGGGCGGTGTTGAACACCTGCAGCTTGGGGCTGGAACCGCGCTGCCGATCCAAGTCACCGGCGTACTTCTGCAGGCCGCGGACCGTCCCGGCTCCAGCCAGGAGATCCAGGTAGTGCGCCAGGGTGGTGGTGTTGCCCGCGTCCTGCAACTGCCCGAGCATCTTGGTGTAGGACAGCACCTGGCCTGAGTAGCGGCAGGCCAGCTCGAAGAGTTGGCGCAGCAGGGCAGGCTTGTCCACCCGCGTCAACAGCAGCACGTCCCGGGCGATGGTGGTCTCGACGAGCGCGTCCAGCACATAACGTCGCCAGCGTTCCGGCTCTTCGGCCAGCGGCGCGGCGCCGGGGTAGCCGCCGTAGAAGAGGAACTGCTCCAGTGACCAACCGAAGGCCGCCCGCATCTCTTCGAGGGACCAATGCGGCAGCTGGAGGATCTCGAAACGACCGGCCAGGCTCTCGGTCATGCCTTGGGCGATGAGCAGGGGCGCCGAGCCCAACAGCACCACCCGAAGCGGGCGGCGCTGCCTCGTGTCCTCGTCCCATAGCCGTTTGACCGTCTCCGACCAGCCAGGGATCTTCTGCACCTCGTCGAGGACCAGCACGAAGTCGCCGCCGGGCGACCCGGCTGACCCGAACCGGGCCAGGGTCCATTGCTGGTCGATCCAGTCCGCGCCGCGCAGGGTGGGTTCGTCCGCGCTGACGAAACGCGTGGGCAGGCCCGAGGCTTCGGTCACGGACTGCACCATGGTGCTCTTCCCCACCTGGCGCGGGCCGGCGACCACCTGGATGAATCGGCGTGGCTCGCGCAGGCGCTTGGCAAGGACCTGGGCCTGGGGGCGCTGGTAGGGCATTAGCGGATTACTCAATGTATTGAGTAGTTTTGCTCAACACACTGAGTAAGTCAAGGCGAGCCGCCACACCACGAAACCCTGACATCCGCCACCTACCGTGGCGGGAGGCATGTCC
>CAYXJZ010000155.1:0-3419 GCA_964465355.1 uncultured bacterium | reverse complement strand
GGAGGAGATCCCATGCCCGTCCATCCCCTCGCCGGCCAACCCGGCCCACCGGAACTGCGCACCGACGTGAGCCTGGTCGTGGCCGCCTACTACACCGAGTCGCCCGATCCCGACGATCCCCGCCAGCGCGTGGCCTTCGGCACCTCCGGGCACCGCGGCCGCTCGCTCGAAGCCTCCTTCAACGAGGCCCATGTGGCCGCCATCGCCCAGGCGGTGGCCGAGCAGCGCCGCGAGGCTGGCATCAGCGGTCCCTTGTTCCTTGGTGCCGACACCCACGCCCTCTCCGAGCCGGCGCGGCGCACGGTGCTGCAGGTGCTGGCCGCCATGGGCGTGCCGGTGGTGCTGCAGCAGGGGCTGGCGCCGCTGCCCACCCCGGTGGTGTCGCACGCCATCCTGCGCCACCGGGCCATGACCGGCCAGCCGGCCGACGGCCTCATCGTCACGCCTTCGCACAACCCGCCAGACGACGGCGGCATCAAGTACAACCCGCCGCACGGCGGGCCGGCCGACACCGTGCAGACCAAGGCCATCGAGGCGCGCGCCAACGAGCTGCTGCGCGGCGCAGCAGCCAAGGGTTCGGCCTCGTCCCTGCGCCCCGCCCTCGACCACCGCCGTGCGTTGGCGGCCGGCAGCACCGTCCAGCAGGACCTCATCGCCCCCTACGTCGACGAGCTCGGCCTGGTGATCGACATGGAGGCTGTGCTGGCTGCCGGCCTGCGCCTTGGCGTCGACCCCATGGGTGGCGCCAGCCTCGGCACCTGGGACCGGGTCGCCGACCGCTACCGCCTCGACCTCACGGTGGTGGACCGCACCGTCGACGCCTCCTTCGCCTTCATGCCGCTCGACCACGACGGCAAGGTGCGCATGGACTGCAGCTCGCGTTACGCCATGGCGCGGCTGCTGGAGTTGAGCGAGCACTTCGACGTGGCCTTCGGCAACGATCCGGATGCCGACCGCCACGGGGTGGTGGTGCCGGGCAGCGGCCTGCTCGACCCCAACGACTACCTGGCCGTGGCCATCGATCACCTCTGCGCCCATCGGCCTGGCTGGGCGCCCGGCCTTGGTGTGGGCAAGACCCTGGTCTCCAGCGCCCTGATCGACCGGGTGGCCGCCAAGCATGGCAGGCCGCTGGTGGAGGTGCCGGTGGGCTTCAAGTGGTTCGTGGAGGGCCTGCTGGCCGGCAGCCTGGTCTTCGGCGGCGAGGAGTCGGCGGGGGCCAGCTTCCTGCGGCGCGACGGCAAGGTGTGGACCACCGACAAGGACGGCATCCTGCTCGACCTGCTGGCCGCCGAGATCAAGGCCGTCAGCGGCAGCGATCCTGGCCAGCGCGCCGAGGCGCTGCGCGCCGAGCTGGGTGACAGCCTCTACCGACGCGTCGATGCGGCCGCCACGCCAGAGCAGAAGAAGGCGCTGGCCTCGCTGTCGGCCGACGCCGTGCGGGCCACCGAGCTGGCGGGCGACCCGGTCAAGGCCGTGCTCACCAGCGCGCCGTCCAACGGCCAACCCATCGGGGGGCTGAAGGTGGTCACCGATCGCGGCTGGTTCGCGGCGCGGCCGTCTGGCACCGAGGACGTCTACAAGATCTACGCAGAGACCACCGGTGACGAGGCGCACCTTGACCGCCTGATCGAGGAGGCGCGGGCCCTGGTGGCGGCCGCCTTTGAGGCCTAAGGCGCGCCTTACGGTTCGAAGGCGCACCCCCGATGCTGATCCGCCCTCGTCAGCGAACCCAAGCGGCCAGGGTGTCGACCAGCAGCGTCCAGGCTGCGTCGACGTCGGCGCCAGGCGGGAAGCGTCCCGCGATCTCGAGGCTGGCCAGCCCGTGCGCCCATGCCCATGCGGCGCGGGAGCGGTCGTGCTGGCCTTCCTTCTCGCCGAAGAAGGCCAGCAGGGCGGCCATGCCATCTCGTTCCGCGCCTGGGTCGAGGGCCTGCCTGTCCAGCGGCCGATCGGTCATGAGGCGGTAGAGCTGAGGCCGATCCAGCGCCTGGGCGCGGTAGACCCTGGCGAAGGCGGCGACCTGGTCGTGCGGGCTGCGCACACCGGCGGAGGCCTTGGCCAGGGCTCTGCCTAGGTCGCGGAAGCCTTGCGAGATCAGCGCGTGCTCGATGTCGCCGCGCCCGGCGAAGTGCTTGTACAGGCTGGGCGGTTTGATGCCCGCCGCGCGCGCCAGCGACCCGACGCCGAAGCCGTCAAGGCCTTCGCGTTCGAGCAGGTCGAGGGCAAGGGCGACGAGTCGCTCGCGCCTAGTCGGCACGCTGACCGCTGATGGTGCCGTCGGGAGCGCGCAGGCCGTAGCCGAAGGCCCTGTCGGCGGCGACGTGGGTCAGCCAGCCGAGGCCGGCGAGGAAGAGCTCGAGGCCGCCGCGGAGGCCAAGACCCAGGACGGGCAGAGGGATGATCATGGAGGCGATCATCATGGCCAAGGGCACCCACGGTCGGTGAAGCGCGTTGTAGAAGGCCACGCGCGAGGGCAGCAAAGCGCCGCGGCGGGTGCCGTCGAAGGCCCCGATCAGGGCGACGTCGGGCAGGAGCAGGAAGAGGACGAAGACGCCGGCGGCCACCCAGCCGTACTTCACGGCTTCGAAGACGCCGAAGGCGAGGAGGACGATGGCCAGCGCGGCCCAGAGGACGGTGGGGGTTCGTGGGGTCATGAGGCTAATACTATTAGCCTAGGGGCGACTGATGCAAGCCTGCGTGATGCAAGCCCTGGCGATGCAGACCCGGCGCCTATACTTCGGGATGATCTCCTCCACAGGGGTGGCCGACCCCGAGCTCAGCACCTGGGAGAGCGGTTTCCACACGGTGCTCGCTTGGACGCCATACGCCGGCCTGATGATCGGGCTGGCCCTCGCCCTGGTCGGTGCCGGCACCTGGCCTGAGCGCTTGCCGCTGCTGGTCGTGAGCGCCAGCGCCGCGCTGTGGACCTGGCTGACCTTCAGCCGGGCCGGCGGCGCAGGACTGAGCCAAGGTCGCCTCCGCATCCACCTCTTCGGCTTCCTGGTGCTTGGCGCGGTGCTGGTGGCGCTGAGCGGCACCTTCACCGTCTACCTGGTCAGCGGTCTCCTGCACGCGGCCATACTGCGCCCCACGTCGCTGGCGCTGTTGGCGGCGACGGTGACCTCATTGCTCATCAACCTGAGGCTGGTCGGTGCCGAGATGACAGCCGCCGCCTGGTGGAACTACGGGCTGATCGTGGCGCTGCAGGCCAGTCTGATCGGCATCGGCATCATCGGTTGGGAGAAGATCGTCGAACTAGCTCGGCAGCGGAGCAAGGCGCAACGGGCCTTGGAGGCCGCTCTGGCCCAGAACGCGGAGCTGCGGCGCCGTCTGGGCTAGGCCCTGGCCTAGGCAGTCGGCCCGGCCACCAGCGGCACCGTCAGGATGGGCGTGGCGCTGGAGCGCAAGAGCGCGTCGGC
>CAYXJZ010000154.1:0-3447 GCA_964465355.1 uncultured bacterium | reverse complement strand
AGTTCGGGGATCAGCTCAAGGGCCTGCTGGCGCGGCGTGCCGCCAACCGCGGGCTGGCGGTGTCGGACGGATGGCGGCGTGCGATGGAAGGTGGACCTGTTGCCTGGCCTAAGTCAAGCCGGAAGGTCATGCCCCCGACGGCCGCTTCGCGGCGGGAGGCGCGCGACCGACGGCAGCGTTCCCTTCGTCGGCGGCCTGCCCAGGGTCTGGGTGATCACCTGCCATGACCCCGAGTCTTGCGATCCTTCTGCGGCGGGTCTACCCCTACCGCCACGGCGCAAGTATCGTGGGTCCATGCAGGCGGTCGATGAGCGGGGTGGGGACCTCGAGCGGCTCAGCAGGCACTTTCTGCGTCTGGTCGTCGAGGGCCGCGGTGATGTTGCTCGGGGCCGTCATCTCTTCGTGCTCCGGCTTCTCGACGCTCTCTGGGATCCAGAGGGTTCATGGCAGTTTCCTTATCGGCCGACACGCAACCCGGCCGCCTTCCTTGTGATGGTCTTCGATCTGATCGGTGACGCGAGCTATGGCTACCTGGCTGCGGTCGACGGCGCAGCCGTGGCGCAAGAGCGGGCGCTGGATGAAGTGGGGCGGCATGTCCAGCAGCGCTTGGCTGCTCCATGGCCGCGGTTCGTCGAGGAGCTGCAGCGGACGGGGATGCCTCATCTGGCTGGGGTCGTGGCCGAGACCATCGCAGTGGCCTTGCGGCGGCCCGGCCTGAGCGACCTGCGCGAGGAGCTTGCCCGGCTGTTCAGTTGGATGACCGAGGCCCAGGTCGAGCGCTTCGACCTCGATAGTTATGTCGGCGACCTGCCGCTGCACCGCGTCCTGACCTTGCTGCGCTACGGCCGAGAGCGAAAGGAAGTGACCGTCGGCGAACAGCAGAGCCCCGTCAGGCGCGAACAGCACCCGACCGGAGGCGATCTGCGGTCTTTGCTGCGCCGAAGGCTGGACCCGGTCTGGCTTCAAGCCATGGCTGCGATGCCGGCTACGGACACGCTCGAGTTCCTCGCGTCCTGGCCCGTGGAGCCGGCCTGGATGGCAGGGCAGCCGGGCGAGCACGACTTCGCTGTCGCCTACGCCTTGGCGACCGATGCCCCAGTCCCAGGTCGGAGGTGGTCGGCTCCGGCGCCCTACGTGTTCGAGGATGAGCGGGAGGACTTCGAGCACCTCGCGGGTCGCGGCCCCGAGGCCGTCTCGGTTCGGCGCGCCACGCGCCTGGGGCGCTGGGGCGCCAGCGCGGTGTTCCCCCAGAGCATGCGGTGGGTCGACGCCGGGCTGGAGACTGCGTCCGGGTTGACCGACCTCCATGCCGGTGGCAGCTGGCGCACGGCCTTGGCGGCGTCGGCCGACCTGCTCGATCTGGCCCGTCGACGCTTCCTGCAGCAGGTGGCGGACGACGTCGGGGAAGCCGAGGTGGCTTGGTGAGCGGCTACCGGCATCTGAGTCGCCTGCTCGCTGCGGCCGGCACCGGTCTCGACCTTCGGCGGTGGATGCAGGTTCCGGACGAAGAGGGTCCAGGCGCGTCTTCGCGCGTGGCTCAAGCCGCCGCCTGGTCGACCGACCCGGCGTTGGTCGAGCAGGCCGTTTGGGAGCTGAGCATCGCGAGACGGGCCTTGTGGGCCATCGCCGACGGCGACAATGCCAAGGCCTTGACGATCCTGTCCGAGGTGTTGGAGGCACCGCTGCGCCCCTGTCCCTTCGAGGCTCGGCTCGAGGAGCTAGGCGCTCGATTGGCCACAGCCGACGATGCGGTTCTGGCGGCCCGGTTCCTGGAACGCCGTCAAATCTATCGCCAACGCTTCGCCAACGGCGAAGCGCTCATCGGCCTGAGCGTGCTGGTCGGCGATCCTGAAGCCATGGATGCTCTTGCCGCCACCTTGGAGCCAGGGGTCGCAGCTGCCGCAGGGTGGTTCACGATGGACGCCGCGCCTGGGTTTGACCACCCCGCCACAGATGCAGCCGACGTCCTAGGGCGCTCTCCAGCCCCGGCTCCCGGTTTCGTCCCCTTCGCCGTCGGTGACGAGCACGACCGCCCGGCCAGCGCCAATGCCTACGTCGTGACCGTCCGCCACCTCGAGGATGCGCGCACCGCCACCTTCGCCGTCTACCGCGTCAACTGGCACGAACTGGAGGGCGTCGATCCCGCCGTCAGCGACCTGGTGCTGTCCTTCGAGACCCCGGCGGCCGAGTTGCTGCGGCGTGTCGACCCGGAGCGGTTGCGGCTTCGTCTCTTCTTCGGCGATGGACCAGCCTTCGACGAGCTGTCCACCACAGACCGTTCGCTCTTCGACGTGGAGGTGAACCCGCCGGAGAACCGCATCTACCTGAAGCTGCGCCGCCCACCTGTCTGGTCTGCCCTCGGCCTGCCTCCCGCCGAACTATGGCGTCACCTGCACTCCTGCGTCCTCATCACGGAGCCTGGGTGAGGGCCGAGGACCTCGTCCGTGGCGTCGTCCGGATCTGGTCTGACGGCGAGGGGTCCGAGATCGTTGGCACGGGTGTGCTTGTCGCGCCCGATCTGGTGCTGACCTGCGCCCATGTTGCCGCGCGCGCCTGGGGGACCGACCCTACAGCGGACGGCGGCCTCGGTCGGCGGGTACGACTCGACCTGCCTGCCACGGCGCCGCTGCAGTTCGTGGAGGCCACGGTGATCCACTGGCTGCCGCGGCGACCGGCGCCAGGTGGTGCCTACGACCTCGCGGGTTTGCGCTTGGACAATCAGTTGCCAACCGGCGCCAAGTCGCTGCCGTTGGTGGTGGAGGAGGCGCCTTGGGGACGGTCCTGCCGTGCCTTCGGTTTCCCCGCTGGCCGTCCTGACGGGAGCTACGCCAGCGGCGAGTTGCGTGATGTGCTGGCGAACGGCTGGATGTTGGTCAAGGGAGGCGCCGAGGCGAGGGAGTTCACGCGACCCGGGTACAGCGGTGGGCCTGTGGTCACCGATGCCGGCGTGGTGGGCCTGTTGACGGAAGGCGACCGCGACGTGCTGGTGCGCGAGGCCGTGATGGTGCCTGTGCGAACCATCCTGTCGTCATGGCCAGAGCTGCACAGGGTGCTTTCACGCTCACCTTACCCGGGGTTGGCTCCCTTCACCTCGGCGGATGCGGCCTTCTTCCACGGAAGGGATGCGCTGGCGGAAGAGGTCGCGGATGAGCTGGCTGTGCCTCCCCACCTGGTGGTGTTGGCCGGCCCATCAGGCAGTGGCAAGAGCTCCTTGCTGGCGGCCGGCGTGCTGCCTCGGTTGGCGGTTGCGGAGCCCGATGTGGCGAGCCGATGGTGGACGATCACATGGACGCCGGGCAAGGCCCCGTACCCGGCCTTGGCGCGAGCCTTGTTGCTGGCCCAGACGCCCGACGCCGAGGACCTACGACTCTCGGTCGAGGCCGCGCGACTCTCGCGAGACCTCGACACGGGCCGCGTGACGCTGGCCGACGTGCTGGCGCAAGACGC
>CAYXJZ010000153.1:0-3462 GCA_964465355.1 uncultured bacterium | reverse complement strand
AGCCCCATGCCGAGGCCGGGCATGCTCGCGCCGACCGCGTCGGTGTAGGCGGCCACCGCTTCCCCGTTGATGTAGAGGTGGATGTCGGGCCCCTGGCTGATGACCGCGATGCGGTTGAGCTGCCCCACCACGATGGCCGACGACCGGTCCTGAACGAGGGGCCGGTAGCCGTCCCTGTCACGCTTGAAGAGGCCGAAGCCGTCGCCGCCCGTCAGGGCGAAGGCGTGGAAGTCGTGGCTGGTCGGATCGACGCGGAAGACGACGCCCACACCGGGCAGTTCGCCGAACTCGCCCCACACGTCCGCCTGGATGAGGACGGGGTGGTCGGGGCCGGCGGTCCAGGCGTTGCCCATGTGCCGTGGCTCGATGAAGTAGTAGCGGATGACGCCAGGGTCGACCTCGTTGAGCATGACGAGGAAGCCGCCGTCGAGCCTGGTGACCCACGGCGTGTCGGACCTTGGGCCGAAGTTGATCACCCCATGGAACACGTAGAGGGGATGGGCCCCATCGCTGAAGCTCTCGCTGTAGACCTCGCGCCAGGCGCCCGCTCCGCCCTGCGCCATGACGCTCGACGACGCCCAGCCGGCGATCGCCAGCAGCACCAAGGCCAACCTGATTCGCATCATGCCCTTACCCCTTCCGGCGCGGCCATCGGCGCGCGTCCCGATGGCACCATCTTCGACGAGCGTGCCTTAAGCGGCGATTAACCGAGCAGGACGGGGCGGGAAGGTGCGTGTCAGGGAGCCGGCGCCGTGCCGGCTGCGGCAGCGTTTATCCTGGCAGCATGACCGCCGTCGGCCTGCTGCATCCCGGTGCCATGGGGGTGACCCTTGGCGCCACGCTGCGTGCAGGCGGGCACGAGGTGCTGTGGGCATCGGACGGCCGCGGATCGGCGACGCGGGCGCGGGCCGAAGCCGTCGGCCTCAGGGATGCAGGCAGCCTCGTTGGCCTGATCGCCGCGGCCGACGTCATCCTCAGCGTCTGCCCGCCGCATGCTGCCGAGACCGTGGCGCGTCAGGTGGTGGCCGAAGGCTTCCGCGGGCTGTACATCGACGCCAACGCCGTGTCCAAGCAGCGCGCCCAGATCATCGGGGCTGTGGTGGACTTCGCTGGTGGCAGCTTCGTCGACGGCGGCATCATCGGTCCGCCGGCCCAGCGACGTGGGACGACCTGGCTGCACCTGAGCGGTCCGCGTGCGGCCGAGGCCGCCTCGCTCTTCTCCGCCGGACCCATGGAGACCAAGGTGCTCAGCGCCGAGGCGGGTGACGCCTCTGCCCTCAAGATGTGCTACGCCGCCTACAGCAAGGGCCTGACGGCGCTGCTGGCCGCCAGCCTGGAGGCCGCCGACCGGCTTGGCGTGCGCGCTGCGCTCGACGAGCAACGCGACGCCACCGAGCCGGGCTCGTCGGCCGAGTTGGCCGCGCGGGCCGATGGCGCCAGCGCCAAGGCATGGCGCTTCGTCGGCGAGATGCGCGAGATCGCCGACACCTTCGCGTCGGTCGGCCTGCCGAGCGGTTTCCACCTGGCCGCCGCCGAGGTGTTCCAGGCGATGGCCGACGGGTCGGGGCGCAAGGCTGCCGAAGGCGAGACCGAGTCCTAGTTGGGTGGCGCCTCAGCCGTCACCTGCTGGGCAGGCCAGGAAGGGAACATCCAAGAGGTTCACCAGATCGAAGAGCTGGCCTGGGGCAGCCAGCGATCCAAGGTGCAGTAGCAGGACCTCGCCCGCCGCCCGTGCTTCGATCAGCTGGAAGGGCTGCCTGCCGGAGGGCCCTCGGGTGCGCCCCGAGGCTTCGCGGGCGAGGTTCGAACGCACTCCCAGATCCAGACGAGCGGTGGCGGCGTCCGCGTAGCCGATGGCGACGGTGCCAAGCAGGGCCTCGCCGTCGCGATGGTAGGTCAGGGCGACCGCATCGAAAGGGTGGACCTGGGCCACCGATCCCGGCGTCAGGTTGCAGGCCGAGGACGCCGACAGGAGCATGGCGGCCAGTGGCGGTTCTGCCGAGCGGCCGAAGGCCTCCGCCACGGCGCTCCCGGACCATCGCTCAGTCCGGCCTGCATGGGCGTCCAGCATGTCCTGCAGCGCTTCGGCCCAGGCGGCGGCGAGGAGGATCCGCTCCCCTTCCAGGTAGGCGAGGTTGCTGAAGGCGTTGAAGGGCCAGCGCATCCAAGGCAGGCCTTCCTGGAAGGCGTGGTGGTAGGTCGTCTGGCCGTGGTGGTCATCTCGCCCGTAGCCGCGTTCTTCGACCAGGTCGAGCAACCGCGCCGGGTCGAAGTCCTGGTGGAAGGCCAGCACCACCTGGTCCGCGCCGATCTGCAGCTCCCAGTCCAGGTCGAGGAAGGTCCAACCCCACTGCTCCTGGGTCGTTCGCGGTGGGCTGCCGCCGGTGATCTGCCGGAGAGTCCCCAGATGGCGCTCCACCAGCGCTCGCTCGAACCCCCCGCCTCCGGCCTCCTGCGGTGCGGGATCGACGGAGCGCGTGTCGGCCACGATGCTGGACCAGTCGTTGAAGAAGGCGTCACGCGTGGTGGGTGGCAGGAAGCGGGCAGCGTGGCCGATGGTCGAGGAGGACCGTGCCGCCGAGGGTTGCAGCCAGGCCCGGCCGGCCAGCAGGAGGACGGCGAGAAGGGCGAGTGCGAAGGCGGCCAAGGCGAGCGGATGGCGTCCCATGGGGCCATCATCGAGACGCGGCGTTGCACGAGCGTTGCAGGAAGACCCCGGTTCCCTGGGTCACCGGCCCTAGAGCCGCAGCTTCATGCCGTGATGCGTAGCCTGGAAGCCAAGCCGCTCGTAGAAGCGCAGCGCGCCTTCACGCGACCTGTCGGTGGTGAGCTGGACGATGAGGCAGTCCCGCTGCCTCGCGCGCTCGATGGCCCAGCGGAACATGGCGCTGCCGATGCCGCCCGAGCGCGCATCGGCGGCCACCCTGACGCTCTCGATCAGCGCACGCCAGCGGCCCTGATGGCTCAGGTAGGGCAGGAAGCTGAGCTGCATGACGCCGACGATGCGGCCGCCCATCACCGCCACCACCAGTTCGTGGTTGGGGTCGGCGTCGATGGCCTCGAAGGCGCGCAGGTAGGCCTGGGGCAGCGGGTCCTCGGCGCGCTCCCGCTGGGCGCCGAGGGGGTCGTCGGCCAGCAGTCGGACGATGGCAGGCAGGTCGTCCAGTCTGGCCTGGCGGTAGGCTAGCCCTTCTGGGCCGGTCGGCCTGGCCTCGGTACTCATCGGAAGCGGGCGAAGATCCGCTTCGCCTGCGGGTCGATGCGCAGGCGCCCGCCGTACGGCATGGGCACCTGCGGGTCGTCCCAGCCGAGCCCGACCTCGTTGAAGGTCTCGCTCGGCAGCAGTTCCACCTCGCCTGCCTCGGCGAAGAGCGCCTGCCGCAGATCGTGGACGGTGTGCTCGTCCATCCGTCCTTGCATGGCGTACTGGGTCATGACCGAGCCGCCGTAGTAGGAGGGCAC
>CAYXJZ010000152.1:0-3723 GCA_964465355.1 uncultured bacterium | reverse complement strand
ACCCGGAGATCGTGGGCGAGCGCCGAGGTCGGCTCGTCGAAGAGCATGACCTTGGGCCCCATGGTCAGCGCCCGGGCGATGGCCACCCGCTGCTGCTGCCCGCCGGACAGCTGGCCGGGGAACTTGGCCTCCTGCTCGGGGATGCCCACCTTGGCCAGGAAGTAGCGCGCCTTCTCCAGCGCCTCGCTCTTCTTCCACTTGCGCACGCGGATGGGTGCGAGGGTGATGTTCTCCAGCACGGTGAGGTGCGGGAAGAGGTTGAAGGACTGGAACACCATGCCGGTCTCGCGCCGCACCTGGTCGATGTTGCGCACGTCGTTGGTCAGCTCCGTCCCGTCGACCACGATGCGCCCCTGCTGATGCTCCTCGAGGTGGTTGATGCAGCGGATCAGGGTGGACTTGCCCGAACCGGATGGTCCGATGACCACCACGACCTCGCCCTTGTTGACCGACATATGGATGTCCCTGAGCACGTGGAACTCGCCGTACCACTTGTTCAGGGCGTCGATCTCGATGATCCTGTCGCCACCCTCCGGTGCATGGGCAGGCACGTAACTGGGTGTGACGGTGGTCATGCAGAACCTCCGGAGATTCGTCGGGGGCTCATCAGCGTTCCCCGACCCCCAGCCGCTTCTCGAGCTGGCGGCTGGCGATGGACATGCGGTAGGCGAAGAAGAAGTACACGGTGGCGACGAAGAGGTAGACCTCGATCTTCACACCGCCGGTGACCAGCAAGGACTCGGGCTGCACCGACACCAGCTCGGCCACCCGGAAGAAGTCCGCCAGGCCGACGATGAACACCAGCGAGGTGTCCTTGAAGAGGCCGATGGCCTGCCCGACGATGGCCGGGATGACGGCGCGCAAGGCTTGGGGGAGCACGATGAGGCTGGTGGTCTGCCAGCCGTTGAGGCCAAGCGCCTGGGCGGCCTCGGTCTGGCCCTTCGGCACGGCCTGCAGCCCACCGCGCACGTTCTCAGCCATGTAGGCGGCCGAGAACAGGGTGATGGCCACGTAGGCGCGCAGGATGGCGGGCAGCGAGGTGGGGTCGGTGTTGAGCAGCAGCGGCAGCAGCAGCGAGGCGATGAACAGCCACATGATCAAGGGGGCGCCGCGCACCACCTCGATGAAGCCGATGCAGATGGTCTTGATGACAGGCAGCTTGCTGCGCCGGCCGAGGGCAAGGGCGATGCCGAGCGGGAAGCTGGGGATGATGCCGGTGAAGAGGATGAGGGTGAGCAGGAAGCCGCCCCAGTCACGGGCAGGCACGACCCGCAACACGCCGCTGCCCGGCTGTACCCCGTAGAGCAGCAGGAAGCCGAGCAGCAGCCACAGCCCCCACGCGAAGGGCAGGAAGCGCATGACCCTCGGCGCCACGGTGCCCAGGCCGTAGCCCAGCATGGCGAGCACCACCACCAGCGGCCACCACAGGCGCACCGATGGCCAGAAGAACAGCGCAAGCACCGCGAAGATGCTGATGAAGGCGGTGATCCAGAAGAAGGCGCCGCGGATGATCTCGTTGCCCTTGGCCGCCCCGGCCATGATGCCGAGCAGGCCCATCATCACGCCTGCGATGGTGAGTGGGCGCCACAGCAGCTCGGTCGGGTAGCGGTAGGCGCCGAAGAGCTTGAAGTTGCGCCACACCTGGGCCCACGATGCGTCGAAGAAGACGAAGAGGATCAGGTTGTACAGCGCCGTCAGCAGGACGACGCCGGTGATGACCGTGAGCAGGGTGTTCCAAGGCGAACTGAAGAGGTTGTTGCGCAGCCAGGCACGGGGTCCGATGACGCCATGCGGTGCAGTACGTGGCGGGATCACCTGGAACATCTCAACGCTCCACCAAGGCCAGTCGATCGTTGACCTTGTTCAAGATGAAGGCGAAGGCAAGGCTGATGCTGAGGTAGGAGACCACCAGCAGCAGCGCGATGGGGATGGAGGCGCCGGTCTGGTTCGCCACGATGCTGGCGACCACGAAGAGCTCGGCGTAGCCGGCCAAGGGTGCGAGGGAGCTGTTCTTGGTGAGGTTGAGGAACTGGCTGATCACCGGCGGCAGCACGATGCGCAGGGCCTGCGGGAAGACCACGAGGCTGAAGGTCTGGAAGGAGGAGAGGCCAAGGGCGTTGGCCGCCTCGCGCTGGCCCTTCGGTACGGCCTGGATGCCACCGCGCACGATCTCGCCGATGAAGGCCGAGGTGTAGATGACCAGCGCGAGCAGCAGCGCGAGGTAGTTGACCGTGAAGCGCATGCCGCCTTCGTAGGTGCCCACCGGGATGTGGGCCCTCGAGAGCACGAGGGGGCCGGTGGTGAGCAGCTCGACGTCAGCGCGCAAGGGCACGACCTCGCTGGCCACGGCGGCGACAGGCGGGGCGAAGACCCCGAGGCGGCCGGCAGGCGCAGCTGCTGCGGGCGCGGCCTCCTCGCGTAGAAGCGGCTGGAAGGCCGGGGTGCGCACCTGGCCGTCGCGGTCGGCCACGATGCGCCGCTCGAAGTCCTCCACCTGCATCAGCAGACGGACGCCGTTGTAGCCGAGGCCCGTCTCAGGGTCGCGCTCCTCACCCTCGGTGTAGGCGCCGTCCCCGTCGTGGTCGACGTAGACGATGCCGCGGCTGGGGAAACTGAGGAAGTGGATCTGGTAGCCGGCAGCCTCAGCGGCTTCCGGGTCGGCGAAGACCACCTCGGCCGATGCCACCTCGCCCGGCCGGATGAGCGGGAAGCGGAAGGTGGCGTCGGCGCGCTGCCGCGACTCGGTGAGGTTCTGCGACCCGGTGGCGAGCTGGGCCTGGGGCACCCGCACCAGGGTGGCGGCGAAGGGTGCGAGCGGTTCGTCGGCCGAACGCAGGCCGTTGCCGTCGAAGTCTTGGAACACGGTGCCGCGACCCCGGTCGATGTTGAAGTCGGTGGTGAACCCCTCTGGAAGCTGGCTACCCATGGAGGCGACGCCGTAGCCCACACCGGCCACCACCACCGCGGTCACTGCCCAGTAGGGCCATACGATGCCCACCCTGTCCACCTTGCGCAACTGGCGCAGGCGCCAGAGGGTGGCTAGCACTGCCAGGACCAAGGCCGCCACCAACCACGGCACCCAGGCGCCGAAGCGGTAGCTGGGGTAGAGGAAGGGGAAAGCCAGGCCGACGTTGGAGAGGAAGACGCCGCCAGGCAACTCGATGGGGTTGTTGATGCGCGGTGGGATGGGCAGCAGCACGGCGGAGTACCAGAAGACGATCTGCACCGCCAGCGGGATGTTGCGCAACAACTCGATGTAGATGGTGGAGATGGTGCGCAGCAGCCAGTTGGTCGAGAGCCGCATGACGCCGACCAGGATGCCGAGCAGCGAGGCGAGCACCACGCCGATCAGGGCCACTCTCAGGGTGTTGAGGAAGCCGATGAGCAGGGCGCGCCAGTAGGGCGAGTTGGGCGTGTACGGGATGGGCGTCTCGGCGATGGGGATGCCGGCCCTGGAGCGGAACCAGGAGAAGTCGGCAGGCAGGTTCGCCCGAGCCAACGCCGTCATCACGTTGTTGATCAACAGGTAGGCGCCGATGATGAGCACGGCGGCGAAGACCACCTGGACCAGGATGCCGATGGTCTTGACGTTGCGCCAGAAGGGTATGCGGGCTTCGCCTGTGAGGTCGGTCGGTTGACCTGGTGGCATCGGTCTGCTCGTCACTCCTTCTGCCGGTCGGCACTCGGGCGCACGTCAACGGCCGCCGGTTCGGTGGCGCAGCC
>CAYXJZ010000151.1:1607-3738 GCA_964465355.1 uncultured bacterium | reverse complement strand
TGCGCATGGCGGCAAGGGGGCCGCGGAAGCCGTCCACCAGGTTCTGCACCGAGAGATCGCCAAGGTCGCTGCGCAGCAACCAGCGCACCACGCCCTCGACGCTGCTGACCAACGCTTCTAGGGACGCCAGCTCGGCCGTCGCGCTGACGCGCTCCATCTCGCCCGGGGTCTCGCCCTCCAGCCGTGCCAGCAGCGACGGCACCTGCAGCACCTCCATCGCGATGAGCGCTGCGCGCGCCACCTCGACGGGCGTGGCGCCGGTGTCGCGCAAGGTGCGCTGCACGAAGGAGGGCCCTAGCAGGTCCACCACCGTGTTGGTCATCTGGGTGGCGGTGATCTCACGGCGCAGCGGGTGGTCGCGCAAGGCCTCGGGGAAGCGCTCCTGCAGCGGCCGCGGGAAGTAGCTCATGAGGAAGGGCAGGAAGAAGGGCTCGTCCGGCACCGAGGTCTCGAGCAGACGACGGTACAGACCCATCTTCACGTAGGCCATGACCACGGCCAGTTCCGGCTTGGTCAGGCCCTCACCGGCGCGGGCGCGCTCCACCATCTGCCGGCGGCTTGGCAGGTGCTCCACCTGTGGGTTCAGCCCACCACGCTCGGTCAGGTACTCGATGAGCGATTCGAAGAGCGGCAGGTCGACACGGCTACGCCGCTCGGCCAGGGCAAGGGAGAGGGCCTGCCTGTGGTTGTCGCGCAACACCAGCTCGCAGACCTCGTCGGTGAGCTCGCGCAGCAGGCGGTCGCGCTGCACCAGGCTGAGCTCGCCAGCCTGCAGCAGCGGCAGGACGGCCAGCTTGAGGTTGACCTCGTGGTCGGAGAGATCAACGCCGGCCGAGTTGTCGATGGCGTCGGTGTGAATGCGACCACCTGCCCGCGCGTACTCCACCCGGGCCAACTGCGTGAAGCCGAGGTTGCCGCCCTCGCCGACGATGCGCGCGCGCAACTCGGCCGCGTCGACGCGCACGCCGTCGTTGGCGGCGTCACCGGCCTCACCATGGCGCTCGCTGCTTGCCTTGACGTAGGTGCCGATGCCGCCGTTCCACAGCAGGTCCACCTTGGCCCGCAGCACGGCCTTGACCAGATCCTGGCCAGAGATCTCGTCCTGGTCGAGATCCAACAGCTTCTTGGCCTCTGCGGACAGGGGGATGCGCTTGGCCGCCCGCTGGAAGACACCACCACCCGCCGAGATCAGCGAGGCGTCGTAGTCGGCCCAGCTGCTGCGCGGCAAGGCGAAGAGGCGCTGGCGCTCGGCGAAGGCGGCCTCCGGTGGGTTGGGATCGACGAAGACGTGCAGGTGGTTGAAGGCCGCCACCAGCCGCAGCTGCGGTGTGTAGATCATGCCGTTGCCGAAGACGTCGCCCGACATGTCGCCGATGCCGACGGCGCTGAAGGGATCCTCCTTCGGTTCGATGCCGAGCTCGCGGAAGTGGCGGGTGATGGCCGCCCATGCACCACGGGCGGTGATGCCCTCCTTCTTGTGGTCGTAGCCGTTGCTGCCGCCCGAGGCGAAGGCGTCGCCCAACCAGAAGCCCGCTTCCAAGGCCACGGCGTTGGCCGTGTCGGAGAAGGTGGCGGTGCCCTTGTCGGCGGCCACCACCAGGTATGGATCGGGCTCGTCGAAGACGACAAGGCCTTCCGGGGGCACCGGCTGGCCGTCCACCACGTTGTCTGTGAGGCCGAGCAGGGCCCTGATGTAGCTGCTGTACTGCTCCTGCACGAAGGCCCGCAGCGCGTCCCGGTCGGCGGGCGCGCGCTTGACCACGAAGCCGCCCTTGCTGCCAACCGGCACGATCACCGCGTTCTTGGTCATCTGGGTCTTCATGAGGCCGAGGACCTCGGTGCGGAAGTCGTCTGGCCTGTCTGACCAGCGGATGCCGCCACGCGCCACCCGACCGCCGCGCAGGTGGGTGCCCTCCACCTTCGGCCCGGCCACGGCGATCTCGAACATGGGCCTCGGCTCTGGCATCTGGCCCACCTTGGAGGAGTCCAGCTTGAAGGCGATCAGAGGATGGCCGCGGTAGTAGTCGCAGCGGACCGAGGCCAGCATCAGGTCGGCCAGGCCGCGCAGCACCTGGTCCTCTGGCAGCGAGTGCACCTCGACCAAGGAGTCGACGAAGTCGACGAAGGCCTG
>CAYXJZ010000151.1:0-1507 GCA_964465355.1 uncultured bacterium | reverse complement strand
GCGTGGCCCTGCAGGACGGCCTCGGCCGCCTCCACCAGGCGCTCGCCGTGGATGCGGACATCGATGGGCGTGCGCTGCTGGTCCTGCACCTTGAAGACGTCGAGGGCGCGCGCCTCACCGCCGAGGTCGAGCTGGTAGGAGATCTGCTCCAGCACCCTGAAGCCCAGGTTCTCCAGCAACGGCAGCACGTCGGACAGGGCCATGCCCGAGCCGGGGTGGTAGATGCGGAAGAGGGTGACGCCTTCACCGCGGCGGTCGTCCAGGGGCTGCACCAGCGCCACCTGCACGCCGTCGGACGGCAGCAGCTCCAGGTTGGCGATGTCCTGCAGGGCGCCTGTGGCGGTGGTGTCGTTCTTGTAGCGGGTGTCGAAGGCGGCCGCGTAGCGCTCGGCCAGCCGTCGTCCCTCGCGCTCGCCGTGCACGGCGATGGCGCGGATACGCAGGTGGTCGTCCCAGTTGCGGGTCAGCTCAGAGACCTCGCGCTCGAGCGCCTTGACGTCAACGTCGGCGGCCGAGCGCTCGGTGGCCAGGAAGAAGTGCATGCGCACCTGGTCCTGGTCTTGGGCCATGGCCAACTGCAGGTCGACGTGCCCGGCGTCCAGCGCCTGGGTCAGGTGCCGCTGCACCCGCTTGCGGGTCTCGCTGTCGTAGCGGTCGCGCGGCACGATGACCATGACCGAAAGCCCACGCGAGAGCGGGTCGGGCCGCAGCACAAGGCTGAGCTCGCGCACCTGCTCCATGTCGATGACCGCGCGGATCTCGCGGTGCACCGCCGCCACGTCGGCCCACACCAGCTCGGTCTTGGGCAGGGAGTTGAACACCGAGACGATCTGCTTGTGGTCGTGCGAGCCGGGCAGCGCGCCGTCCAGCTCCAGCACCTGCCGCAGCTTGCGCCGCAGGATGGGCACCTGGTCGCCTGGGGTGGCGTAGGCCTTGGAGGTGAGCAGGCCGAGGAAGCGCTGCTCACCCACCACGGCGCCGTGCTCGTCGAGCTGCTTGACGCCGACGTAGTCCATGCGGTCGGGCCGGTGGACGGTGGACACGGCGTTGGTCTTGGTCACGATGAGCTGCGGGCCGGCCACCACGCGGGCGCGCAGCGCCTCTGGGATCTGCGACACGGGCACTGGCTCGCGGTAGGCGCTCTGGTCGATCTTGCGCAGGATGCCGAGAGCCGAATCGGACTCCACCGCCAGCGCCCGTTCACCGCCATCCTCGACCAGTCGGTAGACGCGGTAGCCGAGGAAGACGAAGTTGCCGTCGTCCAGCCAGGCAAGGAAGTCGGCCTGCTCCGACATCTCCTCGCCCAGCTCGGCGTCTGGGCTGCTGGCCGCCTGCGCTCGCAGCTCCCCGACCACCGAGCCAAGGCGCGCGCGCATGGCCAGGTAGTCGTCGGTGGCCAGCACGGTGTCGCGCAGCACTTGCTTCAACCCGCTCATGACGGACTGGCGCCTTGCCTCGTCATCGAGCCGCTCGACGAACCACATCTCGAAGGCCTCGTCATGGGCCT
>CAYXJZ010000150.1:0-3869 GCA_964465355.1 uncultured bacterium | reverse complement strand
TGAAGACGCTGGTCGGCTTGCCCTCGAAGACCTCTGGCGCCATGTAGAAGGCCGTACCGACGCGCTCGCTGACATCCTCGTGCTGGAAGGTGCCTGTGCCGAAGTCGCCAAGCTTGGCCGAGCCGTCGGTGGCGAGGAAGACGTTGGCCGGCTTGACGTCGCGGTGCAGCACCTTGCGCTGGTGGGTGTGCTCGAGCCCCATGGCCACGTGGTGGACCAGCATGATGGCCTGCTCGGGCGGGAGCTTGCCACGCTCGAGCAGCAGTTGGTCGAGGGTGCCGCCCGAGCAGTACTCCAAGGCCAGGAAGGCGCCCTGACCCGTGGGGTGGCCGGCGAAGCCGCGCACGGTGTGCGGGTGATCGAGCTTGAGGGTGATCTGCACCTCGTTCTCGAACATGCGCCTGAGCATGTTGTCCGTATGCACCGCCGGCTTGGGCAGCTTCAGCGCCACCTCCCGCTGCCAAGCGCTGTCGTAGGCCAGCCACACCACCGATGTCTGACCAGCGCCTAGGCGATGCCTGACCTGGTAGCCCTTCGGAACGTTCCCTGGCATGCCCGTCATGGGGTGGGTCCCTGCATCAAAGCTCCAACACCCCACCTGGCGCCAGCGGGTGGACGGTGGCGTCGGTGACCGCCTCCACCTTGCGCTTGAAGGCCTCGCCGTCCTGCTCGATCAGAGCCATGGTGCTGTGGTGGATGGGGACGACGTGCTTGGGCGCCAGCAGGCGCACCGCCTCCAGGGCGTCGTCTGGCCCCATCGTGTAGTGACCGCCGATGGGCAGCAGGGCGACGTCGAGCCAGCCAGGCTGCTGGCTGCCTCCGCCACGACCGATGATGGCCATGTCGCCGAACAGGGCGGTGTCGCCGGCGTGGTAGACGCGTAGGCCGCCCAACTCCAGCACCGCGCCCATGGCCAGACCGCCGTAGCCGCCGTCGGCGAAGCTGGAGCTGTGCCAGGCAGGCGTGAAGCGCAGACCGACGCCGGCCACCGGCAGGGACACGGGACCGCCGATGTTGGCGCCCACCCCCGCCACGCCATCGGTGGCCAGCTTGCCGATGATCTCGACGTTGGACACCAGGGTGGCGCCGCTGCGCTTGGCGATGGACACGGCGTCGCCGACGTGATCGCCGTGGGCGTGGGTCAGGACGATGAGCTGAGGCGAGAGGGAGGCGGCGTCGACGGCCGCCTTGGGGTTGCCTGTCAGGAAAGGATCGATGAGCACCGAGGTCCCGTCGTGCTCGAGCAGGACCGCGGCGTGGCCGAGGAACGTGAGCTTCATGACACCTCCCTCTCCTTCCAGGATGAATGCGTGCTGCGCCAGCCTAGCACACCGCTCCCGTGCTTCCGAGAGCGCTGGGGAAGCAAAGGCACGCCGCGGTGGCTAGCGGCTCAGAACGGCCGCAGATGGATGAGCGCCTGATGGAACAGCACCGTCAGCACCACCGGCAGGCCGATGACGCCGACCCCCTCGAGGTCGCGCCTGGCGGCCACCAGCAGCCCACCGACGACGAGGCAACCGAGGAAGACGAAGGGGTAGGACAGGAAAGCCATCCGCCAGAAGCCTTCGAGGCCGATCTGCGTGATGAGGCCGGTGTCCTGGCGCAGCAAGCCGATGGCGCCGAGAAGCCAGAAGAAGAGGATGCCACCCCCGCCGAGCAGGCCGAAGATGACACCGAACCAAGTCCCACTACGGTCGCCCGGGTAGGCGAGTTCGGGATCGACCGGACGGTGGCCTGAAGCTGTCGTCATGGATCACCTCGTCGTCGTGGTCGGGGTCTCATGGGACCCGCGGCCCGGCGCGGACAGCAACCGCGCATCGCCGTTCAGTGTACCAGAGGCCCACCGTCGTCGCCTGCCTTGGTAAAGTGCTGCGTTTACGGCGCCGGAGACCCGACCGTCTCCCGCAACGACCCAAGGGAGGTGCCGTGCAGGACCTCATCATCCGCGGTGCACGCGAACACAACCTCAAGGGTGTCGACCTGAGGATCCCCCGCAACGCCTTCGTGGTGTTCACCGGGGTGTCCGGTTCAGGCAAGTCCACCCTGGCCTTCGACACCATCTACGCCGAGGGGCAGAGGCGCTACGTCGAGAGCCTGTCGGCCTACGCCCGCCAGTTCCTCGGCATCATGGACAAGCCGGACGTGGACGCCATCGAGGGCTTGTCACCCGCCATCTCGATCGACCAGAAGACCACCAGCCACAACCCCCGGTCGACCGTTGGCACGGTGACCGAGATCCACGACTACCTACGCCTGCTCTTCGCCCGCGTCGGCAGCCCACACTGCCCCGTGTGCGACCGCGCCATCGAGCGCCAGTCGGCCTCCGAGATCGTCAGCCGCCTGATCGAGCGCTTCCCCGGTGCCCGCGCCATGCTGCTCGCCCCGATGGTGCGCGGCCGCAAGGGCGAGTACCGCAAGCTGTTGCAGGAGCTGAAGAAGGAAGGCTTCGCCCGCGTGCGGGTGGACGGCGTGGTGCAGACGCTCGAGGAGGCCATGGGCGCCAGCCTCGAACGGCATGAGAAGCACGACATCGAGGTGGTCATCGACCGCCTCACCATCGACGCCGACGACCGTTCGCGCTTGGCCGAGTCGGCCGAGCTCGCCCTGCAGAAGGGCGAGGGCCTGATGCGCGCCTTCCTGCCAGAGCTGCAGGTGGACGAGCTCTTCTCCGAGCGCTTCGCCTGCCCCGAGCACGGCACCTTCCTCGAGGAGCTGGAGCCGAGGGTCTTCTCCTTCAACAACCCATACGGCGCCTGCCCGCACTGCTCCGGCCTCGGCCACCTGCAGCAGTTCGATCCCGAGCTGCTGGTGCCCGACGCCTCGCTGTCCATCGCCCAGGGCGCCATCGCCCCATGGACGGGCAACCGCGGCGATGGCGGCAAGGTCTTCTACTGGGACCGCCTGCGGGCGGTGGCCGAGTACCAGGGTGTCGACCTGGCCCAGCCATGGCGCGACCTGCCTGCCTCCTTCAGGCAGATCATCCTGCAGGGCACAGAGGAGCCCATCGAGGTGGTCTACACCCGCGGCGGCCGCGAGACCATGCGCTTCAAGGCCGAGTTCGAGGGCGTGATCCCCAACCTGCTTCGCAGGCTGCGCGAGTCCCAGACCGAGCAGGCACGCGAGAAGCTCGAGAGCTACATGTCGATGGTGCCATGCCCCCACTGCCAGGGCACCCGCTACAAGCCCGAGGTGCTGGCCGTGAGGGTGGCGGAGCACAACATCGCCCAACTCTCCAACCTCACGGTCACCGACGCCCGCGTCTTCTTCGGCTCGCTGGAGCTGCCAGGCACCGCCGGCGAGGTGGCGCGCCCCATCCTGCGCGAGGTCAACGCCCGCCTCGGCTTCCTCGAGGACGTGGGCCTCGACTACCTCTCGCTCGATCGCACGGCCAACACCCTCTCGGGGGGCGAGGCCCAGCGCATCCGCCTGGCCACCCAGGTCGGCTCCGGCCTCACCGGCGTGCTCTACGTGCTCGACGAGCCGTCCATCGGTCTGCATCCGCGCGACAACGCCCGCCTGCTGCGCACCCTGCTCAACCTGCGCGACCTCGGCAACACCCTGATCGTGGTGGAGCACGACGAGGAGACCATGCGGGCCGCCGACTACATCGTCGACCTCGGCCCGGGCGCAGGCGTGCACGGCGGCGAGGTGGTGGCCGCCGACACGCCAGAGCGGCTGATGAAGCACCCCACCTCGCTCACCGCCCGCTACCTGCGCGGCGACCTGCAGATCGACATCCCGGCCCAACGCAGGCACGGCAACGGCAAGAGCCTCAAGGTGGTCGGCGCCAAGGAGCACAACCTGCGCGACCTCACGGTGGAGGTGCCGCTCGGCACCATGACCTGCGTCACCGGCGCCTCCGGCTCCGG
>CAYXJZ010000149.1:1915-3901 GCA_964465355.1 uncultured bacterium | reverse complement strand
CCACCGCCAGGCGGCGCAGCTCGGTCATGTCCTGGCTGATGTGGTGGAACATCGGTGCCGAGGTGATGTAGAGGAAGCGCACGTCCCCCATGGCGGTGAAGCTGACCGGCTCCTGCAGTCCGTCGGCCGAGATCAGGCTGCCGGCGGGTAGGCGGGTCGATCCATCGCCTCCGGTCCCGTCAGCATGCCCTCGAGCAGGAGGCAGACCTCGAGGGCGCTGTCCGATCCGGCCTCGACGGGCACGAAGTTGATGCGCTCACCGTCCTTGAGGGAGCCGCGCACCACCTCGACCCCGTGGCCGGTGGCCAGCAGATCGAGCTGGCCCACCTTGGTGGACACCGACTCCATGCTGTTCCATGGCATGGTCACGGAAAGGCCTTCGGGCATGGCCCGATGGACGGGTGAGCCATGCTGGAAGGCCGGGGGCGGGGAAGATGTGGTCGGCGAGGCCCGGTGCATCGGGCCGTAGCCTCACCCAGACTGGCTTACGTACTCCTGACGCGGTGTACCGTCAGCGGCCGGGATCAGGCGTGCACCCCCTCTGCCACCTCCTCGACCAGCTTGGCGTTGAAGGCAGGCAGGTCCTTAGGGGTGCGGCTCGACACCAGGCCCTGGTCGACGACCACCTCTTCGTCCACCCACCTGGCTCCGGCGTTGCGCAGGTCGGTGCGCAGGCTGGGGTAGCTGGTCAGCGTCCGTCCCGCCAGCACGTCGGCCTCGGCCAGGATCCAGGCGCCGTGGCAGATCACGCCCACCGGCTTGCTCTCGTCGAAGAAGCCTTTGGTGAAGCGAACGGACTCCTCGTCCATCCTCAGGTGGTCGGCGTTGACCACACCGCCCGGCAGCACGAGGGCGTCGAAGTCGGCAGACTTGGCCTCGGCCGCCACCAGGTCGACCGGTTGCACGTGGCCCTTCTTGCCCTCGACGGATCCGGGTGATGGCGCCACCAGGATGGCCGTGGCGCCAGCCGACGACACCGCCTCCCATGGGCTGGTGAGCTCGGAGTCCTCGTAGCCGTCGGTGAGCAGGAACGCGACCTTCTTGCCGGTGAGGTGATGGGACATGGCCTTCTCCTGTTCCGCGACCGCCGGTCAGGAGGGGATGCCTCGCGGCGGGTGGCCGCCGCTCCGGCTTCGCGGTTGCGGCCGAAGCGATGCCCCAGTGTGCGCGGCCATCGTGGCTGGGCTATGAGATGCAGGCCCGGAGCGATGAGCAGAGCTCTTGACACGGACGGCCCCGCCAGCCTAGGCTCGGCAATCGAAAGCAGGTCCACGATGGCTGGCATTCACCTCAACCTCACCGCACTCGATGCTGCGCGCACCCGCCAGGTGCCGCCCGCTTCGACGTGGCCCAGGGAGTGGTCTGCCGGCTGACCGTACAGCCGAATCCGACGACCACGACCGTGGGCACCCAAGCTGCCCACGGTCGTTCTCTTTGGCCATGAACCGAGGGCGCAGAAGGATCCCCCCGACCACCATCCCCTCGTCAAGCTTCTGAGGTCACCATGATCGCGAGTACCACCCCAGGACCCACCCCGCGCGCCCGCACCTCCGTGCGGCGCTACGGCACCTTGCTCGGCCGCTACCTGGCGCCCCAGGCAGGTGCAGCCGCGCTGCTGGCCTTCTTGCTGCTGGCCGGCACCGGCCTGCAGCTGCTCGTGCCCCAGGTGCTGCGGCGCTTCATCGACCTGGCGACGGGCGCCGTCACGCCGGCCAGCGAGCCGGCCGTCGGCCTACTGGCCTTCCTCGGCGCCTCATCTGGCGTGGTGAGCGAGGCGCTCGGCCAGTTGGCGCTGATCTTCCTGCTGCTGGCCCTCGGCACCCAGCTGCTCAGCGGCGCCGCCACCGTCATCGGCGCCTCGGTGGGCTGGACCGCCACCAACCTGCTGCGCGAGGAGCTCATGAGCCATTGCCTGCGGCTCGACATGACCTTCCACGCCGCCCGCAACTCCGGCGAGATGATCGAGCGCATCGACGGCGACGTCAC
>CAYXJZ010000149.1:0-1815 GCA_964465355.1 uncultured bacterium | reverse complement strand
TGGCTCACCAGCTACGGCCTGTTCATCCTCGGCCTGATGGCCACCCTCGGTTCCGGCATCTACCTGGTGCTGGCCGGCGCGCTGACCTTGGGCACCACCTACATGGTCTTCCAGTACCTGCTCATGCTGCAGTCGCCCATCGAGCAGATCACCCAGCAGATGCAGGTGCTGCAGCGTGCGGGCGCCAGCGTCGGTCGCATCGACGAGCTGTTCCGCGAGGCCAGCAGGCTTCCCGAGGCGGCTCCCGTCGGCGCACGGCATCTGCCGCCCGGTCCGCTGGAGCTGCGTTTCGAAGGTGTCGGCTTCCGGTACCACGACGCCGAGCCTGGTGCCCGAGCCAACCTCATGGGCCTCGACCTGGTCGTGCCGGCCGGCCGGCACCTTGGCCTCCTCGGTCGCACAGGCAGCGGCAAGACCACCCTCACACGCCTGCTGTTCCGCTTCTTCGACCCGAGCGAGGGGCGTCTGCTGTTGGGCGGGGTGGACGCTCGCGAGATCCCCCTGGCCGAGCTGCGCAGGCGGGTGGCGATGGTCACGCAGGAGGTGCAGCTCTTCCAAGCCTCGGTGCGCGACAACCTCAGCTTCTTCGACGACTCCGTCTCCGACGAACGCCTGCGCGCCGCGCTGGCCGAGGTGGGTATGAGCGAGTGGCTGGCGAGCCTCCCGGACGGC
Source organism: uncultured bacterium (assembly GCA_964465355.1). Lineage (GTDB taxonomy): Bacteria > Deinococcota > Deinococci > Deinococcales > Trueperaceae > JAABTL01. Next base: position 1,143 of record CAYXJZ010000149.1, on the reverse strand, counting down.
CTTGACACAGAGGTGCGGACCGGTGGCTCCAGCCTCTCGGCCGGCGAGGGCCAACTGCTGGCGCTGGCCAGGGTGTTCCTCAAGGACCCTGGCCTGATCCTGCTCGACGAACCTTCCAGCCGCCTCGACCCGCTCACCGAGCAGCGCCTGGAGCAGGCTCTGCAGCGTCTGCTGCGTGGACGCACGGCGGTGATCATCGCCCACCGCCTCGACACCGTCGAGCGCGTGGACGCCGTGGCCGTCATGGCCGACGGACGCCTGGTCGAACACGGCCCCAGGGAGACGCTGGCCAACGACGCCACCTCCCGCTACGCCCGTTTGCTCCGCGCCGGTCGGGGCGAGCATCTGAACGACGACGACTACAAGGAGCTCTCGTGATCGCTTCAACCACCCCCACGGCCACCCCAGGACGGCGCTACGACGCCCTGCGCCTGGCCTGGCGTCTGGCCAAGGCCAGGCCGGGCCTGCTGGTCGTGAACATGCTGATCTGGACCTTGTTCCACGGCCTGCCCGTGCTCCACGGCCTCTTCTTCAAGCTCATCTTCGACGCGCTCTCCGGTTCGGCGCCGGCTGCCGCCAGCGCCTGGACCTTCTTTGCACTCACCGTCTCGGTGGACGTCCTGCGCATCGCGGTGCTGGGCGGCGGCGTGTTCCTGTGGGCGACCTTCTGGTCGGAACTGGTGCTGCGGATGCGCCGCAACCTGCTCGACCACCTGCTCAACGCGCCAGGCACCCGTCGCCTGCCCGACTCGCCGTCCGAGGCCATCAGCCGCGTACGAGACGACGTGGACGACATCTCCATGCTGATCGAGAACTGGGTGGACTCGGGCGGCTTCATCGTCTTCGGCCTGGTGGCCATGGCGCTGATGTTCAGCATCGACCCGCTGATGACCGGCCTCATCCTGGTGCCGCTGGCCTTGACCCTGGTGCTCACCAACGTGCTCAGGCCGTTGATCCGCCGGGTGCGCCGTGCCTTGCGCGAGGCCACCGGCCGTGTCACCGACTTCGTCGGCGAGACCTTCCAGGCCGTGCAGTCGGTGCAGGGCGCATCCGCCGAGGACGCCATGGTGCGCACCTTCCGCGGCCTTGGCCAGGTCAGGCGCAAGGCTGCGGTGCGCGACGCGCTGTTGGCCGAGGTGTTCC
>CAYXJZ010000148.1:0-3965 GCA_964465355.1 uncultured bacterium | reverse complement strand
GGGCGCAGGTACAGGTGGTAGGTGTTGGCGAAGAGCACCTGGGTGCCGGTGTCGGCCACCCGCTCCGGGTCGACGCCCTTGACGGTGGCCTGGGTGCCGACACCCACGAAGGCCGGGGTCTCGATGACGCCGTGGGGCGTGCGGATCAGCCCGCCACGCGCTGCGCCGACGCTGGAAGTCCGCTCGAAACCGAAGGTGGCGGTGTCACCAGCACCGTTGGGGGAGGCCGTCTCTCGCACGGCGGGATGCTACCACGCAGTCCAGGATCGCCGTCCTGCACGCGCTCCTCCACCCGAGTCGGCATGTCGACCGCCACCTGACGTGAGACTTCGGCCCAGTTGATGTAAACTTCTTCACACAGCCACACTGGGTTCTCAGAGTGGGTCTGTTAGCATCATGAGTTCGTCGTTAGGAGGCGCCAGTGGCCCTTCGTCCTCGCAACTCGACGTTGGTCCTCGGTGCCCTAGGGTTCATGGGCATCCTTCTCATGACCGCCTTCGTCGCACCACGCAGCAGCGTGCCCCGCCCCGACGTGACCGTGTCGGTGGCCGATCCGCTGAGCGTGGCGGTCGCGGCCGAGGTCGAACTGCTCGACGAGCCGCGTGTCCCCACCCAGCGAGCCGCGGTGCCACTCGGGCCGGTGGCCAACCCCGTCTTCACGGTCCGCGCGACCGCCTACAACTCGCTCGAGAGCCAGACCGACGCCACACCGCACATCACCGCCACCGGGACCCGCACCCGTTGGGGCGTGTTGGCGGCCAGCCGCGACCTGCTCGGCGCCGACCTCCCATACGGCTCGCTCGTGCGCCTCACCGACCTCGGCAACTTCCACAACGGCCGTGGCCGCGGTGCCTACCAGGCCCTGCTGAACGACGTCCTCTTCGTCATCGAGGACACCATGCACGCCCGCAAGACCAACCAGGTCGACCTCTGGTTCTCCGAGCACCGCGAGGCCGTGAACTGGGGTGTGCGCAGCCTGCGGGTGGAGTTGGTGCGTTACGGCCACGACGGCCCTGTGCTCGATCCCGCGGTGGCCGACGAACCCGTCTTCGACGCGCGGGCCGCCTGGCTTGCCTCGCGCTGACGCCCTGTGCGCCGCCGCCTCGTCCCCTTCCTCGCCATTCGCCATCTCCGCTCCCGCGGCCTGCAGAGCCTGCTCACCATCCTCGGCGTGTCGCTCGGGGTGGCCGTGCTGCTGGTGGCCCTTTCACTGACCAACGGCTTCATCGACGAGCTGGTCGACTCCACCCTGATGGCCACGCCCCACTTGGCCCTCCACCCATGGGCCGCCGACGGCAGCCTGCCGGCCGACCCGGTCATGCTGGCTCAGTTGGACGCCGAGCGCGGGGTGACGGCCGTTGCCCCCTTCGTGGCCGGTCAGGCCCTCATCGCCCGCCGCGCCGACACCAGCTTGGGCATCAGCGGCCGCCAGGGCTATGCCCAGCTCATCGGCATCGACGGCGAGGCCCACGCCCGCGTGCTCGACCTGCCCGCCATCGCCCGCGCGGCCGACGCCTTCGAACAGGAGGACGGCGTGGTGCTCGGGGCCTCCTTGGCCAGCCAGTTGGGCGTCATGGAGGGCGACACGGTGCTGCTGCGCGAGATCGGCGGCCGCACCATGGAGATGCGGGTGGCCGGCGTGTTCCGCGTCGGCAACGAGCTCATCGACGGCGTCACCGTCTACCTGCCCATCGCCCGCCTGCAGGCCTACCTCGACCTGGGCGATCGCTGGTCTGGGGTGCACCTGCGCCTCGCCGACCCCACCCACGCCAGCGCCGTGGGTGAGGAGCTGGCCTCGCGCTACGGCTTGCGCCCGGTCTCATGGGAGCGCCTCTTCTCCGGGCTGATGCAGCAGCTGAGGATGCAGAAGGCGGTCATCTCGGTCGTGGTGTTCCTCATCGTGCTGGTGGCCGCCATGGGCATCACCAACGTGCTCGTCCTGGCCGTGGCCGACAAGACCGGCGAGATCGCCGTGCTGCGCACCCTCGGGGCCAGCGCCAGGCAGGTCATGGCCATCTTCGCCCTCGAAGGGGCCCTGCTCGGCGCGCTCGGCACGGTGCTCGGGGTGCTGCTCGGCTTCGGCGTGGCCTTCTACTTCCGCTGGCAACCCTTCCCGCTGCCAGGCGACCTCTACTTCATCACGCAGCTGCCTGTGCACATCCAGGCCTTCGACCTGATCTGGGTCTGTGGCGTGTCACTGCTGACCAGCCTGTTGGCCTCGCTGGTGCCCGCCCGCCGCGCGGCTTCTCTGAGGCCGGCGGAGGTGCTGCGCTGAGCCGGCATCCTCATGACGGGGCGCGGCCATGAGCCCGCGTGGCCGACCCGGCGTCCTCGCTCCAGAGAAAGCCTTGTCCTACGCCATGTGGCTGCTCGGCAGGCGCGCCTACACCGAGGCAGAGTTGCGCCAGCGCCTGCTCAGGCGCTCGCTGGCCGAAGCCGAGTGCGACCGCGTGCTGGCCCGTCTGAAGGAGTTGCAGCTGCTGGACGACCGGGTGTTCACCGGGGCCTACCTGCGTAGCCGTGCGCAGGAGCGTGGACGCCTCGCGCTACGGCAGGAGCTTCGCCGCAAAGGCGTCGATGACGAGGTGGTGAGCGAGGCCATGGCCGGTGACGAACTCACGCCCGCCTTCGACGAGGCGCAGCAGCGCGCCGCTGCCCGAGCCCTGCTGGCCAAGCACGCCTGGCGCTTCCCTGTGCCGAGCGAGGACGATGGCCAGCGCGGGCTGGCCAAGCTCAAGGCACGCGCGAGCGCCTTCCTGGCCAGACGGGGCTTCGCCCCTGACGCGGTGGCGGAGGCCATCGAGGCCACCTTCGGCTGAACTGAACGGGCTGGACCGGGAACGCAGGTCCCCGGTCCAGCCCCAACAAGCCGTGGGAGGGCTACTGGCCGAAGCTCAACGGCAGCGCTAGCACGTCCTCGTCCTGGGGCGAGAACTCCTCTTCGCCGGCTGGCACCCCGTTGCGCCTGAGCACGAGGGCCACGATGTCGGCGTAGGTGGCCTCGCTGAGGCTGCCGCCCTGACCCAAGGGCATCAGGTCATGGATGTAGGTGTAGAGCTCGGAGAGGGGCCTGCCCTCCCACCGCGCGCGGAAGACGCTGCCGGCCAGCACCGGGAAGGGGCCGAAGCCCTCCAGCTCCTCGCCGTGGCAGGTTGCGCAGTGCTGTGCATAGCTGCTCGATCCGCGGACCACCTGGGCCTCGCCGACGGGGATGGTGTCCCGCCCTTCGGAGGCGGCAGGGTCCCCTCCTTCGGAGGCAGCGACCGCCGCCAGCGAGGCCAGGGTCAGGAACAGGATCGAGGCGAGCAGGTGATCGAGACGTAGACGTCGAAGCATCGATGGCCTCCTGTGTGGTCAACGGACGAGCGGGTGGAAGGACCACCCGCTCGACAAGTGTAGCTGGGCGGGGAGCTGCTCTCCCCGCCGGATGAAGGGACGGTTTACTGACCCGAGACGACCCGCCAGACGGCGCCGGTCTCGCCCTGCGGGGCGCTGTTCTGGGTGGTCAGCAGGTAGAGCTCGCCTGCATCGTCCTGGCCGAGGGCGAGGACGAAGGACTCGAGGGCGCGGTCGAGGACGATGTCCCATGCGCCGTCGGCACCTTCGGTGGCGATGAAGAACTTGCCGGTCGGGGCGGCGAAGCTGTTGCTCCAGTCACCGAAGACGTAGGCACCGACCAGCTCGGGGATGGCCGAGCCGCGGTAGACGAAGCCACCGGTGGTCGAGATGCCGAGGCCGGTCTCTGGGTGACCGCCGGTGTGCTCGTAGACGATGGTCGGCGGGACGAGCGGCTCGCCACGCGGACCCACTTCGGCGCACTCCTCGAGTGGCTGTCCGGAGGCGTCGCGGTTGAAGCAGGAGTTGCCTTCGCGGATGCGCCAGCCGAGGTTGCCCGGCTCGGTGATGCGGTTGTGCTCCTCGAACATGCCCTGGCCGACGTCGCCGATCCACAGCGCACCGCTCTC
>CAYXJZ010000147.1:0-3970 GCA_964465355.1 uncultured bacterium | reverse complement strand
GCCTAGGTGGTCGGCCAAGTCCTTGACCAGGGTGCGTCCGGCGTCGAGGCCGAGGTCGGGGTTGTGGACGGGCATGGTGCCTCCAGGTGGTTCACGTGCTGTCGTTCATGTCCTTCCGTGTTCGGTGCCTCAATGAGGACCACCCCGAGGTAGGCCTCGGGGTGGTCGCATGAAAGCGCGAACGCGGCTCAAGCCCCGAGCGGTATCGCCTCGCGATTGTCTTCCCGACGGCTGGGGCTGAGGGACATGGGCGTCAAGGTACCGCGGGGGCGTGGGGGCTTGTCAAGCGGGGATGCATACCGTCGAGCCTATACGGCCGAAGCCGGCTGCACGGCCGTCAAGGCCTGTTGCAGGTCCTGCAACAGGTCAGCCTCGTCCTCGACCCCCACCGAGAGCCGCACCAGCCCTTGCGTCACCCCGCCAGCCCGCCTCGCCTCTTCGCTCCACAGTTGATGGGTGGTGGAGGCCGGGTGGGTGGCCAGCGAGGCCACGTCGCCAAGGGACACCGCCTGGGCGAAGAGCTGGAGCCGATCGAGGAATGCGAAAGCGGCCTCGCGGCCGCCACGGAGCTCCAAGGACACCATGCCGCCGAAGCCGCGCATCTGGCGCTTGGCGACGTCGTGCTTGGGGTGGCCTGGCAGGCCGGGGTAGTGCACCCTGGCCACGGCCGGATGCCCGAGCAAGGCCTGTGTGACGGCGGCTGCGTTGCGCTGGTGGGCCGCCATCCTCAGGGGCAGGGTGGCGAGGCCACGCAGCAGCAGGAAGGCCTCGAAGGCGCCAAGCACCGCGCCCACGTGGCGCAGACCCTCGGAACGAACCTGCGAGACCAGCTCGGCGGGGCCCACCAGCGCGCCGCCCAGGGTGTCGCCGTGGCCACCGAGGTACTTGGTGGCCGAGTGCAGGACGGCGTCGATGCCCAACTCGAGGGGGCGGGTGACGAAGGGCGTGGCGAAGGTGTTGTCCACCACGGTCATGGCGCCGGTGGCGCGACCGGCCTCGGCGACGGCCGTCAGGTCGTGGATCCGCAGGGTGGGGTTGGTGGGCGTCTCGGTGTAGATCATGCGGGTGCGGTCGCTCAGTTGTGGCGCGAGCTGCTCAGCCGTGCCCACATCCTCCGGCCCGTCGGCAGCCTCCACCGTGCGCACGCCGAAGCGCGCCATGGTCTCGTGCAGCAGCGCGCCGGTGCCGCCGTAGAGGGGCCCGAGCACCACCACCTCGTCGCCGGGCCGCAGCACTGTGAGCAGCAGGGCGCTGATGGCGCCCATGCCGCTGGCGAAGGCCGCCGCGTCCTCGGCACCTTCCAGGGCGGCAAGGCGCGTCTCGAAGGCGCGCACCGTCGGGTTGCCCACCCGGCCGTAGACGTAACCAGGCTCCTCGCCAGCGAAGAGTCGGGCGCCGCGCTCGGCGTCGCCGTAGACGAAGGTGCTGGTGGCGTAGACCTGGGGCCCGTGCGCTCCGGTGAGGGGATCCGCTTGGCGTCCCGCATGCACGGCCAAGGTCCTGAAGCCATGCTCCTTGGTGCTCATCGTGCTTCGACGGTACACCCTCGGCAGGGGAAGTGGAAGCCCTAACGATTCATGGATGAAAGTGATCAACCATTGACATCGTCGTCACGGACGCGTTCCTCGCCTGGAGCGACCACCACCAGCGCGCCTTGGTGAAGCTGGACCTCTGGACCGTCAGGCAGCGCCACGTTCGACACCCCGCGACCGCTGCCGCGAGCCAGGCTGGCCCTGTCCAAGGGGTAGCGGGCGCCTTGCACGCTGACCGAGGCATTGGCGTCCAGTGGCAGCAGGCTGAAGGTGCGACCAGGCGCCAGCGGCAGCCGCCTTCGCTCGCCCTCACGCAGCGGCCAGAGGTCACGGACGCCGTCGCTGACCTCGGTGGCCAGGCCGGCGGCATGGACCGCCTGCGCGATCAGGCAGGTGGCGAGGGTCTGGTCGAGCCGGCCGCTGAGCCCACCCACCACGAGCACCCGGTCGTGGCCGCGGCGGCGGCAGGCCTCCAGCGCCAACTCCAGGTCGAGCGCGTCCTTGTCGGTGGGGTGCCCTTCGGTCTCGATGCCGGCGTGCGCCGCCAGCATGGCCGGGCTCACCGAGTCCATGTCACCGACCAGCAGATCGGGGCGAAGGCTCAACGCTAGCGCATGCTGCAGACCGCCGTCGGCGGCCACCACCAGGTCGGCGCCCCTGACGCGCTTGCGCAGCTCGGGCGTGGCCAGCACCCGGCCGCCGACCAGGACCACCGCGCGGCTCAGGGCGACGCCTCTGCGGTCGACCAACGCACCCAGGCTTGCTCTGGGACATGAATCCTGCCAGGGCTGCCGACCGGCGGGGGCTCGCCGTGCGGCCAGTCGCGGGCGAGGCTCAGCCAGCTCAGCTCCACGCGCCAAGCGGGGATGGCCAACCTCAACCGCCAACCCTCGCGCATGCGCTGCTGGGCGAGCAGTTCGACGGCCACGGTGGCGGTCTCGTCCTGGCCCTTGTCGTCCGTCTGCCAGGAAAGCCGCTCGGACAGCAGCATCGCGGCTGCCGGCTCGCCGGGAAGACCCTCGGCAGCGGCGCCCTCCCACACATTCTGGTGCCCCAGGAAGCGGGCGATCCAGGGGCTGGCTGGCGCGGCCATCAGTCGGGCAGGCTCGGCCACCTGTAGCACGCGGCCTGCGCGCATGACCGCCACCCGGTCGGTGACCGCAAGGGCCTCGTCCAGGTCGTGGGTGACGAAGAGGGTGGCGGCGCTCTGCTGTCGGGCGAGCTCGCTCACCTCCTGCGAGAGGCGCTGCCGCAAGCCCTGATCGAGGCTGGCGAAGGGTTCGTCCAGCAGGAGGATGCCGGGTTCGGGCGTCAGGGCCCTGGCCAGCGCCACGCGCTGCCGTTCCCCACCGGAGAGCCGGTCGACCGCGTCACGCTCGCGATCCGCCAGGCCGATGCGCGCCAGCCAGCCATGCACGCGCTGGCGGCGTTCGGCGGCAGGCAGGCCCTGCTCCACCAGACCGAAGGCCACGTTGCCACCCACGTCCAGATGGGGGAAGAGAGCATGGTCTTGGAACACCACGCCAACGCCTCGACGGTGGCTTGGCAGCCGGCCGATCTCACCCTTGGGGCCGTGCAGGGAACCCGCGGACGGGACGAGGCCCGCCACCGCGCGCAGCAGCGAGCTCTTGCCGCAGCCGGACGGGCCGACCAAGGCCACGATCTCGCCAGCTGCCACGTCGAGGTCCACGCGGTCGACGGCCGTGAGTCGGCCGTAGCGCACGCTGATGTCGCGCAGACGAAGGCCCATCAGAAGGGAGTGCTCCCGCCGCGCCCGCGTGCAGACGCACGGGCCACGGCGTCGATGACGCCAACGCATACGCCCACCAGCACGGCCAGGACGGTGGCCAGCAGCAGGGCCTCGGCGTAGGCGGCGGCGCCTGGCCTGCCGACGCGCTCGGCGATGGCCACGGGCAGGGTGCTGTTCTCGGGACGGCGCAGCAGCAGGGCGGCACCGAACTCACCAAGAGAGGCGGCGAAGGCGAAGGCGGCCGCGCTGGCCCAGGCCGCGCGGCTGAGCGACAGGTCGACGCGCCACAGGGTTCGGGCCGGGGTCGCGCCAAGGGTCGCCGCTGCCTCACGCAGGCTGCGGGGGACGGCGGCAAGGGCAGACACGACCACCCGCGCCACCAAGGGCGTGGCCAGCAGGCCGTGGGCCAGCGGGATGCCCCAGACGCTGGCGGCCAGCCCAGGCGCCACCAGCAGCAGACCGAGGCCGAGGGTGACCGCGCTGACCGCCCATGGCAGCAGGCCAACGCCGTCCAGCCAGCGCCAGCCGCCACGCTCCACCGCCAGCGCCACCGCACCACCGAGCAGGAGCGCGACCACGGTGGCCAGCAGGCCAAAGCGCAGCGAGTTGAACAGGGCCGTCGGTGCATCGGTGAGGCCGACGACGGCGCTTGGTGTGAGCAGCGACCGCCAAGCGGCCGTCAGGGTGG
>CAYXJZ010000146.1:0-4010 GCA_964465355.1 uncultured bacterium | reverse complement strand
CAAGGTGCTGACGGGCTACGCGACTGGGTACCGGCCGCCGCGCTGAGCCCTGGGCCGACGCCGATGTCCCGCGCGAGCGGGCCTCAGCGCCGCGCCCAGGCCTCCAGCACCTCGCGCTCCCGCTCCGCGCTCCAGCCCACCTTCAGCTCAGGCGCCCCACGCTCCTGGTGCCACGCCAGGGTGTCACGCACCGTCTCCTCCACCGGTCGGATGCTGAGGCCATGGGCGTGCGCCTTGGAGGCGTCCACCCGCATCATGTTGCTGCGCTCGCCAGGCAGCCAGAAGGGCAGGTCGGTGAAGGGCTGCACCTGCTGCTCCAGCAGGAAGGCCTCGTCCACCCAGCTCAGGCTGCTGCCGGCTGGGGCCGCCTGTGCGGCCGCCTGCGCGGCCGTCTCCAGCAGCTGGCCCATGTCGAAGCGGTCAGCCTGGCTGGCGGTGTTGAAGGTGCCTGACAGGCCCTGCTCCAGCGCCTCCACCATCCAGCTCGCCAGGTCGCGCACGTCGATCCATTGCAGCGGCAGGCTGGGGCCGCTTGGCGCCAGCACCTCGCCGCCCTTGGCCAGCCGCACCGGCCAGTAGGTGAAGCGGTCGGTCGGGTCGTCAGGGCCGACCACGATGCAAGGGCGCAGCACCAGGCTGCGCTCCGGCGGGTAGATCGCCGCCAGGGCCTCCTCGCACAGCGCCTTGAGGCCGCCGTAGGTGCTGCCGTCGACGACCTCCACCGTCTCGTCCTCCAGCCGCGCCAACTCGCCGGCCTCGTCCAGATGGGGCTTGCTGAGGTCGGCGTAGACGCTGATGGTGGAGATGAAGAGGTAGCGCGCCACGCTGGCTTCCAGCGCCTTGGCCGCCTCGCGCACCTGGCGCGGCAGGTAGCCGCTGGTGTCGACCACCACGTCCCAGCTCCCGCCTGCCAGCTTGGCAAGATCCTGGTTGCGGTCACCGACGATGGTGTCGGCCACGCCGGCCGGCGTCGGCTTCGAGCCGCGGTTGAAGAGGGTCAGCTCGTGCCCGCGCCGCAGCGCCTGCTGCACGAAGTGCTTGCCGATGAACTGGGTGCCGCCGATCACCAGGATCCTCATGGGTGGTCCTCCTCGGGTCGCCAGGCGCGTCGCATGCGGCTGAGCGCGTCGCAGGCATGTCTCGGCCCAGTGGGCCGTCGGGACGCACGATACGCGGAACGCCACGCCGCTCAGGCCTATCGCGCTTGCCTGACGTTATGATCGACCAACGATCACTCGACGGGATGCGCAGCCGACCACCAGGTTGGCGCTGGGGGGCTGAGGCCGTTGAACCACGACCCACGAACCGCTCTCCTGGCCAGCGTCTCGGCCTTCGCCGGCCTCGACGCCGACAGTCTGCACTCCCTTGCACTGGAGCTCGTCGAGCTCAGTCTGGCCGACGGCGACGTGCTGCTGCGCCAAGGCGAGAGCGGCGACGCCCTCTTCATCGTCACAGCAGGCGAGCTCGACGTGAGCGTGAGCAACGGCCAAGGGCGGTCGGTGCTGGTCGACCGGCTGCGCGCCGGCTCGGTGATCGGTGAGATGGCCCTGCTGGCGGGCAGCCGACGCACCGCAACGGTCAGCGCGCACGGGGCTGCCGACGTCGTCCGCATCAGCAAGGCCGGCTTCGACCGACTGGCCGAGAGCCGCCCCGGTCTGCGCGAGCAGGTCGTCGCCGCCATCACGCCAAGGCTGGAGCGCGTGCAGCTGGGCGCTGTGCTGGAGGCCTGGTTCGGGGCCGGCCAGGACGGCCAAGAGGCGGTGCGTGAGCTGCAGGAAGCGGGCGAGTGGCTGAGGTTGTCGGTCGGCGACACCCTCTACCGACCTGGCGACCCAGCCACCGGCATGTACGTGGTGGTGAGCGGCCGGCTGCAGGTCGTCCCCGTCGACGACGAGGGCATCGGCGGTTACCAGGTCGCCCGCGGCGAGAGCGTCGGCGAGCTGGGGGTGCTCGGCGGCGCCCTGCGCGAGGAGGAGGTCGTCGCCGTTCGCGACAGCCACCTGCTGCACCTGCCCGCCGCCGTGGTGGAGCGCAACCCACGCGTCATCAGGCACATCGCCAAGGTGGCGCTCGGCCGCCTTGGCGCTGGCCACCTTGGTGCCGACCGCCTCAGGCGGCGGCAGGGCAGCGGCCTGCGCACCATCGCCCTGCTACCCGCCCACCCAGGCGCCCCGCTGCGCGAGGTCGGCGCGCTGCTCCATGAGCAGATGGGCGACTACGGCCGTTCGCGGCTGCTGGACGCTGCCGCCGTCGGCAGCGCCTTCGGCGGCGGTGTGCCGGCGGCCGGATCGCCGCTTGACGCCGCCCTCACCCATTGGCTCAACGAGCTGGAGGCCGAGCACGAGCACATGCTGCTCATGGCCGATGATGGTGCCGACGACGGTGTCGTCGGTGCCGACGCGGCCGGCAGCGACTGGACCCTTCGTTGCCTACGCCAGGCCGACGCGGTGCTGCTGGTCGCCGATGGCGGCACCAAGCCAACCCCCGGCATGGCCATGGTTGCCGGTGGACCCGACAGGCCGGGACCGGCCGTCCAGCTGGTGCTGCTGCACCCGCCCGGCACCGTGCAGCCAAGCGGCACCGCCGCATGGCTCGAGGCCTTCGGCGTGGAAGCGTCAAGGCAGCTCACGATCCATCACCTGCGTTCCGGCGACGGCTTCGGGGTGGCGCGCATGGCGCGGCGGCTCAGTGGCCGGGCCGTCGGCCTGGTCCTCAGCGGTGGCGGCGCGCGCGGCTACGTGCACGTCGGCCTGCTGCGGGCCATGGAGGAGCTCGGCATCGAGGTCGACCTGGTGGTGGGCACCAGCATGGGCGCTCTGGTGGCCGGGGGCTACGCCCTCACCGGCAGCCACGTCGCCTGCGAGAAGTTCACCGTGGCCTTCGGTGACAAGAAGAAGCTGATCGACCGCACCCTGCCCCTCGTCGCGCTCACCCGCTCGCGCGGCGTGACCCAGACCTTCAAGGAGATCTTCGGCGACACCCGCATCGAGGACCTGTGGATGCCCTTCCAGTGCGTGTCCGCCAACCTCAGCCGGGCCCTGCCCGTGGTGCACCGCAGCGGACCGATGTGGGAGGCCGTGCGCGCCAGCACCGCCATCCCCGGCGTCTTCACCCCCCTTGTCAAGGACGGCGAGCTGCTGGTGGACGGCGCCGTGATGAACGCGCTGCCGGTGGACCTCATGCGCGATGAAGTGGGCAGCGGCACCGTGATCGGCTCCAGCACCCTCAAGCGCAGCCCGCCCAAGCTGGGCTACGACTTCGGCCCGAGCGTGTCCGGCTGGGAGGTGCTGGCGCAGTCGCTGCGGCCCCGCAGCAGCCGCAAGCGCTTCCCCACCATGATCAAGATGCTGATGGACGCCACCTCGCTGAGCTCCAAGCACCAGAGCGTCGGCGCCAAGGCGGTGGCCGACCTGATCGTGGAGTTCCCGGTGGAGGATGTGGGCAACCTGGAGTTCGACCGCCATGCCGAGCTGGTGGAGCTGGGGTACCGCTACGGGATGCAGGCACTGCAGGCCTGGTTGAAGGAAGGCCATGGCGTCGCACCGGCCGGTGGAGACCGGGGAAGCGAAGCCGCGTAGACAGGATCGGAGCTGTGTCGTGCGCTCTGGGTCCCACGTTGCCTGGCTCCGCCAGCTCGGCCGGGTCGCTGGGTAGGCTCTGACCACCCTGGCGGGGCAGGCCCCCGCGGCGGCAGAAACGACGTGCATCCATGACCCAAGCTGCCTCCCCCACCACCGACCTGCTCGCCGGCGTCGACGTCGAGCCGCTCTACACCCCCTTCGACGTAGGCAGCCTACGACTCAAGAACCGCTTCGTCATGGCGCCCATGACCCGCAGCCGCTCGCCCGGCGGCGTGCCGACCGACGAGGTGGCCGCCTACTACGCCAAGCGCGCGCCGCATCTCGGCCTGATCGTCACCGAGGGTACCTACGTCGGTCACCCCTCCGCCGGCACGAGCGACAAGGTGCCGCGCTTCTACGGCGATGACGCCCTGCAGGGCTGGAAGCGGG
>CAYXJZ010000145.1:0-4022 GCA_964465355.1 uncultured bacterium | reverse complement strand
GCGGCGTGCCTGATGCACCGCTGATGCTCTACGTCGGGCGGCTCTCGGCCGAGAAACGCCTCGACTGGCTCTACGCACCACTGAGCAACATCCCCGGCCTGCGCTTGGCCCTGGTGGGCTCCGGCCCGGCCGAGGCCGCCCTCAAGCAGCGCTTCCGTGGCACCAACACGGTCTTCACCGGCTACCTCGGCGGCCAGGAACTGGCTCAGGCCTACGCCAGCGCCGACGTCTTCGTCTTCCCCTCCGACACCGAGACCCTAGGCTTCGGCGCCATGGAGTCGATGGCTTCCGGCGTCGCCGCCGTCGGCGCGCGGGCCGGCGGCCTCCCCGACGTCATCGACCACCAGCGCACTGGCCTGCTGTTCACCCCAGGCGACCTTGGCGACCTCAGCGACCAGGTACGCCGGCTGCTGGGCGATCCTCAGGGACGCGCCGTCATGGGCCTGGCCGCGCGCGCCGAGATGGAGCGCTGGTCGTGGCGGGCGGCCACCGAGGCCCTGCTGGGCTACTACGAGCTGGCGCGCACGGTGAGCCGGCGTTACGACCAGGGCAGGGCACACCCGCGTCCACCGGTGCGGCTGACGACTACGGGCTGAGCGGACCAGGCAGCACGGTGGGCAGGCCGTCCACCATGTGCACCTGCACCTCGCTGCGGTAGGCGAGGCGGAGTTGCTGCTCGTTGAGCACCTCGGCAGGTGGACCGTCGGCCAGCAGGCGGCCGTCTGAGAGCAGCAGGATCCTGTCGCAGGCGCGGGCAGCCAGGTTGAGGTCGTGCAACACCGCCAGCACGGCCATGCCTTCGGCGGCCGCGCGCCGCGCGAGGCGCAGCACCTCTGCCTGGTAGCGCAGGTCGAGGTGGCTGGTCGGCTCGTCGAGCAGCAGCAGCCGAGGCCGTTGGGCCAAGGCCCTGGCCAGGATGGTGCGTTGGGCCTCGCCACCGGATAGGGTCTCCACCCGCCTTGCGCGCAGACGGATCACATCGCAGCGCTCCATGGCCTCCGTCACCGCCTCCTGGTCGACGGCCCTCGGACCACGGAAGAAGCCGACGTGGGGCGCCCTGCCCATGCCCACCAGCTCCTCCACCGTGTAGCCAGGCGGCAGTTGTGGCTGCTGCGGCACCACCGCCACCTCCCTGGCCAGTTCGCCGCGGCTGAAGGTCGCCAAGGGTCGACCGTCCACGAGCAGCTCGCCCGCCGCCAGCGGATGCACGCGGCTGATCACCCCGAGCAAGGTGGACTTCCCCGCCCCGTTGGGCCCCACCAGGGCCGCCATCTCGCCCGCCGCCAGGCGCCAGCTCTGCTCCACCAGCACCGACCTGCCGTCGTAGCCAGCGGCCACCCCCCGTAACTCGAGCAGGGCGGCCTTCACGCCGACCGTCTCAGCAACCAGAGGAAGGCAGGCGCGCCAAGCACCGCCGTGACCATACCGACGGGCAGCTCCACCTGCCCGGCCACGCCGCGCGCCAAGAGGTCGGCGACCACCAGGAAGATGGCGCCCCACACCGCGGCCAGCGGCAACAGACGAGCGTGCGCCGGCCCTGCCGCCAGACGCACGGCATGCGGCACCAGCAGACCGACGAAGCCGATGATCCCGGCGCTGGCCACGGCAGCGGCGGTGGCCAGGGTGGCGGCCAGCAGGCAGACGACCTTGAAGGCCTCCACCGCCAGGCCGAGTTGAGCCGCCTCGCGCTCCCCCAGCTGCAGCAGGTCGAGCGCACGAGCGCAGGCCAGCAGCACCGCCGTGGCCAGCAGGACGGCGGGCAGGGCGAAGGCAAGGCGCGGCCACGAGGCGAAGGAGAAGCTGCCGAGCAACCAGCTCAGCACCCCGGCGGCCTGCTCTCGCCCGGCCAGCATGACGAGCGAGGTCAGGGCCGCCAACAGCGAGCCGACCACCACCCCGGCCAGCACCAGGTGCACGATGGGCATCCGGCCACCACGCTGGGCCAGGATGACCACCACCAGCACGGCGAGGGCGGCGCCGAGGAAGGCGGCAGGACCGATCCCCCAGGTCTGCAGCCAAGGGAACTGGCGACCGAAGACCATCACGATGGCGGCCGCCAGACCTGCGCCGCTGGCGGTCCCCAAGAGGTAGGGGTCCGCCAGCGGGTTGCGGAACACGCCTTGGAAGGCGGTGCCGGCCGCGGCCAGGCCGGCGCCCACCACGGCAGCCAGCAGGACGCGTGGCAGGCGCACCTGGGTCACGACCGTCTCGACCACGTCTGGGCTGCCGGTGAGCCAGCCGAGCGCCCTGGCCGTGGCTTGGACGACGGCCTCCAACACCTGCAGCGGTGGGATGGCCACGCTGCCGACCAGGGTGGCCGCCCACAGGGTCAGGGCGAGCAGCAGCAAGGCGGCGGGCAAGGCCAAGCCCCGCCACCATCGGCGTTCGGCCGTGGTCCCCCCGACCTCATCGGACCGGGCGACGCTGGGCCCTTGGCTCAGAAGCGCTCCGGGTGCAGGACCTCGGCCAGGCGTCGCAGGCCATCGGCCAGGCGCGGGCCGGGTCGCGACAGCAGGTCGGACAGTTCAGCGCTGACCTCGACCACCCGGCCGTCCATCACCGCGCGCAGGATGGGCCAACCCGGGCGCCGGGCGACGTCGGCGGCGCTCACGCCCCAGGGCGCGTCGAGCAGCAGGATGACCTCGGGGTTGGCCAGCAGGATGAACTCGCTGCCGAGCAAGGGGTAGTCGCCCAGATCGGCCCCCACCACGTTGTGGCCACCGGCGATCTCCAGCAGGCCACCGATGAAGGAGGTCTGGCCGGCCGCGTAGACGCTGGCATCGAGCTCGATCAGCACGCGCGGGCGCTCAGCGCCCTCCACGGCTGCCGCCACCTCGGCGAAGCCGGCCTCCAGCCCGCGCCACAGCGCCTCGGCCGCCTCCTCCGCGCCAAGCAAGGTGCCCATGGCGCGCAGGTAGCCGGGGACGTCGGCCAGCCTCTGCGGCGTGCCGGCGTAGACCGCGATGCCGAGCGGTTCGAGCAGGTCGGGGAAGCCGGTGAAGACATCGGCCAACACCAGGTCGGGCGTGGCCGCCACGATGGCTTCGACGTCCGGCGCGAAGGCGCTGCCCATGTCTGGCACGGCGGCCGCCTCGGCCGGTGCGTCGCTGGCGGCGTCGCGGCCCACCAGACGGTCGCAGCCCACCAAGGCGCAGACCACCTCGGTGTGGCTTGGGGTCATGCTCACCACCCGCATGGCCGGTGTTTCGAGGACCAGCGTGCGACCGAGGTCGTCGACCACCGGCTGCAGTTGGGCGAAGGCCGAGCCAGCCATGAGGAGGCCCAAGAGGGCGATGACCGTCCACCTGGGACGGAGAGGGCGGGATGTGGATGGATGCGTCACGCTGAACCTCCGACCCCCGTCCGCGCAGGGGTGTGGTCTCGTTTCGCTCGGCGGCGGCGATCGGGCTCGGAGCACCTGGGAGGTGCCCATACCGTTGCGGGACAGCGCCGGACTCGCACCGGACTTCCCCGCCGACCGAACGTAGGCCCATGGTAGCCTCCCGCGGGTGCCAAGGTCGTTGAGCGAGTTGCCATCCCCACCCCCACCTGGGCATGAAGCCTGGGTGCCGCCACCACGTTACGGACAGGTCAGCTTCGCCTCCTACCACCCCGTCCACCCCAGCCAGAGCGAGGGCAGAGCCAAGGTGGAGGCCTTCGTGCGCGCCGAGCCGGCCCGTCCGCGGCGCTTCTGGTCGCGCAAGGTGGCGCCCCCGGCAGCCGGCCTCTACCTCGATGGCGGCTTCGGGGTCGGCAAGACGCACCTGTTGGCCGCCGCATGGCACCGGGCTGCCGAGACCCGCAAGGTCTACCTCTCCTTCGCCGAGCTGGTCGCCGTCATCGGCGCCTTGGGCATGGCCACGGCCAGGGAGCGTCTGGGTCAGGAAGGCCTGTACTGCATCGACGAGTTCGAGCTGGACGACCCTGGCAACACGCTCATCGTCAAGACCTTCCTCGCGGGGATCTTCGAGCGCGGCGCGCGCGTCATCACCACCTCCAACACCGCACCGGAGGCTCAGGGA
>CAYXJZ010000144.1:0-4039 GCA_964465355.1 uncultured bacterium | reverse complement strand
CCTCCTTCATGACCTTCCCGCCCTACAACACCGTGGCCGTGCTCTACATCGCCCTTACCCTCGCGGCCTCCAGCCTGGTCAAGTGGGTGGAGAGGCGCAGTGCATGGCAGAGATGAGCTTGGACATGGCTGTCACGGCTGAGGCCCTCCTCCCACCCACCGCCGACGATCTGCGCACGGCCGGCGTCGACCCTGACGCAGCGGTCGCGCTGGTGGACCTCGCCGCGCTCCGCCACAACCTGGCCTTCCTGCGCGCCTCCGCGCGGCCGGGGACCCGCGTGCTGGCCGCGGTCAAGGCCGACGCCTACGGCCATGGCGCCGTTCCGGTGGCCCGCTGCCTGGCCGAGGCCGGTGTCGACGCCTTCGGCGTGGCCACGGCCGACGAGGCCATGGAGCTGCGGCGGGCAGGCATCGGCCAGGACCTGTTGCTGCTCTCCCCCGTCCGTGGTCGCGTCGCCGAGCTGGTGGAGGCCGGCGTCAGCCTGACGGTGAGCGACGGGGCCTCGCTGGAGGTCATCGAGGCAGCCCGACCATCGCGGCCGGCCAAGGTGCACCTGAAACTGGACACCGGCATGGGTCGCCTTGGTCTGTCGGCCGACCATGCGCTGCGGATGGCCGCGGCGGTGGACCGCAGCCCGGCGGCCGACCTGCAAGGCCTGTGGACCCATTTCGCCTCGGCCGACGAGGAGGACGAGGCTGGCCTGGCGCAGACGCGCGAGCAGCTGTCCATCTTCCAGGCGGCGGTGGCCAGGCTGGAGACCGCTGGCCTTCGCCCCGACACGGTGCACGCGGCCAACTCCGCCACCGTGCTCACGCAGCCAGATGCGCACTTCGACATGGTGCGACCCGGCATCGCGGTCTACGGCCAGCCACCGTCACCCGAGCTGGGCAGACGCTTCCCCGGCTTGCAGCCGGCCTTGCAGCTCAGCGCCCCGATCACCTTCGTGAAGCGCGTGGCTGCCGGCACGCCCGTTGGCTACGGCGCCCAATGGCGCGCACCCCACGACACCGTCATCGCCACCGTGCGCCTCGGCTACGCCGACGGCTACCCGCGAGCCCTTGCTTCCAAGGGCTGGGCAGCGCTGGACGGCCGCATGGTGCCGGTGGCCGGCAGGATCTGCATGGACCAGCTCATGCTGGACCTGGGCCCGCAGGGCGATGCGCAGCCGGGCGACCGGGCCGTGTTCTACGGCGGTCGCGGAGGACCGGTGGCCGAGGATGTGGCCGAGACCGCCGGCATCAACGTCTACGAGTTGCTCACCCGGTTGGGGCGAAGGGTCGTCAGGCTCTACCGCTGAGGTGCGCTGCCTCCGGACCTGGGGATGTCTGGCCGGTGGCCAGGTCAGCCGCCGAGCTGCCTGGGTTCCGCGCCCGGCCGTTCCTCCTCGGGCTCCGAGGCTACACGCCCCACCGTCACGAAGCTCACCCGCCGCTCGTCCGCCTCGGTGACGGTGAAGCGCAGGCCCTCGCGCTCCAAGGACTCGCCCTCCTGGGGGATGCGCCCCAGCTCACTGATCAGGAAGCCGGCCAGCGTGTCGTACTCGCTCGCCTCGCCGAAGCTGACGCGGAAGCGCGCTTCGACCTCCTCCAGGTGCACCGAGGCCTTGACCCGCTCCAGGCCATCCGCCTGTTCCTCGAAGTCGGGCGCCTCGTCGTCGTCGGTCTCGTCGTAGATCTCACCGGTGATCTCCTCGATGATGTCTTCGAGCGTCACCACCCCGGCCGTGCCGCCGAACTCGTCCACCACCACCGCCAGGTGATTCTTGCTGGTGCGCATGGTGCGCATGAGGTCGAGCACGGATGTGGTCTCCGGCACGTACTGCGGCGGCCGCATGAGGTCGGCCACCTTCATGCCGTCCATGTCGGCGTCGACGCCGAGGTAGGGGATCAGGTCGCGGGCGTAGACCACGCCGCGCACGTCGTCGATGCTGTCCTGGTAGACCGGGAGGCGGCTGTAGCCCTCCTCGGTCGTGGCCGTCACCAGCTCCTGCAGGCTGGCGTCCATGGGGATGGCGACCACGTCGACGCGCGGGGTCATGACCTCGCGCACCACCGTCTCCTCCAAGTCGATGACGCCCTTGATCATCTCCTCCTCGCTTGCCTCGATGACGCCGGACTCCTCAGCCGAGCGCAGCATCAGCCGCAGCTCGTCCTCGGTCATCATGGGGTCGCGTGGGGTCTCGATGCGCAGCAGCCGCAAGATGGCCGTGCTGAGGGCCGTGAAGGCCCTGCCGAGCGGGTACAGCACCCCCGACAGCAGGTACACCGGCCCGATGAGCAGGCGCGAGACGGCCTCGGGGTGCTGCACGGCGACCGCCTTGGGTGTGAACTCTCCGATCAGCAGCACCAGCAGCGTGGACAGGGCGATGGCGTAGCCGACCGAAGCGCCGTGCGACCAGCCCCACGACGCCGTCAGCGCCATCGCCGACAGGGTGAGCAGCACGGTGACCGCCACCTTGGTGAGGTTGTTGGCGATGTGCACCGTGCTGAGGAAGCGGCTCGGGTTGGCTTCGAAGGCGGCGTAGAGCTGCACCGGCCCCTTGCCCTGCTCCCGCAACTGCCGCACCTTCCAGGTGCCAAGGGCGCCGAAGGCGGTCTCGGCGCTGGTCAGGAAGGCAGAGATCACCAGCAAGAGGGCCACCAGCAACAGGTTGCTGCCGGCGCCTGTCGCCGGCTGAGCCTCCGCCTGGGCATGGGCCAAGCCGGCCAGCAGCAGCAGGGGAAGCAGCAGCAGAGAAGGTACCGGGATCAGGGTAGGTGGTCGGAAGGGTCGTCTAGGTCGACTCGGACTCGGAGGTTGTTCTTCCATCAGCTAGCCGGACGATAGCACGAACCCCGCCGTAACCACGGTCGGGGCCGAAGGAGGCCACCGCCCCTCCTCACGGCCGCGGTAGAATCTGCCTCGTGTACGTGGCCGTGGCAGGCAACATCGGCGCAGGCAAGTCCACCCTCACCCGCTTGCTCTCGGAACGTTTCCACTTGAGCCCGGTCTACGAGGCGGTGGACGAGAACCCTTACCTCGCCGATTTCTACACCGACATGCCACGCTACGCCTTCCACTCGCAGATGTTCTTCCTGGCCGCGCGCCTGCGGCAGCATCTGGCGCAGGTGAACCCTGGCGAACGGGTCATCCAGGACCGCACCATCTACGAGGACGCCTCCATCTTCGCCGCCCAGCTGCACCACAGCGGCGTCATGGACCAGCGTGACTACGGCAGTTACCTCACCATGTACGAGGCCATCCGCCAGGCTCTCAGGCCGCCCGACCTGCTGGTCTACCTGCGGGCCTCGCTGCCCACGCTGCGGCAGCACATCGCTCTGCGCGGGCGCAGCTTCGAGCAGCAGATCGACGACGGCTACCTGCTGCGGCTGGGCGAGCTCTACGAGGACTGGCTCGAGGCCTACGACCTCTCCCCCATCGTGGTCATCGACGCCGACCGCTTCGACGTGGTGCACCGCAGCTTCGACCGCGACGCCGTGCTCGAGATGATGGAGCGCCAAGGTCTTGCCCTGCCCGTGGTGCGCTGAGTGCCCCAGCTGCGCCTCGACCAGCTGCTGCACGAGGCCCTCGGCTGGATCGCCCCGACCGACCCGCCGGCAGACCTCGACTTCCGCGTGAGCGTCGAGCGCGTGGCGCAGGACCTGGACAAGGTGCTGCCAGGCACCGTCTTCGTCGCCCGCAAGGGCGGCCGCTTCGATGGCCATGACTTCGCCGACGAGGCGCTGCGGCGCGGCGCGGTGGCGGTGGTGGGTGCAAGGCAGGAACTCCAGCGCTGGGGCGGCGTGCCATACGTGCAGGTGGCCGACGACCGCTGGGCCACCTCGGCACTGGCCGACGCGGTGTTCGGCCATCCTTCCCGCTCACTGACGGTGGTCGGCATCACCGGCACCGACGGCAAGACCACCACCAGCGTGCTGCTGCATCACCTGCTGCAAGGCGCTGGATCTGCAGGCGCCGATCCGGCACACGCCCGGTCCTCCCTGTTGTCGTCGGCGCTGGCGCTGATCGGCCATGCGCCCGCCCACCTGGAGGGCCACTT
>CAYXJZ010000143.1:0-4114 GCA_964465355.1 uncultured bacterium | reverse complement strand
CTACGACCGCATCACCACCCTCGGACCCCAACCACTCTGGATCGCAGAAGTGGCCTCCACCGAGATCGGCGGCGACAAGGGTGCATGGATCGAGGGGATGCTCGACTCCACCTCCTTCCCACGCCTGGAAGCCATCGTCTGGTTCAACGAGGACAAGGAGACGGACTGGCGCCTGGAGAGCTCCTTCGCCTCCCTGCGAGCCTTCCGCGACTGGTTCGTCAGCCAGGCACCTGGCGACGGCGCGGCCACCGGCACCGACGAGCCGAGCACCATCACCGTCTTGGCCGGCACCACCCCCCGCACCGCACCTTGATGATGGACCGCCCGAGTGTCCACCGCCTGCTCATGTGGTCGGCGCTTCTCCTCCTCGCTGCGGCGTCGTTCTCGTCTGCCCAGCCTGCCCCCATCCCCCACGCCGGCACACCCATGCCAGAGACCACCACGCCCGGCTACGCGCTGTCCGGCCTGACCGACGCCCTCGTCCTGCCGGTGGACCTGCAGGCCCTGGACGACGGCAGTGGCCGTCTCCTCGTGACCCAGTTGGAAGGCCTGGTGGTCATCGTCCATCCGGACGGCCGCATCGATGCGGCGCCCTTCCTCGACCTGCGGCACCGCGTCACCGCCCTGCGCGGCGAGCAGGGCATGTTCAGCGCGGCGCTCGAACCTGCAGCGCGGCCGATGGCCATCGGGCGCCAGCGCCACCTGGTGGTGGCCTTCGTCGAGCGCGGCAGCGACCACCTGGTCGTCGCCGCCTACCCCATCGACGCCACGCTGTCCTCGGCCTCGACCGAAGGCGAGGTGGAGTTGCTGCGGGTGGAGATGCAGGATCCCTTCCATCATGGCGGCCAGGTGCTCTTCGGTCCCGACGGGCTGCTGTACCTGAGCGTGGGGGAAGGGCAGCTCTCCGTCGAGCACCTCAAGCGGCCGCCCTTCCCCGCGCAGGACCTCGGCACCATGCGGGGCAAGGTGCTGCGCCTCGAGCTGCTGCCCATGGGGCAGGGCGGCCCGCCTTACGCCATCCCGGAAGACAACCCCTTCGTCGGCACCATGGGCGCGCTGCCCGAGATCTGGGCCCTTGGCTTGCGCAACCCCTGGAAGATGGACTTCGACCCGGTCTCCGCTGACCTCTACCTCAGCGACGTGGGTGCCGACCGTTGGGAGGAGGTCAACCTGGTGGTCCCTGGCGGGAACTACGGCTGGCCGGCTCGTGAGGGGCGCGAGTGTCAGCTCCTGCCCTTCGACCCGGGCTATGTGGACGCTTCGTGCCCCGAGCAGGATGGCTACTTGGATCCCTTGGTCAGCGTGGCCCACCTCCGTGAAGACCCCAACGGCGGTCAGTCGGTGACCGGCGGGGCCTTCGCCCACGATCCCGAGCTGCCCGAGCTGTGGGGCCACTTCGTCTTCGGCGACTTCATCACCGGGCGACTCTGGGCCTACGACCCTGCCGACGGCGAGGTACGGCTGCTGTTGACCGGCCTCTCATCCCTCAGCGAGGTGGCCCGCGATCAGGAAGGCCGCATCTGGCTGCTGACCATCCCTGGGGGCTTGGCTAGGCTGGTCTACGACAGCGGCGACTGAGCCAGCATCTCATCGGCCGGGTAGAGCCGCTCGAGCACCAGCCGGTAGAAGTCGCGGTCGTTGAGCTCGAAGCTGCGCACCAGGTCGGCGCTCTGGGCGTAGGCCTCCGGCAGCCCGATGGCGCCGGCGCGCAGGCGTTCCGATACATCTAGCAGGGCGCGTTCCTCCGGGCTGACCAGTTCTGGGTCGGCGCGGAAGGCCGCCACGGTGGCCGACAGCAGACCCGCCGTCGACCCGAGGGCGGCCATGGACTCCACCAGCGGCTGGTGCCGTTCGCTCACCGCGCCGCGCACCACCCCGTCGAAGGGGTTGATGTAGCGCGCGTAGGCCACCAGCTCGTCCTCGCCACCGGCCTGGCTGCCTGCCCAGGCCAGCTTGGCCGCGCCGGCGCAGATGGAGAAGTCTGGATCGAAGACGCTGAAGCCGGTGGCGAAGAAGTGCTCGTTGGCGTAGGGCGAGTTGCGATCGTAGGCCAGCGACCGCAGCAACGTGAGCGCGTCGCCGGTGACCTGCGACATGCCAAGGTCACCGGTCTGGCCCTCGGCCAGCGGATCGAGGTAGGACTCGTTGATGAGCACCTTGAGCAGGAACTCGGGCGAGATGTCGTAGGCCGACGCCGCCTCCTCCAGGTGCACGAG
Source organism: uncultured bacterium (assembly GCA_964465355.1). Taxonomy (GTDB): domain Bacteria; phylum Deinococcota; class Deinococci; order Deinococcales; family Trueperaceae; genus JAABTL01. Next base: position 1,898 of record CAYXJZ010000143.1, on the reverse strand, counting down.
GATGGGCACCAGCCGCGCCAGGATGATCAGACCCCAGGGGTTGAGGGGGCTGTAGGCAGGGGCGCCGTCCGCCAGGCTGCGCACCACGTCGCCGGTGCCTTGCACGTAGCCAGGCCGGCAGTAGCTGGAGTAACCGGGCACAGGCGCCTCGTCCACCGGTTTCCAGGCCACCGGGAGGACGACATGGTCGGAGGTCTCCACCCGCGGCGAGGCGTAGATCATGCGGTAGACCTCGCGTTCGGCGGGCCTCAAGAGGCTGGCCACGCCCACCACGGTGGTGAAGACCAGGATCCCGCTGAGGAGCATGGTGGCCGCCACCCCTGCCGTGCGCACCGGCACCTGCTGCCGGACGAGCGAGCGGGGCCTCTGCCATGTCACGTCCAGTTCGCGCTGTTCCTCCCTGCGCCGTTCACGGTGGGCGGAGATGGCCCTGCTGGCGGCGGTGATGTAGCACACGGCGTTGACCGGGCGCAGCAGGATCAGCGCAGGCATGGTGCCGATGGTGGCGCGGATGGCCCTGCGCCACACAGCCGGCCATGGCGATCCCCTCGCCCGCTCCAAGCGAAGGTAGCCCATCAGGACCAAGGTGCCCGTGGCCAGCAGGTCGGCCAGCAGCCACCAACGCCAACCGCTGGCGGACAGGCCCCAGTCGGGGCGCGCCACGTTGAGGCCGGCCAGCACAGGCAGCGCGAGGAGAAGCAGCAGACCGAGCAGGTTCTCGAGCTGCGCGCTCAGGACGGCGAAGCGCACGTTGGGCAGCAGCGATCCCCAGCTCGCCGGGTTGAAGACCCGCTTCAGGGCGTTCTCGATGCCGCCGCCCGTCCAGCGCTCCACCTGACGCACGTAGCCGGTCAGCCGCAACGGGTCGTCGGTGTACATGCGGGCCTGCGGCACGAGGCGGGCGTCCGAGGTCCGTCTGAGCAGCACCTCGTCCTGGTCGCGGAAGAAGTCGATGGTCGAGACCTCCTCGCCGCCAACGACCACCTTGAAGCCCCGCAGGTGCAGCCCCTCCACCGACACCATGCGCTCGGCCACGCCATCGCCCTGGGCCCTCAGGCTGAGGTCGTGATCCTCCGTCTGGGTGTCGGTGGGGATGGGGAAGGCTGTCGACCTGCTGCTGAAACCGCAACCGACCGCGGTGTACAGGCGTGATGCGCCGAAGGTGGCTCCTCTGCCCAGCTTGCGCGTCTGGCCGAGGCGGACGACGGTGGAGAAGGCGTACTCGGCCGACCTGGCGGCCGAGATCAAGGCCGCTTGTGCACCCGCCCGCTGTGGTGGGCGCGAGAAGACCACGCCCGACTGCAGGGCAACATCCTCGATGACGTAGCGCCAGCCTCCTGCGTGCCGCTCACGCCGGAGGCGGTAGAAGTGATCGCGCAGCGCACCGATGAAGCCAGGGTCGAGGACGGTGTCGCCGTCGACCAACAGCACCCGCTCGGCGTCGACCATGCCGCTGGCCAGCAGGCGGTTGACGCTTGCTGCCTTGGAGACCTGGGCGCTGTAGCGCAGCACCACGACGTCTGGACCGCCTTGGCTCGACCACCGGTCGATGCTGGCGCCCAGCTCGAAGTCATGGCGACCGTCCGTCTGCAGGTAGGCCGACCGGGCCAAGGCCTCGGCCACCACTTCGGGCGTGCGGTCTTGGCCACCGTTGATGCTGATGAAGACTTGGTCGGCTGGGTGGCGTTGGGCCAAGATCGACGCCACGGCAGCGGCGGCCCCCAGCTCCTCGTCGAACATGGGCGAGACGACGGCGATGCGGTCGGGAGCGCGAACGACGCGGCTCCGGTCCGGCAGGGTACTGAGCGTGGCGTTGAGCACCACCGTAGGCATGGCCAACAGGCCAGGCATCTGAGGCATCGCTTCGGGTCTTCCGTTCTAGCAGGGCTCCAGCCGAC
>CAYXJZ010000142.1:0-4342 GCA_964465355.1 uncultured bacterium | reverse complement strand
GAGGGAAGGGGCTTCGGGCCGGACGAGCAGGACTTCGCCGAGGCCTTCTGGCACCGACGCGACCCCCTGCGTGGCCAGGGCCTCGACGCCTACCTTGGTCACCTGGCTGCCGTGCGAGCGGGCACGCGCGCCCTCTTCGAAGCGCGCGACGACGCCTGGCTGGACGATCCACGCTCCTTCGGCGGCCGACCGGCCAACGTGCACTACTTCTGGACCCACCTGCTCATGGACGAGGCGAGGCACACCGGCCAGGTCGGCCTGCTGAGGAAGTACCTGCTGCCGAGAGCGACCTCGGACTTCGATCCGTACGGAGGGCTCTGAGGGGCGGGAGTCGCCGCCGCGCCGCTGCCTAGGCGGCTGGCGACACCTGCGCCATGATCGCCAGCGGCCGGCCTTCTGGGTCGTCGAAGAAGGCCATCCACTCCTCGGTGCCGTCCTGGTGACGATGGATCAGGTGGGGCGCAGCGCGGAAGCGTGCGCCACGTTGCGCGAGCTGAGCATGGGCCGCCTGGATGTCGTCGACGCGGAAGTAGATGACCGACTCGTCTGGTGACGGGTCGTCGCGCTGCTGCAGGTAGAGCCGCGTGCCGCCCAGGTCGAAGAAGGCAAGGCCGCCGTAGGTGTAGAGGTGCGGCAGGCCGAGCACCTCGCCATAGAAGACCTCCGCCTCGCCGATGTCCTTGACCGTCCTCGAGACTTGGCCGATGGCTCCGAGTCCTGTCATCGTCGTCCCCGTCCTTCCCTTGGCCTCGCTGGTGGCCTGGCTGGCCAGCGCGCTGTCGCTTGGCACGCCGGGCCAGCGGCGCAGGGCGCGCCGGTCAGGCAACCCCAGCTTCTGCAGAGCGTTGCCAACGTGGTACTTCACCGCGCCAACGCTGACGCCCTGCCGCGAGGCGATCTGGCGGCTGGTCATGCCGTGCCGCACCGCATGCACCGCGCGCCATTCGGCCGGTGTCAGGACGTCGTCGTGGGGTGGGCGGCCCCGTGGTCGTCGGTTGCTGCGCACGGGGACATGGTAGCGGGGCGGGGGGTGGGTTTTCCCTAACCCTCACTCGTCGCCCTTGGCCACGCCCCGTGCCTAGAAGTTGCCGGCAGGAGCCAAGGGAGCCTCGTGCTACCATGTAGCTCATGGCTAAGATCGGTGTCAGGGAACTCAGGCAGAACGCCAGCGTCTACCTGGCGCGCGTTCAGGAGGGTGAGGTGATCGAGGTGACCATGCGAGGCCGGACGGTCGCGCGGATCGTGCCGGCGGTGGAGAGTTGGTGGGAGAAGCTCGAGGCGGAGGGTCACATCCGACCGCCGGTTGAAGGTGTGCGCTTGGAGGACATCGAGCCTGTCGAGTCCGACGTGAACCTCTCCGAGGTGCTTCGGCAAATGCGCGAGCACGAGCGCTGAGGCGCTTGCCGTGCTGTACTTCGACGCCTCCGCGCTGGTCAAGCTGATCGTCCCCGAGCCGGAGACCGAGGCGTTGCGCAGTTACCTGTCGCAGCATCCTCACGTCCCCCGCTTTAGCAGCATGCTGGTCCAGGCGGAGTTGCTGAGGACAGCGCGGCGTGGTGGCCCGAAGGCCGTGGTCGCCGCTCGCAGGGTCTTGACCTCTTTCTACTTGGTGGACGTGACGCGCGATGTCCTGGAGCGGGCAGGGATGGTGGACGCCGGCGCCGGTCTGCGAACCTTGGACGCCATCCACCTGGTCACAGCCGCCACGGCCGAGGAGCGCCTGACGGCCGTCGTCACCTACGACCTGCGGATGGCGCAGGCGGCCGAGGCCATGGGCTTCCCGGTGGCGGCGCCCTGAGGGCGCGCCTGCGGGTAAGGTGGGCCATGAACAAGCCCAACTCGCGCCGCTCGCCCTTCCTGCTAGCCTGCCAGGCGGCTGCCTGATGGGTCCACTGCTGGCCATCTTCCTTGTCCTCTCGGCCAACCTGGCTCCGGCCGACGCCGCCTCCGTCACCATCGCCAGCTACGTCGTCGAGGGCGTGGGCTACAGCAACGAGGCCAACCGCTTCCTGCTGACGCAACTGGAAGAGGGCCGCTGGCTCCTGCACGACCCCCTTGGCGGCCCTTGGTTCGAGATCGAGGTGGAGCGCTCGACGCTGCATCTCAGGAACCCGGCCAGTGGCGAGGGCGACACAGTCAACCTGGCAGAAGGCTTCGGCGTCGCCGACGACGACTGGTGGGCCAGCGGGACGCTTGAGCCGCCTGGTGCGGAGCCCTTGTACTTCACTTACCAGCCCGCCGGCGTGGACGTGACGCTGGAGGGCCTGCGGATCGCGGAGATCCGCTGGTAGGCGTCCGTGACCGCGGGTGACGAAGCATGAAGGCCGACGGGATCTCGGTGGCGTACCGGCCGGATGAGCGCCGCTTCGTGGCTACCGTTCCCGGTCACGATGAGGTCGCTTTCCTCAGCGTGGTGCCCGCGACGACGACCTGGAGCTTCGTCCACACCGAGGCCCCGCCATCCTTGAGGGGCACCGGTGTTGCCTCTGAGCTGGTCCGCGCCGCCATCGCCCACGTGCGGGCGCTGGGGCTCAGCATCCGGCCCACCTGCCCCTTCGTCCTCGCCTACCTGAAGCGACATCCCGAGGACGCCGACGTGGTGCACCCTAGGTACAGGTCTGCGTTGAGCAGAGAAGGAGACGAGGGATGAGCGAAGGCGAGAAGCGTCCGGAAGGCGAAGGACGAGCCAGAGACGGCCGCAGCTACCGTGCGCCCGGCATCACGGTCTACTTCGACGCACACATCTGTCAGCACTCGGGCGCCTGCGTGCGCGGCCTGCCGCAGGTGTTCGACGTGCAACGGCGGCCATGGGTGCGCGCCGACCTCGCGACGCCTGCTGAGGTGGCGGCCTTGATCGACCGTTGCCCTTCCGGTGCCCTGGGTTACGACTGGCCAGATGGCGGGAGCACGTCCGACTGATGCCCGAGATCGAGGTCAGCTACCGACCCGAGGCGAAGCGCTACGTGGCCAAGGTCGAGGGCAGCGAAGCCGAGGCCTACATCGACGTCATGCCGGGTGACACCGTGTGGATCTTCAGCCACGTCGAGGTGGCCCCCGCGCTGGAGGGCAAGGGGGTGGCCAGCAGGCTGGTCCGTGCCGCGCTGGCCGACATCCGTGCGCAAGGGCTGGCCATCATGCCGCTCTGCCCCTACGTGCTGACCTACCTGCGGCGCCATCCGGAGGAGACCGACGTGGTGCATCCCCGGTTCAAGAGCATGGTGGGTGGCTGAGTGAACACCGGGCCTTCGGCTCAGCCATCACCCTCCGGACAGGCAAGGAAACCCGCGTCCCCACGCAGCAGCAGATCGAAGAGCCGACTCGGCGCGGCCAGTGATCCAAGGTGCAGCCAGAGGACGTTGCCTGCCACCTCGGTCCCGAGTAGCCGGAAGTGCCGCTCGCTGTAGAGCGCCTCTGAGCGGTCCCTGCCTTCGTCGGCGATGCGGACGCGCGCCTGCTGGTCGAGATCGGCGGTGGCCTCGTCTGCGTAAGCGATGACGACGCTGCCGAACAGCGCCTCGCCTTGGCGGTGGTAGGCGAGGGCGACCGCCTCGAAGGGCTGGGGTTGCACCTCCAGCTGCTGCGCCGCGCCGCAGACCGACGAAGCCGAGAAGACCATGGCGGACATCGGCTGCTCGACCGCGTGGCCGAAGGCATCCATCACGGTGGCGCCAGGCCAGGAGGCGTCGCGTCCGGTGTGGGCGTCCAGCATGGTCTGCAAGGCCTCGGCCCCGGTGGCGAGGAGGAGGACCCGCTCATCCTCCAAGTAAGCGAGGTTCTGGAAGGCGGCCAATGGCGGCCGTAGCCAAGGCAGGCTGGGGTTGAAGGCGTGGTGCCAGGTGGCCTGAGCGTGGTGGTCGCCGCGCTCGAAGCCGCGCTCGTCCAGCAGGCCAAGCAGCGGGGCGGGATCGAAGCCGTCGCGGAAAGCCAGCACCGCTCGGTTCGAGCCGATCTGCAGCTCCCAGTCCAGGTCGAGGACGCTCCAGCCCCATTGTTCATGGACCCACCAAGGCCTGCCGCCGCCGATGGCGAGCTGGGTGGCGCTGCTGTGGCGACCGGCCAGCGCTCGGATGAAGTCGTCGTCGCCCGCTTGCGGCGGGATGGGGTAGACCGAGCGGGTGTCGGCCACGATGCGGGACCAGTCGCTGAAGTAGGCGTCCTGGGTCGTGGCTGGCAGGAAGCGACCGGCCTTGGTGATGGGTAGCTCCGCTACGGTGGCCGGGCTTTGCTGCGCCATGGCCTGGCCGACCAGGAGGAGCGCGAGCAGCAGGACGGGCGCGGTCGATGCGAGCAGGTGGCGTGGCATGGACCCAGTCTGAGCACCCGGCGTTGCATGGTCGTTGCA
>CAYXJZ010000141.1:0-4442 GCA_964465355.1 uncultured bacterium | reverse complement strand
AGCGTTCAGTTCAACTGTTACAAGGCATCCTCCCCCTGGCGCGCCAGGGGGAGGATGCCTTGTGGTGGACGCTCATCAATGTTGTACTCGCACGACGTCGCGTCTTCCGAGAGCATGATGGTCCGACCCAGTGCCTTGCTAACGCCAAGTTCATCGGCATGGGCTAGGATTCGAAAGGGATCAAACCTCTTGGGGGATGTCAGGTGAAGCCGCATGGTCATGCATGTTGGCAGTTGGACCTCATCGATACACCGAACACAAAATGGACGACTCGCAACCCTTCTTGTCACTCATGTGTACAGGTAAGGAGACACCGTGTCATACAACCCAGAGGGTCCTCACGGCACGTTCGTCAAGGCTGCTCTCAGTGCGTCTACAGGTGGTCGCCCCATCCAGGTGACTCTGACCGCAAGCCCAGGCACCTTGTTGCACGCCACTGAGGACAGTGCAACCGTCATGGACGAGGTCTGGCTCTACGCCCGCAATGATGATGACGATCCTGTCGAGGTCACGGTTCAGTGGGGCGGGACTGCAGCGAGTGACGGCATCACCCTCTCCTTGGAATCGCGCAAGGGCTTGACCCAAGTCATCCCCGGCTTGATCTTGACGGGCACCGGCTCGGCTGCCCGAAACGTCAGGGCCTTCGCCAGTTTGGCGAACGTCGTGAGCTTCGCAGGCTACGTCAACCGCATCACGCCCCCTCCAACACCTCCGTTCCTCCTCGGGGTTGGCAGCGAATCTACCAGCCTCACCGAGTACCCGCCTGTCGAGCCGACCACCGTCGGCGACTGGTATGTCGATGCCAGCATCCCAACCAGCGGCAACGGCCTGACGCCAGAGACGGCTTTCAAGACCATCCAGGAGGGCCTAGCCGAACTTCAAGCCGGCCAGACCCTTCTGGTCAGGGCAGGGACGTACACTATCGGCTCTCGTCTGAACCGCACGACCGACTGGGGGTCAGCGCACCCGCATCATGGGCTACGGCGAGGAGCGCCCCGTGATCGACTGCACCGGCATCTCAGGCGACAACGGCGCCATCCGACTCCAGGCCGCCTCTGCATGGGAGCAGTGGTCCAGGTTCCACATCACGAACCTAGAGACCAACGGAAGTTCGTCAGCGGCGATCTTCGTCAACGGTAGTGACAGTCTCATCACCGACATCTGGTTCGACAAGGTACGACGTGGACCATTGGTGGTGTCGTTCGCTCATCGTGTTCGGGTCCAGGACTGCGTGGCGTGGGAGATCGGCAGCGGCACAGCGAGCGACCCTGACGCTCAGGACATCGACGGGTTCTCGGGCATCAGCTTCGGGGCGAACGGCAATTCTGAGGACTTGGTGTTCGCTCGGAACATCGTCTTCAACGGACCGGACGACGGCTTCGACTTGTGGCGAGCCAAGGACAGCGTGATCGTTGACTGCGTGTCGGTCGGTGCTGGGAAGTTCTGGAACGGCATCGCAGCTGGAGACGGCAATGGCTTCAAGATGGGCGGGATGAGCGATGGTGGAAACGCGGTCATCGGATCCTTGGCGGTCTACAGCCAGGTGCAAGGCTTCGATTGCAACGGGACGAATGGGCAGACCTACCTCCACTTGACGGCCTACGAGAACGGTGGAGCAGGGTTGCTCTCTGGGTCAGGAGCGACGGTTCGAGATGTCCTGAGCATCGACAACGGTAGCGCCTTCACTGGATCAGGGACCATCACCAACAATTCATGGCAACTCAGTATCACCGACCCCATGTTCGGCAACCCGCTGATTCACGACCTGAGCCTGCTGGAAGGCAGCCCCGCCATCGATGCTGGCTTCGACGGCGGGAACCTTGGCGCTAGCGACGTGGCCCTTGCCCTCTTCAAGAAGTGGGCGAATCATCCCATGGTCGTGTGGTCGATGTGAGTCCTGTTGGGTAGACCTTGGCCTTGGAGCGTCTTGACGCATCGCCTACCCCGGTGCGTCAAGCGCACCCTGCCGATCGAGGCCGAAGGCCTGCACATAAAACCGCGTCGCCTCCGCCTCGGTGAACTGTTCGAGCCAGCTGGCTGGAACAGTAGGTGGATCGCCATGTAGCGCTACGACCATGGCGTCGGCCAGCGCCTCGCTGTCCCCCATGGGCACGAGCGCACCGTAGTGCCCGTTCGCCAGGATCTCCCTAGGCCCGCTGGGGCAGTCGGTAGACACGACCCGTGTACCCAGCGCGAGTGCTTCGATGAGCACCGTCGGCAGCCCTTCCCAGTCGGAGGAAAGCACGAAGAGGTCAGCATGCGCCAAGAAGTCATATGGGTTCGACACGAAGCCGGGCATGGAGACGTCGTCGGCTAGACCTAGGCGTGCCACGAGCTCGGCCAGCAGGGGGCGGTCCTCACCTTCTCCCAGGATCAGGAGCCGCGCATCGAGCCGCGCCCTGAGCAGAGCAAAGGCCTGCAAAAGATTGACGAAGTTCTTCTGGCGGGTCAGACGCCCAACACCCACGATCACCGGCTTGGTGCGTGTCTGGAGTTCCGGCGGAAGCTGACGGTTCTGGCTGCTGAAATCGGCGTGGATGACAGGGTTGTAGATCACCTCGATGCGATCAGCCGGCACACCTGCATGGTTGACCAAGCTCCGCTTGACGCCGTGCGAAACGGCGATGACCTGCTTGGCGCGTGGGTAGCTGAAGCGGATGGCCGCGTTGAACGCGCGTTGCCATCTGCTGTGATCGCTGGCCGGCAGCTCGTTGTGCTCAGCCACCAGCACGGGCCCTCGGTAGCCTGCGAGGAAGGCGGCCCAGACCGCAACGATGTTGCTATGGTTCATCGCGCTGAGCAGGCCGTCCGGCTTCTGGTTGCGCAGGTAGCGCACGAGTGCAGGCAACGATGCAAGGGTACGGCGGTTGCCTAGGTCGACGACACGCGCGCCCTCAGGAACGAGATCGAGGTAAGGCCCGCTGCGGCTCGCCAGCACCAGATCGACCTGATGCCCTGAGGCCAACAAGCCTCGGATCAGGTTCAGTGTCACCCGCTCCGCCCCCCCGCCTGCCAAGCTGGGCAGGAAGAGCGCCCATCTCCTCCCCTGGTCGCTGGACGGCGCGTCCGCCCGATCGCCGGCCAGGCTCATGGCAGCAACTCGAGGTGAGCGTGCCAGAAGCGGTCGGCGATGCGGTTCATCTCGTGTTGGTTACGTATCCTCTCGCGAGCCCGCTGCCCCATGTCTTGGCGTTCCTTGGGGCTCAACTCCTGCATCCTTCGCAACGCGGACGCGATGGAGTCTGCATTCCCTGGCTCGGCCAGGAAGCCCGTGTCTCCGACGCGTTGGGGGATGTCCGAGATCGCCGTGGAGACCACCGGTTTGCCCATCGCCATCGCTTCCAAGAGGACGTTGGGCAGCCCTTCCGTATCGGAGGTGAGCACCAGGTAGTCCACCGCAGAGAGGAACGATGGTGCATCGTTGATTACACCGAGCAAGCGACAGGATCGCGCTAGCCATGGAGTGTCGTCCACGATGCCCCGGATCTCATGCATCAGCGGGCCGTCACCTGCCAAGAGCAGCACGTCCGGTCGGAGTTCCTCCGGCAGACGGACCACCGCGTCGAGCAGCAGATCGATCCGCTTCTCCTTGGCGAACCTCCCAAGGAATCCGGCTACGACAGCCTCCTGCGGGATGCCTAGGGCTTCGCGTGCGGTTCCTGGCGGGCGAGCGTCGAACCGGTTCAGGTCTACTCCGTTGGGGATCACCCGGATCTTGTCCCTTGGCACGCCTTTGGCTACCAGGCGGTCTGCGATCGAGTCTGCGTTCGGTAGGAAGCGAGTAGTGATCCTGTCCAGATAGGGGCGCAGCATGAAGTGGGCGCGGGTGCCTTCTTCCATAAGAGCGAGGTCTGAATGGATGATGACAGGGACACCTACAAGGTTGGCCGCTAGACGCCCCCACGCTCCGGTGGAAGAGTCCAGCAAGGTATGGACGATCTGCGGTCGAATCTTGGCCAAAGTCCGCAGGAGCTGGATGAAGAAGACGGGGAATGATGCCTTGCTCCGGTCCACCAGGTGATTGATCACACCTGCGTCGGCATAGCGCTTCTCCACATTCTCCGATTCCGTCGGCAGAATGGTGATCGTGTGTAGCTCGACGTGACGCGCCTGCTCGGGGCGGCGTTCCATCAGGGCGGCCAGTTGGGTCTCGGCCCCACCGACAGAGTACTTGCTCATCACGAAGACGATCTTGGGCTGTGACCGTCGACTCGCGCGGCGTCCTTGCGAATCTGCTTGGCCACTGTCTGCGACGGGCGCTTCCTGGTGCTCGGGCATCGATGGGATTGTATGTCGGGCAGCCTTTCGTTCCCTGGGCGATTGCCACAGGGTTTGCGCGTGTTCGTGTCTGGTGGCCCGTGCATGAGATCGTGGGTGGCGCCTTGGAGGGTTTCTCCATAGGCGCCACCCACGTTGTGGTGACTCAGGCTGTGGAGTCGGGC
>CAYXJZ010000140.1:0-4447 GCA_964465355.1 uncultured bacterium | reverse complement strand
GGAGGAGGACCCATCCATGGCATCCACCCTCTCGGCCGGCCACGGCCGCGAACGCATCACCCCAAGCCTGTCGGTCCCGCACGGCGGCTGGGGTGCCCAGACCCATCTGCTGGCCGACGGCGTCCACATGGACCTCTACGTCGACGTGCTGATCCTGCAGCAAGACGATGACGCGGCCACCGCGCTGGTCAGCTTCGACCTGGTGGGTCTGTACGGCCTCGAGGTGGACGTGCGCCAGACCGTGGCGCGCGAGACCGGCCTGGCGCCGGAGCAGGTGCGGGTCACCGTCACCCACAACCACGCCAACCCGGTCATGTGGCCCAACTGGGTGGGCGCCCGCAAGGAACAGGTCGACGCCTACCGCGCCGCCCTGCCCGACCTGGCGGCCGGCGCAGCAAGGGCCGCCAAGCTGGCCATGCAGCCGGTGCGCATGGAGGCGGACTGGGGTCACTGCACCATCGGCCGCAACCGCAGGCAGCTGGACGGCGAGCGCATGATCGTCGGCCGCGATGACGCTGGCCCCACCGACCCACAGGTGCTGGTGGTGCGCCTCGACGACCTGGACGGCCGGCCCGTGGCCGCCTTGATGGGCTACACCTGCCACCCGACCACCATGGGTCCGGACAACCGCATGGTGAGCCCCGACTACCCCGGCGTGGCCAAGCGCGTCTTCGAGGCAGCCGTTGGCGTGCCTTGCCTCTTCCTGCAGGGCGCTACCGGCAACGTAGGCCCCGAGATGGGCTTCACCGGCGACCTGGCCGTGGTCGAGCGGCTGGGCTCGGTCCTCGGCCTGGAGGCCGCCAAGGTGTTCAGTGGCCTGCGCACCCGACCTGTCGAGCCCGTCTACCTGCGACCACGCGAGTCGGGCGCCACCCTGGCCGTGTGGGAGGAGCGCCCGTTGCCGGAGCCGGAGAAGCGGCTCAAGGTGGCGCAGCACACCATCACCCTGCCGCTGCGCCCGCAGCCGGGATTGGACCAGGTCGAGGCGGCGTACGAGCAACGCCGCGCCGAGCTGGCGAGTGCCTACGCCGACGGCCTGCCGGCCGAACAGATCGAAGCGACCATGTTCAGGGCCCGCCGTGCAGGCATGGCGGTGAGTCGGGTCAAGACCTACGGCGGCCGCGCCTCGCTCGACGTGCCACTGGAGCTGCTGAGCTTCGGCAGCCTGGCCATCGCCGGGATCAGCGGCGAGCCCTTCTGCCAGATCGGCCTGGCGATCAAGGCAGGCTCGCCCTTCGAACACACCTTCTTCGGCGGCTACACCGGCGCCTCCCTCGGCTACATCCCCACCGCCGCCGACCACCCGCTGGGCGGCTACGAGGTGGAGACCACGCCGTACACCGTGGAGGGGGCCGACATCATCGTGCGTGAGACGGTGGCCGCCTTGCGGGACCTGGCGGAGGCCTGAGATGGACTTGGCCTACCTTGGCAGCAGCTTCGGCCTGGATGGGCAGGCGGCGGTGGTCACCGGCGCCAGCCGGGGCCTCGGCCGCTCGATGGCGCTCGCCTTGGCGCGCGCTGGGGCGCGGGTGCTGCTGGTGGGGCGCAGGGCCAACCTGGATGAGACCTTGACGCTGATCGAGGCCAACGGCGGCGAGGCGGCGCCGCTGGTGGTGGACCACATGGCTGCCGATGCACCGCAGCGCATCGTTGACGCCTGCTTGGAACGCTGGGGTCGGTTGGACGTGCTGGTCAGCAACGCGGGCACCTTCCACCGACAGCCGGCGGCCGAGGTGTCGATGGCGCGCTGGGACCAGGTCGTCGACCTCAACCTGCGCTTCGTCTTCGCCCTGTCGCAGGCGGCGGGCCGGGTCATGATCGAGCGGCGGCGTGGCAAGATCATCCACATCGCGTCGGTGCTCGGCTTCCAGGGTGGGCGCACGGTGCCCGCCTACGTGGCCAGCCGGCACGGGGTGCTGGGGCTGACCAAGGCCCTGGCCAACGAATGGGCGGTGCATGGGGTGAACGTCAACGCGATCGCGCCTGGCTACATGGACACCGATCAGAACGAGGAGCTGTTCCGCGATCCGGTGCGCTCAGCCGAGCTCATGGCGCGCGTGCCAGCCGGCCGTTGGGGCAGGCAGGACGAGATCGACGGCGCCTGCCTCTTCCTTGCCTCGGCCGCCTCCGACTTCGTGCACGGCACCACCCTGGTGGTGGACGGCGGCTGGCTGGCGCGATGAAGGAGCCCTTCTCCACCCCCATCGGCGCGCCGCTGGTGCCCGAGTTCCCCATCCGCTTCCGGCAGACCACGGTGCTGAGCATCCTCTACCGCAGCGATCCGGCGGCCATGGCCACCTTCCTGCCCGCGCCGCTGCGGCCGGCCAGCGACCTGGTGCTGCTGCACTTCTACGACATGGCCGATCCGGAGTGGTTCGGGCCGCACCAGGAGTTCGCGGTGCAGATCGATGCCGAACTTCCTGGCGAAGAGTCCCTGCGGGGTGCGTACTCGCCGCTGATCATGCTCAGCACCGACGGCGGTCTGGCCACCGGCCGTGAGGTCTACGGTCAGCCCAAGAAGCTGGGCAGCCCCCGCATCGAGGTGCGTGGCGACCTGGTGGTTGGCGTGGCCGAGCGCAACGGCATCGAGGTGGCCGTCGGCACCGTGCCTTACAAGCAGCGCAAGGCCGAGCTCTCGGAGCTGACGGCGCGCGTGCCCTTCACCACCAACCTGAACTACAAGGTGATCCCGGCGATCGAAGGCGGCAGCGCCGTGCGGCAGATCACCGCCCGCTCCTTCGAGGACGTGACCATCCACGAGTGCTGGGGCAGCAGGGCCACGCTGGAACTGCGGCCCAACGCCCAGTTCCCGCTGCACATGCTGCCGGTGGTGTCGGTGGAGGCCGGCTACTACTGGCGGGCGGACTTCACTTTGCCGTTCGGGCGGGTTGTTGGCTGATCCGCCCTGGCGGGTGGATCAACTGGCAGTTCACGAAGTGAACGGCCGGTCATTTGAAGACGCTGTAGCCGCCGTCCACATAGATCGCCTGGCCGCTGAGGTAGTCGGCGCCGTCGGAGGCGAGGAAGACGGCCACATCGGCGATGCTGCGTGGTTGCGCCAGGCGGCCGAGGGGGATCTTGGCGGTGATGGCGTCGCGGTCGATGTGACCCTGCTCGAAGGCGTGACGCACCAGGTCGGTCTCGACGTAGCCGGGCGCGATGGCGTTCACCCGCACACCTTGCCCGGCCCATTCGGTGGCCAGGCCGCGGGTGAGGGCCTCGATGCCCGCCTTGCTGACGACGTAGGGCAGCCGCCGCGGCATGCCGAAGCGAGCGGCGATGGAGGAGAGGTTCAGGATCACCCCGCTGCCCTTGGCCAACATGATCCGGGCCGCCTCGCGGCTGCAGCGGAAGGCGCCGCTGAGGTTCACGTCCAGCACCCGCTGCCAGTCCGCGGTGGCCAGGTCGTCGGCGGCGTGGTTGAACTGGATGCCGGCGTTGTTGACCAGCACGTCGATCCTGCCCCAACGCTCATGGATGCCGTCGACCCAGGCGGCCACCTGCTCGTCGCTGGTCACGTCCACTGCATGGGCAGCCCAGCGCGTCTCGTCACCGAAGCGAAGGGCCAACTCGCCGCGGGTGACTTCCGCCGCCGCGCCGTCGGCATCGGAGATGGCCACCTTGGCGCCGGCCGCCGCCATGCCCTCGGCGATAGCCCGGCCGATCCCCCTTGCCGCGCCCGTCACCAGCGCCACCCGGTCATGCAGCGGCCGCTCGCCGGGGCTCATGCCACGCTCCAACGCTCGATGGCGTCCATGTCCCAGTCGATGCCAAGGCCGGGCGCCTCGGGGACCTTGACCCAGCCGTCCTGGTGGTCCAGGGGTTCGCGGATCAGATGGTGGAGGTTCATCACACCCGTTTCCGGCGCGATCAACTCGACGCCCATGCATTCGTCGAAGGCCGCAGCCATGTGCACGTGGATCTCGGGGAACCAGTGGGGGAACAGCTTCAGCCTATGGGCCAGACCAAGACCCGCCACCTTCAGCCACTCACTGACCCCGCCCACCAGGGTGGCGTCGTGGCGCAGCACGTCGAAGCAGGGGGGGCGCAGCAGTTCGGCGAAGGCCCAACGGCCTGACTCGTCCTCACCAAGGGCGATCGGCAGCGGGCTGTGCGGGTAGAAGGCGCGGTGGCTTGGCAGGTCGTCCATCGAGAAGGGCTCCTCGAGGAAGGCAGGACGGAAGGGGGCAAGGGCATCGGCCCAGGTGGCGGCCACCTGTGCAGAGCTCAGGCAGCCGTTGAAGTCCACCATCAGCGCGGCCTCATCGCCAAGGGCAAGGCGCGCAGCCTCCACCCGCCTCAGGTCCTGGTCCAAGGGCAGGCCGCCGACGTTGATCTTGGCGCCATGCAGGCCGGCGTCCTGGTAGCGCATGAACTCATCGCGCACCTGCTCCGGCTCGCTGGCCGGCCCGTAGTAGCCGCCCGCGACGAAAGCCGGGACGCGGCT
>CAYXJZ010000139.1:0-4635 GCA_964465355.1 uncultured bacterium | reverse complement strand
ACAAGGCCGTGACGCTACACGCCTCTGGGCCCCCGCCGCACGAGGAGGCCATCCTGCGCCTGCACGCCGCTGAGCTGGGTGCCTGGGACACCGCCACCTTCCTGCTCAAGCACGTGGAGGAGCTGTCATGCTTCTAGACCGCCGAGCCAAGCAGGGGCGCGGCCAGCGCTCCTCAGCCCGCCGTCGCACAACCCGCCTCTGGCTGGTCATCGCGGCCGTCCTTGGCATCGCCGCCAGCCTGGCCCTTGCCGCCCACGACGAGAACCATTTCGACCACGTCGTCGTGGTGACGCCGGCCGCCGATGGCTTCGAGACGGGCTGGGCCTACTACTTCCCTGACGACTTCTTCTACCAGTTGATCCATCCTTCGCTGCCCATCATCCTCGACCGGATCCCCTCGCCTGGCGAGGGTCCCGGCACCATGCCGCAACTGCCGCCCGAGCCGGAGCCGGAACCCGATCCCGAGGCTGACTGCGACCAGGCGCTGCTCGATTTCTGGAAGGCCATCGGGCTGATCAACACCTTCCAAGAACTCGCCATCTACGTGGCGGAGGACAGGCAGCTGTTCGACGAGAACGGCCAGCCCAACGCCAACTTCGACACCATGTTCACACTGCTCGAGTTCACCCTGAAAGACCGGGCCAGGGCAAGCATCATCTACGTGGAGATGGAGGCGATGGACTGCGAGCACATGCCGTCCATGCCGCTCTAGGCCCCACGCCCCCCGGTGGCCTCCCTCAACGCATCTCCTAGGAAGTTGATGGAGGCCACCGTCGGTCCTCAGCCCATTCCTTCATTCGTAACCCACCACCAGGAAGGCTCGTACATCCCCACTCCAGTTGCGAGCCCTGACGCACAGCAAGCGCCCGTCGTCGCCAAAACGTGTCGTGTCGATCTCGGAGTCCCACCGGAAGTACGCGGTGGCGTGTCCGATCGGTACGACGGCGTAGCCGCGCGACGACACGTTCGACACATAGCCGATCAGCCGCGTCACGCGGGTCGCGGACAACGGTAGGACGGCGCAGACTTCCGCACAGATGGCGTAGTCCTGGAGAATGGCGTCGTAACCGATGAGGTTCAGGGCACCGGCGATGAGACGCAGCGTCCAATCGGGCAGCTCGCCCGGGCTACCCAATGCGCCACCCAGTCCTCCGAGGAAGCTTTGGAGGTCACCGGAGACGATCACCCGACCGCTGCACCCAGGCAGCGCTCCGAGCACCGAAAGCTGTGGTCGGGGGATGACGACGACGGGACTCACGGCCCACCCTGCCTGACCCTTTGCGCTTCCGGCAAGGCAGACGCACACGACGAGGGCGAGCAGGTTGCGAATGCGCGTCATCAGGAGGCCTCGCAAACCGGTTCGAAGTCATAGTCCCCCAACAACTGCGCCGCTTCGGGGCCGGACAGGTCCCGCCAGGCCATGGAGCAGGCCAGGTCCATCCATCCTCTGACGCTGGTGAGCCACCTGGTGATCGTGCCTCGCCCGTCGACCGTCAGTAACGAAGACCCATCGGCCGTGAACTGCATGGCCGCGATGGCATCCCCCTGACCGCGCAGCGGCAAGCCGATGGGAGCTAGGGTTTGGGCGTCCAACAATCGAATCTCGCTTTCGGTACTCACGAGGACCATGAGCGAGCCGTCAGGCGAGAGCATGGCGAACCGGACGCCGCTCCAACTGGCGATCACCTCGAGGGACGGCACCGCCCAGAGCGTCGCTCGGTCGCTACCACCGCCAAGGAGCCTCTCGCCCGTGGCATCGAACTGGAGCTGGGTGATGTTCCGATCTTCGAGTTGGCGAGTACGGCCAAGGAGCGAACCGTCACGCCAGAGCTCCACCTCCGGCTCCATGGCGAAAGCCATGGTCAGCCCATCACTGGTCACCGCGACCGTGACGCCTGGACTCCAGACCGCGCGCTCGGCGGGGCGCAAGGTGGTGATCCCACCACCGTCCCAGGGAACCTGCACGACAAGACTGAGCACGCCGCCCACGAGCCAGGCCTCCTCCACGGGGTGCCTCAGCACCCGGAACAGCGAGGCGCGGTGCTCGAACAGCGTGGCCAAGGCCTGCAGGCTCATCGGGTCGCGGGCGACCAGCCGACCGTCTCGACCCACCGTCGCCAAGGTCCCGCCGGCGATCGCAAGGGCGTGCACCTCGCCCGTGTGCGCCTGGGGCAGATGGGCTTCGATCGATGCGTCGGTCAGTGAGAGCCGCGTCAAGGCGCCGTCGTGATGCCCGATGTAGAGCTGATCGGCCTCCGCGTTCAGCGCCATGGCGCGGGTCTCGAGGACACGTACGTCCAGCTCCTCCGCAAGAGCTTGGCGCGGCTCCGCCTCCCAGGTGACCAACCTGCCCTCCCTAGACAGGGTGGCGGCAAGCGTTGGCCCGACCAGCACCTTCGTCAGCGGTTGATCGTGACCGCGGAGACGCGGCTCCAGCACCGTCTCCTCACGGAAATCCACCCAACGCGCGCTGCCGTCACCGAGCGCCAGCAACAGACGACCAGGGTCCACACCCGCCGCCACGGAACGGAGATCGGCCACCCGCGAGGCCCACGTCCGCATGGTCAGTCCTGATGACTCCACATCCCAGGCCTGCAGCAGTCCATCGAACCTGGCGACCACCAGGTCGGCGCCATCCGAGGAGAACGCCAGGCCCCCCAGGTCGTCGGCCGGCATCGGCACCGACCACAGCTCCTCCAAGTTCCTGACATCGAGCACCGTGATGCGTCCCTGCCTTGGCAAGGCCATCAAGGGTCGGAACGGATGCATGGCGAGGTGGGCCGCCCAACTCGCATGAGCAGCGGCGGCAGAAGCGGCCGAATCCGACCCATCGATGGCCCTTGCCGACACGGTGATCCCCTGGTCGCGTTGCAAGCCGGCAGAAGGAAGTGCGCCGACAGCGAGCAGTGGCGAGTTCAGGCTCTCACCTGGCAGGACGGTCGACTCACTGGGATCGCCTGCGTCCCAGGACCACACGGTGCCTGCGAGGTCGGTCGCAATCCAGGCAGCGCCATCAGTCGACACCGCCACAGCGGTCACTGAGGCGGCCGCCTCGTCCAGCAAGATGGCGCGGCGGCGCATGCTGTCGGCATCCCATAGCGAGACGCTCCCTTCTGCCCCACCACTGAGCAGCCACAGCCCGTCCGACGAGTGGGCCAGGGCGGTGACGGGCCCAGGATGGGCCGCGACACGACCGCCGAGTCGGGCCCCGGTGAAGCCGTCCCATCGTTGCAAGCCGCCTTCCGCGTCGCCCACCACCACCGTGCGGCCGTCGGGTGCCAGCGTCACCGCCGTGGCCTCTGTCGTCAGGGTGGCCAGGTAGGTGGGGTGAGCCTGGACGACCCTGAGCAGGTGGTCATAGGAGGCGGGGCTGGGGTCCAGGCGCACGGCATGCGATGCCATGAGGGCCGCCAGGCGCATGTCGCCGCCGAAGGTGGTGGGCGCCGTGGCCATCGCCACGGCCTCGATGCCGAGACGCCGTGCCAGAACGACCCTCGACTCCCCCAAGGACACCTCGAGTTCCACTGCCAAGTTCCCTAGGGCGGCGTTGGCCTCGTGCGTGGCATGAAGCAAGCGCTCAGCATCTGCCCGCAGGCGCACAACGGAGGACGTCTGCCAGACCGCGACTGCGGCCAGGACGGCCGCCGCCAGCAAGCCGGCCCCGAATAGGACATTGAGCCGCTGCCTCAGCCGCAGCTCGCGCCGCATGGCGCGGGTGGCGATCTCGCTCTCCTCCAGCTCCCGTTCGCCGGATCGCATGACGAAGGCCAGCTCCGCCCTGGTGAAGGCACCTGGCCGGTCACGTAGGTAGGCCTCCGCCATGCGCAGCCTGGGACCTTGCAACAGATCGGCTTGGTGCTCGCCGCCCTCCATCCAAACGCGCAAGGCGAAGCGCAGGCTCTCCTGCCATCTGCGGAACGGTGCCGACTCCTGCCACCAGGAGCGCAGCCGCGGCCAATGCTCGAACAGCGCCTCGTGCGCGACCTCGACCTGTTCCATGCCATCGGCGCCGCGGTCGATCACCAGCAGCCGCGCGTCAGCGAGGCGGTCGACTACCACCCTTCCCTGCTCGCCCAACTCGTCGAAGCGAGCCACCCTGCGCGCGACCGTGTCACCAAGCCCTGGCCGACCCAGTTGCAGCAGCACGTCGCGCGCCGCCGCCAGCTCGCGATCGTCGAAGCCGGCCACCGTCCGCTCGGCATGGTTGGCCAGAGCGCGCCTCACCCCACCCAACTCGTCATAGGCCGCATGGGTCAGTCGGCCGGCCCTCTGGTTGCGCCACAGGCCGGCCAAGGTGAACTGCAGCAAGGGAAGGGGGTTGGGCACCTCGGCCACATCGGCCAAGAGGCGGTCGGTCAGACCGGGTTCCAGTCCCGCGAAGCCTGCCTGGCGCAGCGGCCCCTCGATAACGTCCCTGAGGTCGTCGACTGCGCCAAGGTAGCGCACCACGTCTCCCCCGCTCCGGGAAGCAAGGCGCGGAATCCTCAGCAGCGCGTCCAAGTCGTCTGTACGGACGGCGACGATGACAGCCAGACGACCGGTAAGGCGCTCGTCGGCTTGGGCGGCCAAGATGGCGTCGAAAACCCTCGCCGAAGGAGAAGCAAAGGTCGCCGCGTCGCCGTTCTCGATCAGCAG
>CAYXJZ010000138.1:0-4864 GCA_964465355.1 uncultured bacterium | reverse complement strand
TCGCCCGGCGCGTGAGCGTTGCGCCCATCCACCTCAGCCTCGCGTCTGCACTTGGCGCGTCGCTGCTGGTGGCTGGCATCGCTGCCTACGGCCTTTCCCGCTTGCTGCAACGACGCGGTGGCCAGGTGGCAGGCGGCGGCCGCGGGGGCGCATCCTACCCACCACCCCCGCTGCTGCCCGGCCCAGCCAAGGTGATGGCTTCGCTGGTGGTCGGCTTCTTCGCCTTGGTCGGCGTGATCGTGCCCTTCGGCGCCATCGTCACTACCTCACTGCTGCGCCTGATCTCGCCCGGCCCACGGTGGGACAACCTCTCGCTCACACACCTGCAGCAGCTGCTCACGCCAGGGGCCCAAGGCTTCCAGGCGCTGCTCACCTCGCTGCTCCTTGCGCTGGCCGCTGCCTGTCTGGCGCTGCTGCTGGGTACCGCAGCCGCCCGGGCAGGCGGCTGGGTCGCGCTGTTGGCCACGGTGCCGGTGGCGGTGCCCGCCATCGTCATGGCGGTTGGCTTCCTACGCGGCTGGAACGCCCCATGGGCCGCCGCCTTCCCGGTGTACGGCACCGGCGCCATCCTGGTGGGCTACTACCTGGCGCAGTACCTGCCCTACACCGTGCAGTACGTGCAAGCCGGTAGTCGCGCCCTGCCAGCCAGCCTCGAGTGGGCCGCCCGCGTCCACGGCGCCAGCACCAACGCCTCCTTCTGGACGGTCGCCCTGCCCCTATTGTGGCCCCACGCCCTCGGCGGCGCCATCATGGTCTTCTCCATCTCCTTCCGCGAACTGGTCGGCTCCGTCCTCCTACGCCCCCCATCCCTGCACACCACCGCCACCTACGTGCTCTCCCAGTTCGACCAAGGCTCCATCAGCGCCGGCATGTCCATGGGCCTCGTAGCCCTGTTGGCCTCCCTCATCTCCGTCATCACCGCCCGCCACTTCGCCGCTCAATCCTGAGCGCCGCGATCCAGGCGTGCCAAGGGTGGGGAGTGAAGGCGCCAACGACCGTGCTGCCAAGCCTAGGTCGTTGGCGCCTTCACTCCCCACCCCTCCATGACGATGCCCTGACCTGCTGTCGATAGTTTGCGGATAGATGGCGTGCCGACGCGGTGCGTCAGTCTCGCTCCTTCGGAGGAACTACATGCGCAAGCTATTGACCATCCTCGCCACTGTCCTGCTGGCGGCACCTGTCGCCCTCGCCCAGAACGTCGAGCTCATCGGTGCGGGCGCTTCCTTCCCGGCTCCGCTCATCACGGCCATGGCCGACGAGTACCGCGACCTGACCAGCGGCCGCGTGACCGTCAACTACCAGTCCATCGGCTCCGGTGGCGGCATCAGCCAGTTCCTCGAGCAGACCATCCAGTTCGGCGCCACCGAGTCCTTCCTGAACGCCGACCAGCTGGCCCAGGCTGCCGCCAACGGCGGCGGCGTCGCCTTCAACCTGCCCATCACCCTCGGTGACGTGGTGGCCACCTACAACGTGCCCGGCGTCGGCTCCGGTCTGGTGCTCGACGGCACCACGGTGGCCGAGATCTTCATGGGCAACATCACCAGCTGGATCGATCCGCAGATCGCTGCGCTCAACCCGGACCTGACCTTCCCCAACCTGCCGATCACCGTTGTGCACCGCTCCGACAGCTCGGGCAGCACCAACATCTGGACCAGCTTCCTGAGCAAGGCCTACGCCCCATGGGCCGAGCGCGTCGGCACAGGCAACTCGGTGAGCTGGCCCGCCGGCATCGGCGGCCAAGGCAACGAGGGCGTCTCCGGCATCGTGCAGAACACCCCCGGCGCCATCGGCTACAACAGCCTCGTCTACGCGGTGCTGAACGACATCAGCTACGCCTCGCTGATCAACAAGTCGGGCAACGTCATCGCCCCCAGCATCGCCGCCACCTCGGCCGCCGCCGACGTGCCCATCGCCGCCGACACCCGCCTGCTCATCACCGACACCGATGCCCCAGACGGCTACCCCGCCGCCGGCTTCAGCTGGCTGCTGCTCTACGAGAACCTCGACGCCAACCGCGCCATCCAGAACCGCGCCCAGGCCGAGGAACTGGTCCGCTTCATCCTCTGGGCCATCACCGACGGTCAGGAACTGGCCGAGTTCCTCTCCTTCTCGCCTCTCCCCCCGGCCGTGCTGGAACTCAACCTGGCCATGCTGCGCGAGGTCAAGTGGGAGGGCGAACTCATCGGCCAGCAGGTCCTGAGCGAGGCCGGCTACTGATCCGCTGACGCTTCCTCGCCGAGTCGGGCGGCTGGCGCTCCCTGTCCATCGCGCCACGCCGTCCGGCCAGCCAGGTGCTCCGGCAGCGCGTCCGCCAACGTGACCGCGGCTCCGGCTCCAAACGGGCCGGAGCCGTTCCCATGACAAGATCATGACCAAAGAGAGGGAGACTGGCGACGACGTGCAGCGGACCGACATCCAGACCCGAGACCTGATCCGGCGATCGCCGCCCGCCATCTACCGGCGCCTTGGCGATCGGCTGTTCCTCGCCCTGATGGTCCTGGTCGGCTGTGTGGTCATCGCCTTGGCGGTGGCCCTGACCGGCGTGATGCTGGAGGGCGGTTGGATGGCCCTGCGGCGCTTCGGGCCGATCGAGTTCCTCTTCAGCCGCAACTGGGACGCCGTACGCGGACTCTTCGGCGCCTGGCCCTTCATGGTCGGCACCATCATCACATCGGTGGCCGCCCTGCTGCTCTCGCTGCTGCCCGCCATCGGCGTGGCCATCTTCACCGCCGAGTACGCACCCCGCTGGCTGGCCACCATCATCGACTACCTGGTCGACCTGTTGGCCGCCGTGCCGTCGGTGGTCATCGGCATCTGGGGCATCTTCGTCCTCGTCCCCCTGGTGCAGAGCCGCATCTACATGCCGATCTACATGTGGGCTGTGGAGAACGCGCCGGGGGCGCTGCCGCTGCTCGGCTCACCCACCGGCTACAACCTGACCACTGCCACCGTGGTGCTGGCGCTGATGATCGTGCCGTACACCATCGCCCTCTCCCGCGACGCCATCCGGCTGGTGCCACGCGACCAGCGTGAGGCCGCCTGGGCGCTTGGCGCCACCCGCTGGGAGGTCATCCGCATGGCGGTGCTGCCATACGCCCGCGGCGGCATCATCGCAGGCGCGGTGCTCAGCTTCGGCCGTGCCATCGGCGAGACCATGGCGGTGGCCATGCTGGTGGGCAACTCCAACCGCCTGCCCTTCACCCTCTTCGGGCCGGCGGCCACCATGCCGTCGGTCATCGTCAACGAGTTCCGCGAGGCGGTGGAGGCCTTGCACCTCTCCAGCCTCATGGCCATCGGCTTCTACCTGCTGCTGGTCTCCCTGGTGGTCAACCTCCTAGCTGCCTACCTGCAGCGGAGACTGGCCGTGGGCGGGAGGGCGATCTGATGGCCATCGTCAGGCCTTCCGGCGCGGCCCCTGGAGCCGCCGCCCGCACCGACGGCGGGCCGAGGAGCCTGCAGCAGCGCTACCTGCGCGGTCGCATCATGTTCGGCCTGCTGCTGCTCGCCACGCTGGCGGTGCTGGTGCCGCTGATCATCATCCTGACCTACGTGGTGACCCAGGGCATCTCGGCGCTGAACTGGGACTTCTTCACCGCCGACCTCGGCTCACCCACCCGCGCCTTGCGTGGCCAGCCCACCGGCCTTGGCCATAGCATCATCGGCACCCTGGTGGTGGACATCCTGGCCCTGGCGCTGGCCGTGCCGCTCGGCATCGGGGCCGGCATCCTGCTCTCGGAGTACCCCGACCACCCGCTCAACCCGCCGCTGCGGCTGCTCAACGACACCCTCAACGGCATGCCCGCCGTCCTCAAGGGCATGCTGGCCTGGTCCATCATCGTCAAGCCCATGGGCACCTTCTCCGGCCTGTCGGGGGCAGTGGCACTGAGCTTCGTCATGCTGCCGATCATCGCGCGGGCCACCGAGGGTGTGCTGCGCATCGTGCCGTGGTCCATCCGCGAGGCCGGCCTCGCGCTCGGCCTGCCACGCTGGCGGGTGGTCATGAGCACCATCCTGCCAGCGGCGCGGGTGGGCGTGGTGACGGGCGTGCTCATCGCCTTCGCCCGAGCGGCCGGTGAGGCAGCCCCGCTGCTGCTCACCGCCTTCGGCAACAACTTCTACAGCGGCTCGCCGCTGGCCTACCTGACCGGCCCCGTCGACACCCTGCCCGCCCGCCTCTACAGCCTGGCCATCAGTCCGTACAGGGAATGGCACGCCATGGGCTGGGCTGCCGGTATCGTGCTCCTGAGCATCGTCGTCGTCGCCTTCCTGATCGCGCGCTGGGCGACCCGCGACAGGTCGGGTCAGTAGGCCGGCCATGAGCGCACTCCGCGAACCCCTGGACGCCGTCGCGTCCCCGCCCACGAGGGAGACCATGGACACCCACGTCACGCCCGCCATCCCCCAGCGGGACGGCGCATCGCCTGCCGATGGCCTGCCAGCCGAGACACCCCCGCTGCGCCTCGTCACCGAGGGCATCACCGTCCACTACGGCGCCAACGTCGGCGTGGGCGACGTCAGTCTGTCCTTCCCCGACAAGACGGTCACGGCGCTGATCGGCCCATCCGGCTGCGGCAAGACCACCTTCCTGCGTTCGCTCAACCGCATGCACGACCTCAACCGCGGCGTGAAGGTGACCGGCCGCGCGCTGCTCGACGGCAACGACATCTACGCCCATGGTGTTGACCCGGTCACGGTGCGGCGGCGCATCGGCATGGTCTTCCAGAAGCCCACGCCCTTCCCGACCATGTCCATCTACGACAACGTGGCCGCCGGCCTGAAGCTGGTGGGCATCCGCGATCGCCGGCTGCTTGACGAGGTGGTGGAGCGCTCGCTGCGCCAGGCGGCGCTGTGGGACGAGGTCAAG
>CAYXJZ010000137.1:0-5184 GCA_964465355.1 uncultured bacterium | reverse complement strand
AGGCCGACGACGGCGCTTGGTGTGAGCAGCGACCGCCAAGCGGCCGTCAGGGTGGCCCCGGCAGGCGGGCGCAGGGTGCTCAGCAACAGCGCAGCCAGCGGCAGGACGGTGAGCGCGGCGGCAGGCGCAACGGCCGCCAAGGTCAGCAGCGGCTTGGGTGCGGTGAAGGTGTCGGTGCCACGGTTGACCGCCCTGGCCATGCTGGCCTGGGCACGCAGGTAGGGCCAGGCCAGCGTCAGCACCAGCACGGCCTGCAACAGCGCGAGGGCGCTGGCGCCGGAGAGGTCGAAGGAGCGGGCGATACGGCGGTAGACCTCCACCTCGAGCGTGGCGAAGCCCGGGTCGGGGGCGAGCACCAGCACCACCCCGAAGCTGGTGAAGCAGAAGAGGAACACCAGGCTGCCTGCCGCCAGCAAGGCAGGGGCGGCGGTGGGCAGCGTGACCCGCAAGAGGCGGCGCAGCGGACCGGCGCCGAGGGTGGCGGCGGCCTCGCTCAGGCGCCCGCTGGCGCCTTCGAGGTGCCCGCCCACGATGCGGGCCACCACACCAACGTTGTAGAAGGCGTGGGCCAGGACGAGGATCAGCCAGGTGTCGCGCAGGTCGACGCCAAGCAGGCCCCGCGGCCCCAGCCAGGCCAGCACCGCCACCCCGGCCACCAGCGAGGGCAGCACGAAGGGCACCACGAAGAGCGCGCGCCACAGCCCCTTGAGCGGCAGTTCGGGACGGGAGAGCGCCCAGGCGGCAGGCAGGCCGATGGCCAAGGCCAACAGGGTGGAGGCGGCCGCCTGGCCTGCCGTGCGCAGGATCAGCCGCAGGATCTCGGGTTCGAGCAGGCTGCGCCAACCGGCCGCGTCCAGGGTTCGGCCGGCGAGGGCGGACAGCGGGAGGGCCACGCCTAAGGCCAAGGCCAGCAGCGCGAAGGCGCCGGCGACGTGGGCCAGGACAGGGCGGGGCATGGGGAGAGCGTACTACCGGTGGAAGGATGGCGCCTGGGTCGTCAGGCCACCTCGGTCAGTCGGATGAGGAAGGCGCCCGGCGTCTCGATGGGCAGCGTCGGGTCGAGGCCTCGTAGGTGCCCGTCGCCTGTGACCAGGTAGGCGCTCTGTGCGATCGCCAGGGCCAGCAGGTAGTCGTCGTCCGGGTCGGGTGAACCCAAGTCCGTGCCCGATCTCGGATCGTCCACGAGCCTTGCTTCGAGCCTCAGCAGTTCGACCACCCTGGCGGCCTCGTGGGCGTCGAGCCGGCTCCGGAGCTCGGGGTAGGCAAGCACGCGCTCAAGCTCGGAGAGCAGCAAGGCTGAGGCCACCACCTCGAACAGACCCCGGGCCCAGAGTCGTAGAACCTCGGCGGGCGCTCCTGACCGCGACAGCAGGCCTGACACGATGACGTTCGGGTCGAGAACAGCTCTCAAGGCTCTCGTTGCCGTGTCTCATGCTGGGCCTCGACGGCCAGAGCCATCGCCTCGTCTTCCGGCATGTCGTTGCGGGCCCAGATCGTCTCGAGCAGGTCGAAGCCAAGCGCCTTGCGCAGCAGGGCTTCGATGGTCTCACTGTCGCCGAGGTCTGTGCGTGCTGCCCTGATCCTCACGGCCCGCATGACCTCGGCATCGATCGTCAGGGTGGTACGGACCTTGGACATCTTGGCATCTTAGCATCATGATGTACCACTGTTGGTCGGCGCCCATCGGCCATGATGATGCCCACATGCCCACACCGCACACCGCCGCAGACTGGTTCGCCCAGACCCTGCAGGCGCAGGCCACCCCGGAGCGGGCGACCCACGAGAAGCGCTACCTCAAGAGCGAGCTGCAGCACTACGGTGCCTCGGTCCCCGCCATCGACAAGGCCGTTCGCCATTGGCTGAAGGAGCACGGTGACGTCGGGCACGACGAGTTGTGGGCCTTGGTCGACGAGATGTGGGGCAGGCAGGTGCATGAGTTGCGCATGGCGGCGGTGGAGCTGCTCAGCCGCAACACCGAATCGCTGCTCGCTTCCGACCTGCCGAGGATCGAGACCATCCTGCGGCAGTCACGGACCTGGGCGCTGGTGGACGGCATCGCCCCGCATGTGCTCGGACGTCTGCTTGGCCGCCTGCCCGAACTGCCGGCGACCCTTGACCGCTGGGCCGTCGACGAGGACTTCTGGCTGCGCCGCGCGGTGCTGCTCACCTACCTGCTGCCCATGCGCCGCGGCGAGCCGGTCTTCGACCGCTTCGCCGCCTACGCCGACGCCATGCTGGAGGAGAGCGAGTTCTTCATCCGCAAGGCCATCGGCTGGGTACTGCGGGAGCGGGCCAAGGTGGCGCCGGAGGAGGTCTTCGGCTGGCTGCTGCCGCGGGTGGCCAGAGCCTCGGGGCTGACCTTGCGCGAGGCGGGCAAGTACCTGTCACCGGAACAGAAGGCCGCTCTGACGCCGATCCGCCGCCTGGCCGACCTGGGCGAGCCGCTGGCTTACGGCGCCACGGCCGAGCTGTACCCCAGGGGACCGGACTGGGTGCTGAAGCTGTTCAAGGCCTGGATGCCTTGGGGCGCGGCCGAGGTGGAGGCGACCAAGGCCAGCGTGGCCTACGGCTCGGGCGTGCCTACGGCGCGCGTCGGGGCGCGGCTGCAGGTGGGTGATCGCGCCGGCCTGCTGTACCAGCGCCTTCACGGCGCGGTGCTGACGAGCACCTTCTTCGGCAGGCCAGAGGCGGCGGCGGAAGGCGCGCGTCTCCTGGCTGACCTCCACCTGCGGATGCACGAGCAGGGCACGGCCGGCGACCTGCAGGCGCTGCCCACACAGAAGGCGTCGCTCGCGGCCGAGGTCCGCAGGGCAGAGGCCCTGGACGACGGCATG
The DNA here is from genome assembly GCA_964465355.1 of uncultured bacterium. Lineage (GTDB taxonomy): Bacteria > Deinococcota > Deinococci > Deinococcales > Trueperaceae > JAABTL01. The sequence continues at coordinate 2,350 of CAYXJZ010000137.1, read as the reverse complement.
CGGCAGAAGGTCATGGCTATCCTGGACAGCCTTCCCACCGGTGACGCGCTCTGCCATGGCGACTTCCACCCTGACAACGTCATCCTGACGCCCGATGGGCCCAAGGTCATCGACTGGCCCTCCGCCTGCAGGGGGCATCCTCTTGGGGACGTGGCTCAGACGGTCTTGCTGCTTCGCGACGTGGCCATCCCGCCCCACATCCCCAACGCCGAGGCCATCGAGGCGCAGCGGTCCATGTTCACCGATGTCTACCTGGATCACTACCTCGGGTCGCGGGTCGATGCTCAGGACGAGTTGGGACGCTGGCGGGTCGTGGCTGCAGCTGCGCGCCTGGCCTTGGGGGGACCGTTGGAGCGCGAGCGCCTGCTGCAGATCGTCCGCTCGGGTTGAGGGCGGACCGAGTTGCCGGTCACCAGCCGCCCGTCTTGCGGATGAAGTCCATCGTGGCGGCCAAGGCGAAGGCGGCCGTCGACTCGAAACGCGTGTTCGCCCGCACGAAGTCCTGGAAGTCGTCGGAGGCCCAGGCCTTCAGCCTGTCCTGAGCCCAGATCCGCGCCACCGGGCTGGCGGCGATCAAGGCCTCGATGCTGCCGAAGCGGGTGTTCTTGGTCATGAAGTCCGGAAGGAAGCACCGGAGGTCGGGCACCAGGAACTCGTCACCGGGCGGTACGTGCGTCACTTGGCCTCCGTCCTGATGGTAGGCATCGCGACTCTCGCGGCTCTGACGCCTCGGCCTCGTCTGGACCCGCCCGCGCACGCCTCAGCACCCGCACGTCGTCTTGCGCTCGCTGGCGCCAGAGGCCATCCTGGTTGTCGGGAGGACAGCCATGACATCCGATTCGATCGACTGCCGACACCCGGGACGGAAACCGTGAGCCCCGATCGCAGCAGCGGCCCCGACCTGGCGGCCGACGCCTTCCTGGACCGCGGTGCGCGTGCCTTGACCATCCTGCACGACCACCACCTGCGGGCCTTCCTGGTGACGTGGCGGCGCGCCAAGGCGCAGGGCGTCGTTCTGCCGGTCACCGACCACGACGTCTACGCCTCGATGGAGACCCTGCTCAGGCACGTGCTTGGCGCAGCGGTGCGCTACATGGAGTGGATCTGCAGACGGCTGGAGCTGCCCGATCCAGGCTTCGGCCCCACGCCGGACGCCGATGCGATCGCCGCCGCGCCCGAGGCCTTCTTGGAGCACGTCCTGGAGCGCTGGCACCTCCCACTGAGGCAGGTGGAGCCGCGGCGTTACAACGAGGTCTACGAGTCGAACTGGGGTGTGCCGCACAGCATCGAGGCCTTGATGGAGCACGCGGTGATGCACCCGATCCGGCACAGCTTCCAGCTCGAGGAGCTGATGGGGGAGCGCTGAGTCGTCGGCTCGCAGCCAAAGCGTGTCGGGCAGCCTGTTTGAGCGCTGCCCGACACGAACTGAGGGATGCCTACTTGCTGAAGTTGATGGGATCGACCGGGATGGCGTGCTCGCCCAGGTGGATCCAGATGTAGTCGTGCGGCACGGCCACGCCCGTGAGGGCGGTGATCGCGGTGTGGGCACCTTCTTGTAGATCGTAGAGGTTCTGGCCGAGGTTGCTGGGGAGCAGCTTGTCGGTCACGTTGGTCACGACCGGCAGCTTGAGCTTGAGGCTGAAGCCGTTCGCGAGACCAGCGGTGCCCATGGCCAGTACCGCTGCGAGGATGAAGACCGTCCGAAGACGTCGTGCCATGAATGAGTCCTCCTGACTCTGGCGGCCGGTGGCCGCTTGGGATGATGTTCCGGTCACAGCTCTAGCCGGGTGGCCGCGGACCGGAAGGCGCGCACCACCTCCAGTGGATGTTGGATGCCGGACAGCCGTTCGAGCTCGTCGAAGGCTTCCTGTGGCGGGCAGCCGCGACGGTAGGGACGGTCGCTGGTCATGGCGTCGTAGGTGTCGGCGACCGCCACGATGGCGGACTCGACCAGGATCTCCTGCTCGGACAGCCCGTAGGGGTAGCCGCTGCCGTCGGAGCGCTCGTGGTGCTGTTCGACGACGGCACCCGCCGCGCGCATGAAGGTGGACTGCAGCATCTCGCGGCCGTAGCTGGGGTGCTTCCTGATGATCCGCCACTCCTGCTCGTCGAGCTTGCCCGGCTTGAGCAGGATGGAGGTGGGCACACGGATCTTGCCCACGTCGTGCAGGTAGGCGCCGAAGTCGAGGCGGTAGAGCTCTGAGGCACTGAGGCCAAGCTCGAGCCCGGTGGCGTAGGAGAGGCGCTGCAGGCGGTCGCAGTGGTCGGCGGTGTAGCCGTCGGTGACCTCGATGTCCACCGCCAGGCGGCGCAGCTCGGTCATGTCCTGGCTGATGTGGTGGAACATCGG
>CAYXJZ010000136.1:0-5343 GCA_964465355.1 uncultured bacterium | reverse complement strand
TGCCCTACCAGGGCATGGACCTCTGCCTCTACGCGGTGAACCACGGCGTGAGCGCAGTCGAGGTGGCCGCGGCGCTTGAACTGAGCGCCGAGCAGGTGGAGCGGGTGTTCCAGGACATCGCCGCCAAGCGCAAGGTGAGCGTCTACCTGCATGCGACACCAAGGCTGCTGGAGCCGACGCAAGGGTGAACATCCGCCCCTTCCTCCCCGATGACGCGTCGGCGGTGGCTTCGCTATGGCAGTACTGGTTCCGCGGCAAGACGCGCACGCCGGACCCCGGTCTGACCGAGCTGGTCAAGCGCCTGTACGTTGAGCAACCAGGCGTCGACCAGGAGGTCACGCCGCTGGTCGCGCACGATGAGGACGGGCGCATGCTCGGGTTCTTGGGCGCCACGGTCGCGCCTGTGGTGGTCGATGGTCGTCCCGGCAAGCTGGCGGGCCTGTTCCCGCCCCTTGTCGACCCGGATCTGGCGCCTACCACGGTCGCCAGCTTCCTTTTGCGCAAGTTCCTGGCCGGATCCCAAGACATCACCATGAGCGACGGTGGCCACCCCAAGTTCGAACGCATCTGGGAGACCCTGGGAGGGATGATCGCCCCCATCCAGTCCTTGCGCTGGGTGAAGCTGTTCCGACCGGCGCAGGTAGCCCAAGAGGCATTGAGCGGGCGGTCCTGGGTAAAGGGTCTGCGCCCGCTGATCTCCCCTTTGGCCGTCGGCTCCGACTGGCTTGCGCGTCGGGCTGTGCCTGGGCGCCTGACGGCCAAGGGTTCGGCACTGCAGGCGGAAACCTTGAGTCCCGAGAGCCTGACCGAAGCCAATCGAAGCCTTCATGCCAAGGCTCGGTTACGCGCCGATTACCAGGCCGAATCGCTGCGTTGGCAGTTCGAAGAGATGGCCAGGATCCGAGAGCAGGGTGATCTTCAGACCGTGCTCCTCCGGGACCAGAAGGATAGCCTCGCCGGCTGGTACGTCTATCACCTCAACCCCGGGGGAACGAGCCGGGTGTACATGCTCAGCGGATCGGATCGTCACCTCGATGGGGTCATCGACCATCTGTTCCATCACGCCGACCAACGTGGTGCAGCAGCCTTGATGGGCCGGCTCGAGCCTCGCCTGCGGCGTCCGATGACCGACCGGGGCACACTGATCCACGGTGGAGGCTCACTGCAGATGATCCACGCCAAGGACCCCACCCTGATGCAAGACGCTGTCCTTGGCCGCCTCGCCTTCAGCCGGCTCGAAGGGGAGAACTGGTACTGGTGGTCGATCATCAGCGCCCATGTCCCGAGGGTGGACCGACCCGGAACCAGCCGCTGACCACTGTGTGACGCCGTAGGAACATTGTAAGAGATGCACTGCTAACCTCAGTCACGCTGCCAGAAACCCAGCGAATCGCGCCACAGACGGGATCTCTCCCAAGGAGTAGCCAGTGAAGTCCATTGCGATCGGCTCGACCCACACCGACCATGCAAGCTAGCGTCGAGGTCGGGCACGTCGCGCCGCGTCGTATCGTTCGACCGGAGGCCTACGTGTTCATCACCTTCATGCGCGGGGCCGCCGACCTGGCTGCTTGGTGCGCCGCCACCCTCGGCGCCTTCCTCCTGCGTTTCGATGGTCGGATCCCGCCAGATATGTGGCCCAGCTTCTGGATGACGCTGGGATCGCTGATCTGCCTCAAGCTGGCCGCAGTCCTGGTCTTCCAGGTCCAGCGCCAGAGCTGGACCAAGGTGGCCTTCCGCGACGCACGCATGGTGCTCATCTCCATGGGTGCCGCCACCGTTGTCGCACTCGTCCCCATGGCCGCGCTCTACGGCGTGACCGGCGTGCCAGCAACGGTTGGCCTCATCGACGGCTTCCTCACCGTGCTGTTCATGCTGGGCGTGCGCGGCATCACCCGCATGGCGCACGAGTCGCGGATGAGTCAGAGCGCCAGCTCTCGCAAGCAGCGCAACGTGCTGCTCATCGGTGCGGGCGAGGCAGGCTCGCTCTTGGCGCGCGAGATCCTGCGCCACCCCGAGACCGGCATGCGGCCGGTTGGTTTCGTCGACGACGACCTCGGCAAGGCCGGACGCACCATCGCCACGGTGCCCGTGCTGGGCAAGCTGAACGAACTCAACGCCGTGCTCGACCGCCTGGAAGTCGACGAGGTGCTCATCACCCTGCCTTCGGCCGACGGCCGGCTCATCCGTTCGATCATGGAGCAGATCCGCGAGAACCACCCCGAGGTGGCCTACCGCACCATGCCGGCCCTGCACGAGCTGCTCAGCGGCCAGGTGACCATCAACCGCATCCGCGACGTCGGCATCGACGACCTGCTCCGCCGGCCCCCGGTGCAGCTCGACACCGACAGCATCCTCAGCTACCTGCAGGGCAAGCGGGTGATGGTGACCGGGGCGGGCGGTTCGATCGGCTCCGAGCTGGTCAGGCAGATCTGCCGCTTCCATCCCCGCGAGATCATCCTCTTCGGCCACGGCGAGAACAGCATCTACCAGTTGGAGCGGGAGCTTGACCGGGTCTTCCCCGAGGTGCGCTACCGCAGCGTCATCGCCGCCGTGCAGAACAAGGTACGGCTGGAGTACGTGTTCCGCACCTACCAGCCAGAGGTGGTCTTCCACACCGCCGCCCACAAGCACGTGCCGCTCATGGAGCTCAACCCAGAGGAAGCGGTGTTCAACAACATCATCGGCAGCCGCAACCTGGTCGACCTCGCCTTGAAGTACAACGTGTCGCACTTCGTCAACATCTCCACCGACAAGGCCGTCAACCCCACCTCGGTCATGGGCGCCTCCAAACGGGTGGTCGAGCAGATCATCGAGACCGCATCTCGCGAGGCCAAAGAGGGCCAGACCTTCGTCTCGGTTCGCTTCGGCAACGTGCTTGGCAGCCGCGGCAGCGCGGTGCCCATCTTCAAGGCCCAGATCGCCGCAGGCGGGCCGGTCACGGTCACCGATCCCGACATGGTGCGCTACTTCATGACCATCCCCGAGGCCTCCCGTCTGGTGCTGCAGGCCTCCGCCCATGGACACAACGGCGAGGTCTACATCCTCGACATGGGCGAGCCGGTGAAGGTGCTGGACTTGGTCAAGGACCTCATCCGCCTGTCCGGCCTTGAGCCAGAGGTGGACATCCCCATCAAGTTCACCGGCATGCGTCCCGGCGAGAAGATGTTCGAAGAGCTGATGACCGAGCAGGAGAGCCAGGGCCGCACCACCCACGAGAAGATCTTCGTGGCGCGCACCCGGCCCATCGCCACCGAGACGCTGAACCGCATCATCGTCGACCTCACCGAGGCCGCCATGCGTTCCGACGGCGAGGCCATCCGTGAGCTGTTGAGTGAGCACATCGAAGGTTCAAGGCTCACCATGCATGATGGCTTCTTGGTCACCCGCAACAGTGGGATCTTGCCGAACTGAGCGGGTGGGGTGGGGCTGAGGCGCCCCGCCGGAGACGTTCAGACGTAGTCCAGTCGTCACGTCTCCGGCGGGGCGCCTCAGCCCCTTGTGGGATGTATCTCTGCCTAGGGTCTCTGGGCTGGGGGTGAGTTCACGAAGGGGCAAGGAGCGGGGGATGTCTGGCTGTGGGGTATGAGCCGGGTTTCGAGTAGTATCCTAATCAACATGCCTGATTGGACTACCATCAAGGTATCCACGCTGGTGCGCGACCGCTTCGCCGCGGCCGCGAAGGCGCGGGGGGTCACCATGCGTGTGCTGCTGGAAGGCCTCTCGCACGATGTGATGGACGACGCCCTGATGGAGGCGGCAGCCGCGAAGATGGCACGACTCAGGGACATCGATCCCAACGAGTGGGCAGGGTACGTCGAAGAAGGCAGGGGTTGGCTGGAGGGCCCAGATGACCCCGTCGATCCCTGAGCGCGGCGAGATCTGGATCGCAGTCCTGGATCTCGGGCGTCCCGGCGAGCAGAGCGGTGTTCGGCCGGTGCTCGTGGTCTCTTCAGGGAAGTTCAACGCCTGGCCGGTGGGCTTGGTCATCGTGGTCCCCATCACCAGCAGGGACCGCGGCTTCGACCACCACGTGCCGGTGACCGGCGGAGGCTTGGACCGCCCGTCCTTCGCCATGCCGGAGTACCTCAGGTCCATGGTGCAGGAGCGGCTTCGGCGCCGTCTGGGCAAGGTCGAGCCTTCCACGATGCAACGGTTGGAAGGCTGGCTGAGGCGCAACATGCTCCTCTGAAAGGGAGCAGCCGAGGCTGCAGGGGTGCGAGGAGAACGCTCCTCAGCGGCTCTGCGGCGGCTGGTCCGGTTCGTGCACGAAGGTGCGGTAGGGGTCGACGGCAGCACGGTCGGCCACGCTGAGTTCGAAGGGAGCGGCACCGCGACCGCGCGCCTGGGGTGCGTTGGTCACGACCATGCCAAGCACGTCGAAGCCGCCTTGCGCCATCAGGTCAAGGCTGTCCTGGATATGCTCGCGCGTAGTCTCCACCGCGCTGATGCTGAGCACGAGGCCTGTCACCAGAGGTGCGATGGCCAAGGTGTCGGCATAGGGAAGCACAGGCGTGGTGTCGATGATGATGACGTCGTAGTGCTGCTGCCACTCACGAAGCCGCTCGGGGAAACCTTGGCTGAGCAGCTCTACCGGATGACGCGCCGAAGTGAAGCTGGGCACGAAGTCGAAGGTGCGTTTGCCGCCCACAGCCACGGTGGCCGGCATGAAGCGCTGATGCGAGTTGGCTAGATAGACCTCGAAGGGTGGGGTCTTGACCGAACTCACGTCCAGGCCCTTGGTAGCACCCGGCTGGCGCAGGTTGGCGTCGATGAGCAGCGTGCGCTGGCGGTCGCGGGCAAAGCTCTCCGCAAGGCTCACGGCCACGCCTTCCTTCTCCCTGGGGTGGCGAGCGCTGGTCACGGCGATGATGAGGGGGGACACCGAGCGGGTGGCGATGGCCACGTTGGTACGGAAGAAGCTGGCGGCCTCGGCCGAGAGCCGGTGCGCCCTCCGCCCGCGCTTGGGGAACTCTGCCAGCACCGGCAGGCCGGTCAGGGCGATCAACTCGTCACGTCCTCCGACACGCGGATCCAGCGACCAGGTCAGGAAGAGGAAGCCGTAACCAACGGCGATGGCCAGCACCACAGCAACGAAGGTGTTGAACACCACCCGAGGCCCGACGGCCTCCTCCGGCACCGTAGCCGAACGCAGCGGCTCGAGCAGGCTCACGACGACTGCGGCCTCGCTGCGGGCCAGGGCAGTGTCGAGCTCCAGCTGGCGCTGGCTGCGCAAGGCGGCCAAGGTTGCTTGTCGCTCCGGGGTCGCTTCGCCGGTGGCCGCCAGCCTAGCCACTTCGGCATCGATGTCGGCGATGGCACGCTGGAAGGCCTCCACGCTGCGGA
>CAYXJZ010000135.1:0-5699 GCA_964465355.1 uncultured bacterium | reverse complement strand
GGCGTGTGCAGGAAGCGGTCGACCCGGATCAGGCCGGACTGCTTGTCGTACTCGTACTTGATGGGCTCCCCGTCGACAGGCACCTCGATGACGGTGTTGACGTCGTGGGGGGCGTTGGGGCCGATGGGCACGTGTTGGAGTGGCATGGGAGCACCTTTCGGGAGGGCGACGGAAGGCCAAAGGCAGTCGGTGGCCAGACCGACCCTACCGCGCTCGATGGGCAGGGCATGGTGTGGGCCGCCACCTCGCGGGCACCATTCACTTTAGTGTAGAGTTGACTATCAAGCCGCTGTCTTATACACTTCAATCCATGCTTAACCATGCATCCGCCGATCGCGTCTTCGACGCCCTGGGCGACGCCACCCGAAGGGCCATCGTCGACCGCCTCAGCCGCGGACCTGCCTCGGTGAGCGAGCTGGCCAAGCCGCTCGAGGTGACGCTTGCTGCCGTCCTGCAGCATGTGCAGGTCCTGGAGCAGTGCGGCCTGGTGCACAGCGCCAAGACGGGCAGGGTGCGCACATGCAAGCTCCGCGAGCGGGGGTTGATGACGGCCGAGCGTTGGATCAAGGAGCGACGCTCGCTGTGGGAGCGCCGTCTCGATCGACTGGCAGAAGTCCTCGACGAAGAGCCGGCGAGCTGAAGAGGCCACCCGGCGCAGGAAGGATCATCCATGCCCGCACCCACCACCATCCACGAGAGCTACACCATCGAGCGCCGCTACCGCTCAGCGCCGGCCAAGGTCTTCGCGGCCTTCGCCGACCCGGCCGTCAAGCGCCGGTGGTTCGTCGACGGGGCCTCCTCGGTCGGCGAGATGGAGATCGACTTCAAGGTCGGCGGCCGGGAGGTCTCCACCTTCCGCGCCGATCCACCTGGCCTGGCTGCCATGGAGATCCGCAACCACACCGTCTACCTCGACATCCTGCCGGATCAGCGCATCGTCTTCGCCTACTCGATGGCCAACCACGGTGTGCCCTTCTCGGCCTCGCTGGCCACCATCGTCCTGGAGGACCTGGACGGCGGCACGCGCTTGACCTACACCGAGCAGGCGGCCTTCTTCGACGGGGCCGACGGCGCGCAGATGCGCAAGGACGGTTGGACCGCGCTGCTCGAGCGTCTGGCGGCCGAGCTGGGCGAGGAGGCGGCGGGAGGCGGTTGGGGATGAGCGGGGCGGCGCTCACCGCCCTCCACGCGCTCGCCACTCAGCCCCAAGACCTCAGCGCGGCTGGCTGTCGCCCACGCCAAGGGTCCGCTGCATGAGCACCGTGTCAAGCCACTGGCCGTGCTTCCAGCCCACCGCGCGCAGCGTGCCAACCAGGTGGAAGCCAAGCGCCCGGTGCAACGCCACCGAGGCCACGTTGGCCGAATCGCCGATGACGGCGACCATCTGCCGGTAGCCGCGGGCCTCCGCTTCGACGATCAGCGCCTGCAGCAGCGCCCGGCCCACCCCGCGTCCCTGCGCGTCCTCGTGCACGTAGACGGAGCATTCGACGGTGCCGGCATAGGCGGGTCGGGGACGGTAGCGGCCGGCGTAGGCGTAACCCAGCGCCTGGCCGCCCGACTCGGCCACCAGGTAGGGGTAGCCGCCGGCGAGCAGCTCCGCCTGCCGCGCGCCCATCTCCTGCTGGTCGGGCGGCTCCAGCTCGAAGGTGCCGCGGCCGTACTTCACGGCGTGGGCGTAGATGGCGGTGATGGCAGACAGGTCGCCTGCCTGCGCGTCGCGCACGACCAGGTCCCTGGCATCAGCGGCAGGCACGGTTGGACCTCGCGGGGTGATGCATGCACACGATCATGCACCAAGGCTCATGGCTCGATCCGCACACCGAGGTGCAGGGCCATCGCCGGGGCCAGCTCCATCGCTTGAAGGGCGCTGATCGTCGCACCGCCCAGACCGTCAAGCCCCGAGACCTGCCCGAAGGCAAGGCCGCGCAGGTCGACGTGGCTGAGCTTGGCCTTGCCCAACCGCAGGCTCTCGATCCTGCAGTCCACGAAGGCCACCCTTTCGGCGCTGGCGCCACCGAGATCGAGCTCGTCGATGGTGCAGTGGCGGAAGAGCACGTCTCGCATCTGGGCGCCACGCAGGTTGACGAAGCCCAGCTTGCTGCCGTCGACCAGGACCGACCACAAGGTCGCGCCGTACCACTCGGCGGCGCCGATCCTGGAGCCTAGGATCTCGGCGTCCTCGAAGCTGGCGTCTGGGGCCCTCAGCCCTGATGCCACCAGGCGCTCGAAGCGGACCTCGCGGAACTGAGCCGAGTCGAAGTCCGCCTGGTCGGCGCGGAGATCCTCGAAGCTGCATCCGTCGAAGGCGCTGTCGCGCAGGTCCCGGTCGCCGATGTCGGCGGAGCCGAAGCGCAGGCCGTCGTAGGAACTGTCGGCTGAGAGGGAGGCCGCGTCGCTGAGCGCGAGGGCGCTTAGGCGGGGTGGTCGAAGCCTCGGCGCCTCGGTGGCCGGCTCCTGGTCGGGCAGGGCAGCTCGCTTGGCTTTGGGCATGCTCGCCTCCTGATCCTGGGAGGATACCTGCGGATGCCCTCGGCGCCGGAGCCGGCCCCGGTCTGGCCGGCCCGTTGACAAGCTGTCGACCATCCAGGTCTACTATCCCGAGTCATGGTTCCGTACCACCGCATCACCGAAGCCGAAGTCCCTTCGACCGCGGGTTGCCTCCGCAGCCTGTCGTCTGGCTCGATGCCCCGGCTGCGGCGAATGTCCTTCTGACGTCCTGCCGCAGCGCACATCCTTCCCTCTGCTCTAGCGATCCGACCGCACACCACGACCGATCCCTGCCCGGCCTCGGCCCGGGCGGGTCCTTCGACCATCTTCGCGAGGTTCCCACCATGTCCATCACCGTCAGCACCCTCGGTTTCCCCCGCATCGGCCGCCAGCGTGAGCTGAAGCAGGCGCTCGAAGGCTACTGGTCAGGCAAGCACGACGCGCGCGCCCTGCTAGGCGTGGCCGCCGAGCTGCGCGCCGCCAACTGGGCGCAGCAGGCCACCGCCGGGGTGCACCATCTGCCGAGCAACGACTTCTCGCTCTACGACCAGGTGCTCGACACCACCGCCATGGTCGGCGCCGTGCCCGCCCTCTACGGCGGGCAGGGTGCGGCCTCCGACCTGGACGCCTACTTCGCCATGGCCAGGGGCACGCGTGGTCGCGCAGGCGGGGACCTGCCGGCTCTGGAGATGACCAAGTGGTTCGACACCAACTACCACTACATGGTCCCATCCTTCGCCCCGGACCAGGACTTCGCGCTTGGCTCGACCAAGGTCGTCGACGAGTTCAAGGAGGCCAAGGCGCTTGGCCACCTCAGCAGGCCAGTGTTGATCGGCCCGGTCAGCTACCTACTGCTTGGCAAGGGCGACGGCGGCCAACCGGGTTCGCTTGCCCTGTTGCCAGGCCTGTTGCCCGTGTACGCCGAGGTGCTGCGGCGCCTGGCGGCCGAGGGCGCCGACTGGGTGCAGATCGACGAGCCCTGCCTCGTGCTCGACCTGAGCGAGGAGGCCAGGGCAGCCCTGCGGCTGGCCTACCGGGAACTCGCGCAGGCTGCGCCCGGTCTGAGGTTGCTGCTGGCCACCTACTTCGGCGCCTTGGGCGACAACCTGCTCACAGCCCTCGATCTGCCGGTGGCCGGCCTGCACCTTGACCTGGTACGTGGCCAGGGGCAGCTGGACGCCGTGTTGGCCGAGGCGCCAGCCGACCTGACGCTGTCCCTCGGCCTGGTCGACGGCCGCAACGTCTGGCGCACCGACCTGGCCAAGGCCCTGGACGTCCTGGAGCCCGTGGTGGAGCGGCGCGGGGCCGACCGCTTGATCGTGGCGCCATCGTGCTCCTTGATCCACGTGCCCATCGACCTCGAGCTGGAGACGGCGCTGGACCCTGAGCTGCGCAGCTGGCTGGCCTTCGCGACGCAGAAGGTGGACGAGCTGGTGGTGCTGGCCCGCGCCGCCCTGCACGGGCGCGGCGCCGTGTCCGAAGCGCTGGCCGCCTCGGCCTCGGCTGCCGCCAGCCGCCGCGAGTCGGCCAGGATCCACGACCCGGCGGTGGCCCGACGCCTGGCCGGGTCGACGCCCGACCTGGAGCGGCGTCGCAGCCCCTACTCTGTCCGCCGCGAACTGCAGCGCAGCCGTCTGCCTCTGCCAGTCTTCCCGACCACCACCATCGGCTCCTTCCCGCAGACGGCCGAGGTGCGCAAGGCGCGGGCCGCCAACGCCAAAGGCGCCTTGGACGACGCGGCCTACCAGGCCTACCTGCACGAGCAGACCGAGGCGGCGGTGCGCTGGCAGGAGGAGATCGGCCTCGACGTGCTGGTCCACGGCGAGTTCGAGCGCAACGACATGGTGCAGTACTTCGGCGAGCAGCTCTCCGGCTACGCCTTCACCCGCCACGCCTGGGTGCAGAGCTACGGCTCGCGCTACGTGCGCCCCCCCATCATCTTCGGCGACGTCTCGAGGCCTGCGCCGATGAGCTTGGCCTGGTCCAGCTACGCCCAGTCGCTGACCGCCAAGCCCATGAAGGGCATGCTCACCGGACCCGTCACCATGCTGCAGTGGTCCTTCGTGCGCGACGACCAGCCGCGCGAGCTCAGCTGCCGCCAGATCGCCCTAGCGCTGCGCGACGAGGTGACCGATCTGGAGGCGGCTGGTATCGCCATCATCCAGGTGGACGAGCCTGCCCTGCGCGAGGGTCTGCCGCTGCGCAAGGCGGACTGGCCCGCTTACCTGGACTGGACGGTGGCCAGCTTCCGCCTCGCGACCTCGGGCGTGGACGACAGCACCCAGATCCACACCCACATGTGCTACTCGGAGTTCAACGACATCCTCCCCGCCATCGCGGCCATGGACGCCGACGTCGTCTCCATCGAGACGGCGCGCTCCAAGATGGAGCTGCTCGACGCCTTCGCCAGCCAGCACTACCCCAACGAGGTCGGCCCCGGCGTGTACGACATCCACGCGCCGCGCACGCCATCGGTGGAGGAGATGGTGGCGCTGCTGCGCAAGGCCGGCGAGGGACTGGCGGCCGATCAGCTGTGGGTGAACCCGGACTGTGGGTTGAAGACGCGGCGCTGGGAGGAGGTACGGCCGGCGCTGGTCAACATGGTGGAGGCGGCGAGGCGCCTGAGGGTGATGGTGTAGCGCCCTTGCGGTGACCTACCGGCACTCAGGGCGCTTGGGGATGATCCAGGACTCGGTCATCCGCTGGGAAGAAGAGCTCTTCGATCCTGACCCCGAAGGCCGCACCAAGGCGGAAGGCCAGATCCAGGCTGGGATCGAACCTTCCGCGCTCGATCGAGATGATGGTCTGGCGACTCACCCTCAGCGTGGCTGCCAACTGCTCTTGCGACAGCCCCGCTGCCTTGCGGTGCTCCCTGACCAGGTTGCGCATCAGCCTTCTTGCCTGGCGAGGAGTGCACGCCGCAGCCCAAGGTCGGCCAAGCCGAAGGCGGCGATGGTGGCCAGGACGGGCCTGAGCGGCGGTGTCCAGTCGATGACGCTGACGAGCAGCGTGCCAAGGCACAGGAGGACGATGAGGTCGAAGAAGGCAGCTGATGCTGCCCGGTTGATCCACGATAGTTCCACCGAGCCAGGCTGGTCCGTCCCGACCAGCGCCGGATCCGCCTTGGCGGACACGATCAGGTAGGCGATGGTGCCGATGCCGATGAAGCCGGCCAGGCCAGCAGCCAAGCCGCCGATCAGGCCGCCGGCCGG
>CAYXJZ010000134.1:0-5723 GCA_964465355.1 uncultured bacterium | reverse complement strand
CCGCCACACCACGAAACCCTGACATCCGCCACCTACCGTGGCGGGAGGCATGTCCGGCTACCTCCTCCGACGCACCCTCCGCGCCCTGCTCACCCTCTGGGTGGTGCTGACCGCCGTCTTCCTCGCCTCCCGCCTCACCGGCGACCCCACCCTCTACCTGCTGCCGGACGATGCAAGCGACAGGGCCCGCAGCGAGCTGCGCAGCGTGCTCGGCCTGGACGGCCACGTCTTCCAGCAGTACGCGGCCTACTTCCGCGCGGTGGCGCGTGGCGACTTCGGCATCAGCTACTACGAGCGGCGCGAGGTCACCACCATGCTCACCGAGCGCCTCGGCCCCACCTTGCAGCTCGCCCTCGCATCGCTGGCGCTGGCCTTGGCCCTCGGCCTGCCCGCCGGCATCGCCGCCGCCCTGCGCCGCGACTCCTGGCTGGACCGGGCCCTGATGTCCCTGAGCTTCTCCGCCTATGCCATCCCCAACTTCGTGCTCGGCATCGGCCTGATCTTCGTCTTCAGCCTGCAGATGCGCTGGCTGCCAAGCAGCGGCTACGGCCAGGCATGGAACTTCGTCATGCCGGTGTTCGCCCTCGGTGCATCGTCTGCCGCCCTGCTGGCCCGCCTCACGCGCAGCGCCGTGCTGGACGTGCTTGGCCAGGACTACGTGCGCACCGCCCACGCCAAGGGCGTGAGCCGCGAGCGGGTGGTGCTTGCCCACGTGCTGCGCAACGCCTTCACCCCCATCCTCACCCTGCTCGGCCTGCAGATCGGCGGCATCGTGGCCGGCTCGGTGGTGGTGGAGACCGTCTTCGCCTGGCCAGGCGTCGGCCGCCTCATCGTCCGCGCCGTGCAGCAGCGCGACTTCCCCGTGCTGCAACTGGCGGTGCTGCTGGTGTCGGCCAGCGTGGTGCTGGCCAACCTGGCCGTCGACCTGCTCTACGCGGTGGTCGATCCGCGGGTGCGCACGGAAGCAGGCGCGTGATCACCCAGGCGCCGACCACCACCCTGCAGCAGCGCGCGCCGCAGCCCCAGCCGCGCAGGCGCTTCGCGCCGCCCACCGTCGTCCTCGCCATGCTGCTGTTCGGCAGCCTGGCGCTGGCCGGCCTGCTGGCCCCGCTGATCGCCCCGCAGGACCCGGCTCGACAGGACCTGCGCGGCCGCCTCGCCGCGCCCACCGGCTTCCTCTCCGAGGCGGCCAACCATCCGCTCGGCGCCGACCACCTTGGACGCGACCTGCTCTCGCGCGTGCTCTACGGCCTGCGCACCTCCTTGGGCGTAGCGCTGATCGGCACCATGGTGGGGCTGAGCATCGGCGCGCTGCTCGGCCTGGCCAGCGGCATGGTCGGCGGCCGCTTCGACGAGGTGGTCATGTTCTTCGTCGACGTGCAGCTCGCCATCCCCTTCATCCTCATGGTGCTCGTTTCGGTGGCCGTCTTCGGCACCCATCCCGTGGTGCTCATCGCCGTGATCGGGCTGGCAGGCTGGGACGGCTACGCCCGCATGGTGCGCGGCCAGGTGCTCTCGGCCAAGCGCCAGGCCTACGTCGAGGCCAGCCGCGCGCTGGGCGGCCGTGAGCTGCGCATCGCCCTGAGGCACGTGCTGCCCAACGTAGGCACGCCGCTGGTGGTGCTGGCCAGCTTCAACTTCACCTCCATCATCCTGCTCGAGTCATCGCTGTCCTACCTGGGGCTTGGCGTGCAGCCGCCCGGGGTGTCGCTCGGCCTGCTCATCGCCGCCGGGCGCGAGTACCTGCTCACCGCCTGGTGGATCACCGTGTTCCCCAGCGTGGCCCTCGTGCTCATCACCATGTCCGTCGGCCTGATCAGCGACTGGCTGCGCGACCGCTTCGACCCGCGTACCCGCTGAGCTGCCCGGAGACCGCCATGTGACCCGTCGACCACTTCCCCGCCCCGCCCTCCCCGCCCAGCACGAACCCGCACCAGCGAAGGACCCACCCATGCGAACCGCTTCCCCCGTCTTCCGCCTCCTCATCCTCCTGGCCTCCCTTGCCTTCATGGCCGGTGGACTGGCCTTCGCGCAGCAGAGCCGCGTACTGCGCATCGCCAGCGCCGACCTGCCGAGCACCCTCGAGCCAGGCGTCTCGCCTGGCAACACCAGCGCCCGCGTGGTGCCCAACGTCTTCGAGACCCTGCTGGAGATGGATCAGCAGGACAACAGCCTGCTGCTGCCCAAGCTGGCCCTCTCCTGGACCCGCATCGACGACCTGACCATGGAGTTCGTCCTGCGCCAGGACGTGCTCTTCCACGACGGCACGCCCATGACGAGCGCCGACGTGGTCTACACCATCGAGCGCGTGCTCGACCCCTCCTACCCCGGCTCGCTGACCCGCAGCCTGCTGGCCAGCATCAGCGGCGTGGAGGCCGTCGACGACCACACCGTGCGCATCAGCACAGCCGAGCCCGACCCCATCCTCGACTACCGCCTGGCCAGCCAGTGGGGCTCGTGGATCGTGCCTGCCGGCTACTTCGAGCGCGTCGGCCTTGACGCCTTCGGCCGCGAGCCCATCGGCACCGGCCCCTTCCGGGTGACCTCCTTCACCCCCGACAGCGCCGTGCTGGAGCGCTTCGACGACTACTGGGGCGAGCTGCCGGTGGTGGAGGAGATCCGCTACCGGGTCATCCCGGAGCTGGCGGCCCGCACCACCGCCCTGATCAACGGCGAGGTGGACCTCATCACCCAGGTGCCGCCCGACCAGGCCGACTCGCTGGCCCGCCAGGCCGGCGTGGTGGTGAAGAGCACCCTCATCGACAACATGCACCTGCACATCTACAACGTGCACACCGGCCCCACCGCCAACCCGCTGTTCCGCCAGGCCCTCACCCTCGGCATCGACAGGCAGCTGCTGGTCGACACCATCTGGAACGGCCTGTCCGAAGTGCCATTGGGCCACCAGTACCCTGCCTACGGCCCGCTCTACGACGCCAACCGTCCGCCTGCCCCTTACGACCCCGAGGAGGCGCGCCGCCTGATCGCGGCCTCCGGCTACGCCGGCGAGCCCGTCTACTACGACACCACGGGCACCTACTACGTCAACGAGCTGCCTGCCGCCGAGGCCATCGTCGAGATGTGGCGCGAGCTGGGCATCAACGCCCAGGTGCGCGTGCTGGACGCCTCGCAGCGCACCTACGAGAACGGCTCGGTCATCACCTGGTCCAACACCATGCGCTTCCCCGACCCGCTGGGCGGCCTGTGGCTGCTGTGGGGGCCGGAGGGCGGTCAGCAGGGCAACCGCTGGCAGCCGAGCAACGCCTTCAACGAGGTAGGCGCGGCCATGGCGCTGGAGATGGATCCGGCCCGCCGCGGCGAGCTGGCGCTGCAGCTCATCGATCTCTGGGAGGAAGAGGCGCCAGGCACCGTCCTGTGGTACCCGGTGGAGACCTACGGCATGCGCGAGCACATCGGCTGGGAACCCGACCGCACGCACGCCATGGACTTCCGGCCGCACCTCTTCCAGTTCCATGACTGACCTCGGCCCCGAGAGCGGTGCCAAGGCCCCGGTGCGCTGGCTCGCGCACCGGGGCTGGAGCACGCGCTTCCCCGAGAACTCCCTGGCCGCCTTCGCCGCCGCGCTGGCGGCCGGCGCAGACGAGATCGAGATCGACGTGCGCCACACGTCCGACGGCGTCCCCGTGATCATCCACGACCCCACGCTCGACCGCGTCTGCGAGCTGGAAGGCCCGGTGGAGGAGCGCGGCGCCGCCGAGCTCGCCCAAGCCACGGTCCTCGGGCCCCAAGGCACGCGCTTCCCCGCCATGGGCCTGGCCACCCTGGAGCAGGTGCTGCGCCTCTTCGCCCCCCATGTGGGGATCAACGTGCACATCAAGACCATCGGCCCTGACGCCGTTGCCCTGCGCATGGTGCAGGCGGCCGCGCGGCTGCATCCACAGCAGCACATCTACATCGGCGGCAACGAAGAGGTGCTGGAAGCCGCGCTGGAGGTCTGCCCCGAGGTCACACGCTGCTGCCTGGCGCGGCAGCGTGAGCCTGACATCCTGCTGCGCCACGCGCTTCATTACCGCTGCCAAGGGCTGCAGTACTTCGCCAAGCTGGTGACGGCCGATGGCGTGGCCGAGGCCAAGGCCCATGGCCTGTTCCGCAACGTGTTCTACGCCGACACCGCCGAGGATGCCGCCCGCATGATCGACATGGGCTTGGACGGGATCCTGACCAACGACATCGGAGAGGTCAAGACCGCCACACTTTCGCTACCCTGAGCCATGCCCTCCGCCCTGGCAGGCTTCTGGCTCTGGCTGGCCTGGCTCGCCGCCCTGTGGACCCTGTCCCTGGTCTCGCTCCCGGTGGCCTTGGTGCCCTTGGGGCTCGTGATGGCGTCCGCCTACCTGGCGGGCCACTTCCTGGCCGTGGTCGCCCAACCTGCGGCCTGGCAGCTCGGCGGCCGCGGCCTTTCGTTGGTGGTCGCGGCCCTCGGCATGCCGCTGCTCGCTCCCCACGCGCCGGTGGCCGTGGCGACGATGACCCTGCTGACGGTCTTCACGCTGGTGGACCCCACGGTGCGCATCCGCAGGCGCTGGGTGCCGTTGCTCACGGCGGGCGGTGCCGCGCTGTCGCTGCTGGTCGCCCTGCTGGTCGTCTGGCCCATGTCCCGCCAGGCGGCTGCTCTGCTGCCGTTGGTCGCCCTGGCCGCCGCCGTGGTGGCTGCCGGCTGGCGGCAGTCGGAAAGCGAGCGGACGGAAGGCGCCGAGCGCTATGAGGCGCTGCTGGGCGAGTACCGAGGGCTGAAGCGCCAGTCCATGGGCACGGCCGACGCAGCAAGGGCCGACGAGCGCCTTGGCATCGCCCGTCGTCTGCACGACTCGGTTGGCCACAAGCTCACCGCCCTGCTCATGCAGCTGGAGGCGAGGCGCTTGCAAGCCGCTTCCGGTCAGGAATCGGTCGCCGCCTCGGGCAAGGAAGCGACCGGCGACTTCGACAGCAGCGGCACGCTCAGACGCCTGGCCGAGGAGAGCCTGGAGGAGACGCGCCGGGCGGTGACGGCGCTGAGCGAGCCCGACCTCGGCAGCATGCCGTCGCTGATCCGGCTCATCCGCAACCTGGAGGCCGAGAGTACCGTTCAGGTGGACTTCCGGGTCAGGCACGGCGCCCTCTCGGTACAGCTGCCCAGCGACGCCGCCGTTGCCCTGTACCGTGCGGTCCAGGAGGCCTTGACCAACGCCATGCGGCACGGCGCCTCGCGCAAGGTGGAGGTGCACTTCGAGGTGCCTGGCGGGCGGCTGTTCCGCTTCGAGGTGAGCAACGAGGTCAGGGGCGGCGACAGCTCGGAGGGCTTCGGGCTGACCTCCATGCGCGACCGCGTGCAGGCAGCTGGCGGCGACCTGAAGATCGTCAGGAGCGCCGACCGCTTCACGGTGCGCGGCTCCTTCCCGATAGGACAGTGATCCGGTGGCCGACATCCTGCTCGCCGAAGACGAGACCCTGGTGCGTCAGGGCCTGCGCGTCATGATCGAGACCGACCCCAGCCTCAAGGTGACCGGCGAGGCCGCCGACGGCCTCGAGGCGGTGCGCCTGTGTGAGCGGCGGGCCTTCGATCTGGCCATCCTCGACATCCGCATGCCGGTCATGGACGGCATCCAGGCTGCCCGGCGCATCCTGGCGCGCTGGCCGGCGCAGAAGGTGCTGTTCCTCACCACCTTCAACGACGAGGAGTACGCGCTGGAGGCGCTGAAGATGGGCGTGAGCGGCTACCTGCT
>CAYXJZ010000133.1:0-6003 GCA_964465355.1 uncultured bacterium | reverse complement strand
CGAGGGCGGCTACGTCGACTGCAAGGTCGTCTCACTCGCGTCCTTGAAGGAGATCGCCCGCAAGGGCAGCGATCCCGCCAGGTACGCCTTCCAGGACGCCAGGATCCTGCACACCGTCAGTCCAGATCTGCCTGCGCTCCTGGCGGCGGTCACCGAGTTCCAACACAGCCAGAAGGAATCCAGGCAGCACCGCTTCCTCAGCCAGCTCCTCGCATGGAAGTGGTACATGGGCCAGGCCGAGGAGAAGGGCGACAAGTACCTGAAGTACGTGGCCACCCAGAAGATCGTGCTCTTCTCCTGCCGGGCCATCCTCAACCACGACGAACGGCTGTACCCGTACCACAAGTGGCTGCTGGCCGAGGTGGCGAAGGCTGCGTCCAGACCGGAAGGCTTCGAGGCAGCGATCGCAGACCTCCTCGACGCCCCCACATCCTTGTCAGCGACACGCGTCTCGGCCATGGTCTTCGACTTCCTCGGCATCGAGGAGAAGCAGCTCGACTGGCCGAACCAGTTCCTGATCGACAGCGAGATGAACTGGGTCGAGCACGAGGCGCCGATCGACGATCTGTAGGACCACGAAGCAGTCAAGCTTCGACGAAGCGCAACACTTCACTCGCCCGAGGCGCTAGGCTCTAAGCCACCATGAGAACCGAGACCGATGTCGTGATCGTCGGCGCGGGGGCCGCTGGGCTCGGCGCAGCCAAGGTGCTCGCAGGCGAAGGGGTGGACTGCCTCGTCATCGAAGCCATGGGGCGCACGGGCGGCCGCGCCTTCACCTCGACGCGCGAGTTCGGCGTCCCCTTCGACATCGGTTGCGCCTGGCTGCATGCCGCCGACCGGAACCCCTTCTACCCCGAGGCCAAGGAAGCCGGCTGGTCGCTGCGGTACCACGACATGTCGCTCGACCACCTCTACTTCGGCGAGCGCAAGGCCACAGATGAAGAGTTCCAGAGCCTGGTCGCCGCCGAGGCGAGGTTGCAGCAGGCCATCGACCAGCATGACGGACCGGACGACCGCCTTGCCTCCCTGGCCAGCGCCTGCCACCTCGAGGACGCGGTGTCGACCTACGCCGGCCCGATGGACTTCGGCAAGGATGACGACGAGATCTCGGTGGCCGACTTCCGCAGCGCCGCCGACCTCGAGCCGAACTACCTGACGCGTGAGGGTTACGGCGCACTGGTGGCGCACTGGGGACGCGACGTACCTGTCACCCTCGCCTGCCCTGTGAGGCGCATCCGCTGGGACGGGCCTGGCGTGCAGGTGGACACCGATCAGGGCACGGTCCGCGCCAAGGCCGTCATCGTCACCGCCTCGACGGGCGTCCTGGCCTTCGACGGCATCCGCTTCACGCCCAGCCTCCCCGAGCCTCAGCTGCGGGCGATCTTCGACCTGCCCATGGGCCTGCTCACCAAGGTACCCATCCGTGTGACCGGCTCCCGCTTCGGGCTGGAGCCTTTCACCGACCTGCTCATGGTCGGTCACGCACGGCACGACCTCTACCTGCTGTTCTTCCCCTTCGACCTCGACCTGGTGGTCGGCTTCGTCGGCGGGGACTTCGCCTGGGAACTGGAGGCCGCCGGCCCGGCCGCAGCGGTGGACTTCGTCTCGGGCAGGCTGCAGTCGCTCTTCGGCAGCGATGTCCGCCGCCACCTCGGCTACGGCACGATGACGAACTGGTCGGCCGAGCCCTTCGTGCGCGGAGCCTACGCCGTCGCTGCGCCAGGGGCGGCCAACGCCCGGCGCCTGCTGGCCGAACCGGTGGCCGAGCGCATCTGGTTCGCAGGCGAGGCGCTGGCAGGCGGCTTGATCCAGACGGCAGGCGGAGCGCGTCTCTCTGGGGAGGCGGCCGCCCGGGACATCGCGCGGCACCTTAGGTAGCAGCGCGCCCATCCGGCAGGGCGATGGCGACGACGGATGTCCTCCGCGGGTGGCGAGTCGCGTCCCTCGGGTCTCGGATCGCGACAAGATGCATCATGCGAGAGGACCCTTGGCCGGGCGGGGCCCAGTTGATCGACAGTTGCCAGCGCCACCTCGTCCAGGCCCTGCTAGCCAGGATCATGGCCACCGAGCAGGCCGTCGGTGGGCGCTTCGCCTTCGAGACCATGCGGCGTGGCGTCACCACGGCAGTCTTCGCGCAAGGCTGGCCGCGCACGGCTGGCGGCTTGCCCTTCCACCGCGTCTTCGACTACCGCGCCCCGACCACCGCCGAGGGTGACCCCTGGCTCGATCGCATGGCCGCCGACCGGATCGACGCCGTCGTGGAGGTGCTGCCGGGAGACCACCTGCCCGCTGCCGAGGCGCGCCTGCGGTCCTACGGCTTCCGCCCGGTCTGGCGCATCCCCTGGTTCCATCTCGACCTGCAGGAGCCCGGAGCCTGGGACACACCGCCCAGGAACCCGGTGCAGCGGGTCGAGCCGGCCGAGCTGGCGACCTTCGCCGAGGTGCTATGCGACGGCTATGGCTACCAGGGGGAGGAGCGCGACGCCTGGCGCGATCTGGCGCGGTACGGCTACGCCGCAGCGGGCTTCGTCTGCTTCCTTGCCACCGCGGCCTCGAAGCCGGCCGCTGCCGGCGTGCTGCACCTGGATGGCGCCTCGGCCCTGGTGGACGGCGCGGCCACGCTTCAGGACCGCCGCGGCCACGGCCTGCAGAAGGCGCTGCTTCATGCCAGGCTGAGCCACGCCAAAGGCATGGGTGCGCAGCAGGCCTTCAGCCGCACGGCAGCCGGCTCCGTCAGCGCAGCCAACCTGCAGAAGGTGGGCATGCGGAGGGTGGTCGAGTCCACCGCATGGCGGCGGACCTGACCAAGCCCCTGTGCGCCTAGGGCGTGGCCTGAGCCGAGGTCTGCTCCAGCAGGTAGGTGGTCTGGCCGATGGACAGCATCACGCTGGGGCCGTCGCGGTCGGCGAAGAACTCGTACTGCTGGCCGCCGGCCTGGAAGGCGCCGTGGAGGGTGGCCGGGTCGTCGACGTGGGCTTCGAAGGGGTAGCGCTGCCCCTGGACCAGCAGGTAGCCGACGTACTGGCCCTGGGCGCCCTGCACCGAGAGGACGAAGGCACCGGCGTCACCCGTGAAGGTGCCGTTCCAATCGACGCCAGACGGCGTGACCGGCGCACCGAAGGGGTTCCCGCCGGGCGGCTGCTGACCGAAGGGGTTCTGCGGCTGACCACCGAGCGGGTTCTGAGGCTGGCCGCCAAGGGGGTTCTGAGGCTGGCCACCGAGCGGGTTCTGGGGTTGTCCGCCAAGCGGGTTCTGAGGCTGACCGCCCAAGGGGTTCTGAGGCTGACCGAGCGGCGGTTGACCGACGCCACCAGCCATGCGCTGCAACACCATCTGACCTTGCTGGGTCGCCTGGTTGTTGGCGTCCATGGTGAAGAAGGCGATCTGCATGCTGTTGCCGTCGGCGCTCAGCTGCGCCTGGAAGCCAAGGGGCCCCTGCGTGGACTGGACCACGCCGTAGGCGTAGCCCTGGCCGAACTCGCCTTGCAGGGGGAACTGACCGTTCGGGCCGCTGAGCGTGCCCTGCAGCGCACCGTTGGCGCCCACCTGGAACAGGATGCTGACCCCGTTCTGCTGGTCGGCGAAGGTGCCGTCGAAGCTGGCCGTCTGGGCCGTCGCCATCCCCAGCCACGTGAACGCTGTGACCATCACCAAGAACATCGCTCTACGCACGTCGCCCTCCTTCGGACTGGCCATGAGGCTAGCCGATGGCGACTTAGACGAACATTAATCGAGGGTCAGCTGAGCTGGCCTTGGATCATCCCCAACTGCCACATGGTGAACAGCCGCTGGTCGACGGCGTCCCTCAGCCGCAGGTGCAGCGGTTTTCCCTGGCCGTGGCCGGCCTCGCGGTCCACCCACAGCAGCACGGGGCGCTCGGCCGGATCGGCGCTGGTGGCCGCCTGCAAGGCAGCCGCCATCTTGCGGGCGTGCATGGCGTGCACCCTGCTGTCGTGCTCACCGGCGGTGAGGAACACGGCCGGGTAGGCGGTCCCATGCTGCACCCGGTGGTAGGGCGAGTAGGCCAGCAGGAAGGGCAGCTGCGCCGGGTCCTCCGCCGAGCCGTACTCCGGGACCCAGTAGCGCGCCATCGAAAAGGACTGGTAGCGCAGCATGTCGAGCAGTGGCACCAGCACCATGGCCACGCGGAACAGATCGGGCCGCTGCGTGAGGGCCGCACCGGTCAGCAGGCCGCCGTTGGAACCGCCGCTGATGGCCAGCTTCTCCGGCCGCGTGATGCCCTGGTCGATCAGCCACTCGGCGGCGGCGATGAAGTCGTCGAAGACGTTCTGCTTGCGCTCGAGCATGCCAGCCTTGTGCCATGCCTCGCCGTACTCGCCGCCGCCGCGCAGGTTGGGCAGGGCGTAGAGCCCACCTTCCTCGAACCAGTGGAAGAGCTGCGGCTGGAAGGCAGGCAGGCGGCTGACGTTGAAGCCGCCGTAGCCGTTGAGCAGCGTTGGCGTGCTGCCGTCACGCACCAAGCCCTTGCGGTGCACCAGGAACATGCTGACCATCGTCCCGTCCTTGGACGGGTACCAGACCTGCTCCACGTGGACCTGCGAGGGGTCCACCGGCGCCTCCGGCCTGGCCCAGGGTTCCGGCTCCGCCTCCGGCTGCTGCAGGTCGACGCGGAAGACGCTGTACGGATGGTGGAAGCTCTCGAAGCCGAGGTAGGCCTCGCTGCTGTCCTGCTCCACCACCAGGCTGGTGGAGCCGATGCCTGGCTGGCGCAGGACGCCGAGCGGGCGCCCTTGCATGTCGAAGACCTCGGTGACGTTGGATGCGTCCTTCAGGTAGGTCAGCACCAGGCGGTCGCGCCCGATGGCCATGGACTGGATGACCGCGTCGCTGCGCTCCGGCACCAGGTCGCGCCAGTCGGCCTCCTCCGGCGCATCCAACCCCGCCACCACCACGCGACCGTTCGGCGCCCCCTTGGTGGTGTAGAGGTAGAGCCGGTCGTCGACGACCGTGCCCATCACCTTGCCCTCGCTGCCGACGGACAGCGGCCTGCGGTCCACCTGGCCGGTGCTCAGTGCCTGGCCCAGGTCGGCCAGGTAGAGGTCGTTGGCGCTGGTGCCCGTCCAGTAACCCAGCAGCAGCCAGCGGCCGTCGTGGGACAGCTGCCCGAAGGGTCCCCAGGTGGTGGCCAGGGCCTGGTCCTCGTCGCGCCTGAGTTGGCGGAAGAGCAGCAGGTCAGCCTCCGGCTCGCTGCCCATGCGGTGGAACATGACCTGCCCGCTGTATGGGTCGTTCGGGTCGCGCAGGTTGCGGTAGACGAAGCCGCTGTCGTCGGGCAGCCACTGTGGCGGCTGCACCTTGTGCGGGATGCGCAGGGGCAGCAGCCTTCCGCTGTCGACCTCGAGCAGGTTCAGGGTGGTGTTCTCGTCACCGACGCGGTAGGTGCCGTAGGCCAGCAGACGGCCGTCGCGGCTGGGCGAGGTCCACTCCACCGTCGTCAGGCCGGAAGGGTCGAGCACCTGCGGGTCGACGAGGACGTGGTCCTCGCCATGCAGGCCATCGCGCCAGTAGGTCACCGCCTGGTCCTGGTCGCCCTCACGCCTGGCATGGAAGTAGCGCTCGCCCCGCACCCGCGGCGCCGACACCGAGCCCACCTCCATCAGCGGACGCAGTCGCTGCTCGACGGCGGCGCGACCAGGCAGCCCGTCGAGCAGGCGCCTTGTGTGGTCGTTCTGCGTCTCGGTCCAGGCCGCCACCTCCGACGTGAGCCTGCCCATGTCGGCCGGGTCAGCGATGTCGCCCTCCAGCCAGCGGTAGGGGTCGGTGATGGCGTGGCCGTGCAACACGTCGGTCACGGGCTCAAGGCGGGTGGTTGGCGGCCGGGCGCCAGGCTGATGCTCTCGCTCGCTCACAGACATGCCCCGGATGATAGCCCTGCGCGCTCATGCCCCCAACATCCCTCTTACATGCCCATCGGCGACCCTGAAGGCCTCGGTCGGTGTCCATCGCGCCGGCCATCGTTTGGAGGACCCCGATGAGACGAAT
>CAYXJZ010000132.1:0-6030 GCA_964465355.1 uncultured bacterium | reverse complement strand
TCACTTCCCATGGGGTGCCGGGGAGGAGTTCGCCCAGGCGCGCTTGCAGCGACGCATCGCGTTCGGAGGAGAGATCGGTGGCGTCGAAGTGGGCCACGTCGATGTCGGCCAGAGGGGAGGGTTCCTCCAGCCCGTGCAGCGCGTCCCAGACCAGGTTGCGCACGGCGCCTGCGCCGATGCACCAGGAAGGCAGGTGCAGCGAGCGGACGGCTTCCAACGCCGGCATCATCCAGGGGGAGGCGCGGGCGATGGCGGTGAGGCGGGCTTGGAGGTCGGTGGGCATCGTGGGTCCCGGGGTATCGCGCGGCAGCGGCGGTGCCAGTGCGGTGGCCTCAGTCCAACGACTCGACGAGGTGCGTCCGGTTGGCTGGCGCGGGGTAGGGCTCTGGCCAATACTCCACCAGGCGGACGATCCTGCCGTCCCGCACGGTGAAGAAGGACAGCGCGCGGGCTTTCTGCACGCCGTCGGTGACGGAGACGTCGGTCACTGCCTCGCTCTCGTCGGCCAGCACGGTGGCCACGGCGCGGAAGTCGTTGGTGGCCATGAGGCGCCAGTAGGTCTCGACCACGTCACGGGGATGGGGGCTTTCGCTGGCCATGCGTCGGTACTCTAGCGTTTCGACGCAGGTGCTCCAAGCATCCACGCCAGCACCTTTGCGACCACCGAAGACGCCCGCACCGTCCCGGGGGTCTTGAACAGCATCTCTGGGTTGAGGAGCGATCGCCGCCCCTTCAACCTCGTGCTCTCGGTGAAGTACAGGGTCCTGCCGCGCAGCAGCGGCGGGGTGCCCTCGAAGTCCATGGCCTCGATCTCCCTGCGCCGCGCTGCCGGCACCGGTTTGGCCAACAGGGTGATGGCGGCGCCCGGTTCGTTGATGTAGGGATCGGCGGCCACGATCCGCGCGATCTGGGATCGGGTGCGCACGAAGGTGACGGCCCCGAGGCGCTCGGTGATGACGTCTTCGAGCAGGCGGACGTCGCTGATGTCGGTGTTGAACATCAGGTTGCCCGACATGCCGTAGCTGACCACGTCGCGGAGGCCCAGCTCCCCCAACGCCTCGCGGAAGGGTTGCATGGGGACGTGGGCGATGGCGCGGAGGAAGGCTGCGTGGGACCGCGCCGGGTTTCGTTCCGTTGGTTCCTTCCTCGTCATGTGCCTATCCTGCCTCAGGCAGACGCCTCAGGACGCGGATCTCGAGGCCGACCACGGCCAGGATGACCAGTATCTCGGCCACGAAGTACGCCAGGCCGAGGGTGGTCAGGTCTTGACGGTGGGCCGTCAAGATGGCCGCCGTGACGATGCAGTAGAGCAGGTTGGCCAGGACGACGAACCTCAGGTAGGGCGCATGATTGCCGCGCAGGAAGCGGAAGCAGCTCAGCGAGTAGGCAGCGTAGCCGAGTCCGGCCAGCCCGAGCAGCCGGAGCGTGTCGACGGGTAGGCCGATGTGCTCGTGGAAGGCGGGTAGGACCAAGCCCAGCATCGTGGCCGTGAGGACGCCGCCCAGGCCGTCGATCAGGAAGACCCGTTCGACGCCGGGCCTCACCAGGCTGCTTGGTTCCATGATGATCACCTGTGATTTCACACCCAGTATGGTCTCCGCTGGTGAGTCTGGCGGTCATCCGCATCAGTAGGGTGGGTCGAGACGCAACCTTGCAATCGTGGAGTGTTGTTCCCTGATCTGCATGGATGGTGGGGTGGTCCAAGGACACTGAGTCGTAGGCGGTACCTAAGCGCGGGTCTTGTCGCGACATTCCAAGAAACGCTGGTCGGCTTCGATCAGCGGCTGATGATTCAGAACCCCTTGCTCAAGAACCGCGCCCGTGCCACCGCTCCACCCGCACCCCCTCGAACCCCTCGAAGTGCCGGACGTTGTCGGTCACCAACACCAGTCCGTTGACCGCGGCCACGGCCGCGATCTGCCCGTCGACGAACGACGGGGTACGCCCGGAGCGCATCAGACGTGCGCGCTCCCGCCCGTGCCAGTCGGCGGCGGCCGCATCGTAGGGAAGGACGGCCACGGTGGCAGCCACCACCTCGACGAGGAAGTGCTCGAGGCGCGACCGTTGGCGTGAAGCGGGTAGACGCGACGCGCCGAACACGAGTTCATGCCACACGACGGATGCGGTCGTCAACTCGTTCTCGTGCGCCGCGAGCCGGGCGATCACCGATGGATCGGGGTTCGCCCGGTTCAGTTCCGACAAGACGTTGGTGTCGAGGAGGTAGCCGGCGGTCACAGGCCCAGGTCTCGGCCGAGCGTGGGGTCGCGGAGGCCCTCGAGATCTTCGGGCTCCAGGGGCGGACCGATCTGATCGGCGGTGGCCAGGAAGCGGTTCAGGGCCTGGGTGAAGGTGGGTCGCTCGGCACTCAGCCTGTGGTAGGTCGCAGCGGAGACCAGCATGGCCACGGGCTTCCCTCGACGCGTGATCTCCACGGCCGCGCCGTGCTCAGCGTCTTTGACGAGGTCGGGCAGGCGCGAACGAGCTTGAGCGATGGACACGCTACGAGCCGTCATGGGGCACCTCCATGTACATCTATGTGTACATCATCAACCGGTTGAGTGGAAGTCGACAGGCGACGAGCGGAGCATGCCACGGGATCTGACGCTCGTCGCCATGGCCTAGGTTTCCGCCTAGCCGGTGTAGATGAGGATCTCCGTGGCCCGTGGCGTCTCAGTGATTCAGTCGGCGGCATCCGTGAGCAACATGGCCGGCTGCTTCCATGGTGCGGTCGCTAGCTAGGTGGTTGTCGAGTCTCCGGCAAGCCCTGGAGGCTCCATTGCCCACTCTTCAGGAGGTCGCCATGCCGCCAGACCCCTTAGGTGGGCGCGGCGTCTGGTGAATAGACTCTTTGTCACCGCGAGTGCCGCACCGCGGATACGTTCAGCTTCGCTAGGGCTGATGAGCCCAAGCCTGATCGCTTCGCTGAACTCGTCTTCGTCCTTCCATGTCCACGATCTGAAGTCTGTGTCGATGAACGCATCGAGCACATGGTCAGTGGTGTCGAAACCGATGGCGGTACGGCGAAGAGGTGCTTCGGGATTGACCTTCCATCCCAAAAGCTCCCAGTCCGGATCGGACCATGTCGTCCAGATCGAGTACGCCTCGCCCGGCACGGACGTCCAGAGGTGATGGCCGATCCACGTGTAGCGCCGCAGGACCCAGCTTCCGCTTGCCGCCACCCGCAAGTACGCTTCACGGGAGCAGTCAGGAGCGACGAACGCCGTGCCGGGGCGCACGTACAGGGAGATCCGATTCGCGCTGTCTTCAACGACGGTTGCCGGGATGGCCGCCCAGACGTGGGCTGCCCACAGCTGACGAACGATGATGGGTGCCCCTGACGGCCAGTGCTCAGGTGACATATCGATGACAGTCCTGTGGGTTAGCGGCCAGAGTGGGTCTCCCGCCACAATCGCACGCAATCGTCGATGGTTTCCTTCGCACTCTCAGCGATCGCGTTTAGAAGCTTGGCCAAGCTCTCAGCAACTGCGTCACCCTCTCGCCCAAGCAGGCGTGCGAGGGTCTGCGGGTTGCTCCAATCAGAGAGGTCGCGCTCGATGTAGCGATAGTATGGCCAATAGGCAGATGTGCTGCCCTTACCAGCTCGCACTTCCACGACCTCGGCGATCTTCCCTTGGTCCCAACCCTCGGGTAGCCGCGGCAGGTCGTTCCGTACTCCAAGAATGAAACCACTTGGCCCGTTTCCCAGTGGCTCGATACCGATGCGGTAAAGCTGCTCCCACGACTCCTGGGTGATGGAAACTAGCCAATACTTGTTGAACAGGTCTCCTGGTTCTACGCGAGCATCGACCTTCCACGCCTGACCCGAGTGTGCAGCTAGCTGCGTACCCAGCTTCGCGAGGAAGTTCTGGATCGCCTTCTTTCGGATCTCGTCGCGGATCGACAGGACCCCAAGTGCAAGCTCTAGGTTCTTGTCGGTACTGGTCGCGAAGCTGAGGATCGATGCGCGGTCTTCGTCACTGATCATGCGACTGCTCCTGTGTAGCTAGGCCGTATAGATTCTTCTCCAGGTACGACTGCAGATCGCCCAAGAAGTGACGGACCTTGTCCGCCTCACACCTCCGCTTGCAATCTGCGAGCCAATCGCGAAGATCGTCGAAGCTGAGGTCGGCGGCTCTCCGGGACTTGACGAGGTTGTCCCACTCGTGACGGGCGGTCCGCGGGGACCGCCCGTCACGAGTCAGGAACAGGAGGATGAAAGCATCGCCAAGGGACCGTCGCTCGAGATCCTCTCTGTAGTCGTGCAACTGATCCGGCTGCTCACTGGCCCAGGGTTTGTTCTCGATCGCGATCCAGAAGCGTCGCGAGAGTTCGATGAGGATGTCGATCCTTCGGCCACCAGTGGTCGGGGCCTCGGTCATGACGCTCATCGTCTCCGTTTGATACAGGTCCTCTGGTACCTCGCAGCCTCGTGCGCGCAGGAACCGGAGGAAGGCCTCCAGGAAAGTGGTCCCTTGACCATGGGTGCCTCTGGGGTTGAGGAGGTCGGCGAAGATCCGCGAAAGCTTCGTCTCACTCTCATCGATGTAATCGAAGACCGAGAACGATGGCGCCAACTGAGGTGCGTACCTTTGCCGAAGATCGCGTGCGACATCGCGGTAATACTGCATGCCACCGAAGAACCGTTCGAAGTCCTCCTCAGTCCATCGAGCCGTCTCTAGCCCTGCCGTCATCTGGCCTCCGTTCAATCCTGATGGGGTGGCCGTGTTGATTCGTCGATTGTACCTTCGGCCTCAAGGTGAACTCCTGTTACCCGGGCGCCATCAATGTTGGCCGAATCCCGCACCTGTGCATGGGCTTTGGGGAATGTCAGGAGGTCGTGGGTCTTGAGGTACCTGGTTTGCCAGCCGAGGTTGCTGTTGGCGGTGAAGGCCTTCGCAACTGGCCGAGGCCGCAATCAGCCTACAGTAGCTACCTCACCAGCCTTCGTCGACTTAGCCTTGGCCTTCTCTTGCTCAGTTTCTTTCTTTGAAGAACCGATCATGAAAATCAACCACAGAAGGGCCAGTACCACCACGGCAGCTACGAGTTGAACGATGAAGGCGTATGTACCGATCAAGAAGTTTGTTCGCACAGAAATGCTGATGTATAGGATCATAGCGATCAGGGCCGAAAGGCCAACGAGCGCAACGGTGTTGGACGCCTCCAGTGTGACCCTGAGATTGATCGCCTCCGATATGACATTCGAGAATTCTTGTCCCTCAGGGACGAGATGGTTGGCCAGGAACAGCATGGCGATGGCGACGATGATGGTGACGATGTTCGGAAGGCTGAATGGAGTGTAGCGATACCTCTCCTGTGAGTACTGGTTGATCAGGAGTGCTGAGCCCACAACGAGCGCGATGGCCACGAGTACTGCCAGGATGATGAGGACGGTCATGAATTCCGGTCTCCCTTCTCGACTACCGTGTCGCGCTTGTCCTCCAGAAGTCCTCGACAGTTCATGTGCTGCACTGCCCGCGGTGCATGATGGCGACGCTTGCGACGTTTCTCTACGTTAGCTACGCAGTCTTACGGTGTTGGCACGAACAAGCGCCCAGCGGACCAACCGAGTTTCATGGGTGGTAGTCGTGATAGATGGACGAGGAGCCAACTGTGTGTTCCGGCGGTTTGTGTCGCCTGGTACCCTCAACTCGATGTCCGGCGACCCCATGCCCCGCGCCCAAGCCGTCCTCCGCGAGACCTTCGGCTACGACAGCTTCCGCGGCCACCAAGCCGAAGCCATCGAGACGATCCTCTCCGGCGGCGACGCGGTCGTCCTCATGCCCACCGGCGGCGGCAAGTCCATCGTCTACCAGGTCCCCGCGCTTGTCCGCGACGGCCTCGGCCTGGTCGTCTCCCCGCTCATCGCCCTGATGCAGGACCAGGTCGACGCCCTGCGCCAACTCGGCGTGCGTGCCGCCTACCTCAACTCCACCCTCGACCCTGCCGAGGCCGACGACATCGAACGCGACGTGGCCGACGGCCGCCTCGACCTGCTCTACGTGGCGCCGGAGCGGCTGCTCATGCCGC
>CAYXJZ010000131.1:0-6055 GCA_964465355.1 uncultured bacterium | reverse complement strand
TCGTGTCGGCAGCTTCGCCCTTGTCGACCACGAAGGTGGCCACGTAGAGCGCGTCATAGCCCGCCTCGTGAAGACTGTCGGCCACGTCGAAGGGGGCGCTCAGCCCATCGCCGACAAGCTGGGGCGGCAAGTCGGCGTACTGCTGGGCGACGCGGCTGAGACGCGGATCCAAGGTCATCGCATCCCTGGCAGGGCGGTTGATGCCAGAGCAGACCGTGCCTGGCACGCGGACGCTGTTGATGTGCGCCAGGAGGCGTTCTTCGTCGCTGAGGCCGTCGTCCTGTGCGGCGGCGGCAGCGGCTGGTGGTGGACCGAAGAGGCCGCCGTCGGTGCCGGGGGCGCAGGCGGCCAGGAGCAGGGCCGTCAGCAGGAGCCCGGCCAGGAGACCCAACCGCCATGGGCGGCGAGGCCGGGGCTCCGGCAGATTCTCCACCGCGGAAGATGGGCCCGCATGCACATCCTGCGCGCCTGCCGTGCCTTGCGTCGACGTCGGTTCGAGCCCGGGGTCATGCATGCGTCATCCTCCTTGACTTGCGTCAAGGAGAAGCTTGCAACAAGGCGCCTTAAGTGGGGGTTAACCGACCAAGGAACGGTCATGGACATGGTCATGGTTGGGCCACTTGTGCCGATGCACGACCCACCCAAGACACCCGGCTTAGGCTAGCGCCATGATCTCCCGCCTCCCCTCCCCCAAGGCCCGCCTCTGATGCGCCTCCTCGTCACAGGCACCGCCGGCTTCATCGGCTACCACGTGGCCAAGGCCCTCATGGCCCGCGGCGACGAGGTGGTCGGTCTTGACGTCATCAACGACTATTACGACCCCAAGCTCAAGGAAGACCGGCTGGCGCAGCTCCTGCCCCACCACAACTACCGCCATGAACGGGTCGATCTGGCCGATGCAGACGAGATGAGGCGAGTCTTCGAACAAGTGCAGCCCCAGCGGGTGGTGCATCTGGCCGCCCAGGCCGGCGTGCGCTACTCACTGCAGAACCCAGGCGCCTACCTGCAGAGCAACTTCGCGGGCTTCCTGCACGTGCTCGAAGGCTGCCGCCATCACGGCGTTGAGCACCTGGTGTACGCATCCAGCTCCTCGGTCTACGGGGCCAACACCGTCATGCCATACAGCACCCACCACAACGTGGATCACCCCATCAGCCTCTACGCCGCCAGCAAGAAGTCCAACGAGTTGATGGCCCACACCTACAGCCACCTCTTTGCCCTGCCCACCACCGGCCTGCGCTTCTTCACGGTGTACGGGCCGTGGGGCAGGCCGGACATGGCCTACTTCCTCTTCACCAAGGCCATCCTGGCCGGCGAGCCCATCAAGGTCTTCAACCACGGCCACATGCGCCGCGACTTCACCTACGTGGATGACGTGGTGGAAGGCGTGGTGCGCACGCTGGACAAGGCAGCAGCCGGCGATCCAGACTGGACCCCCGAGGCACCAGACCCCTCCACCAGCCGCGCGCCATACCGCGTCTACAACATCGGCAACCACCAGCCGGTGGAGCTGTTGGAGATGATCAATACGCTGGAGGAGATCCTCGGCGTGCAGGCGATCAAGGACTTCCAGCCCATGCAGCCGGGGGACGTGCCGGCGACCTATGCGGACGTGAGCGACTTGGCGAGGGATGTTGGCTTCGCGCCGCGGACGCCGCTCAGGGAGGGGCTGGAGCGCTTCGTGGCGTGGTACCGGGACTACTACGGCTGAGGCGCACAGCCCGAGCGGTCACTTGCGCAAGGGATGGGCGTTGGCGTCGGGTATCTTGACGCGGTATGTGCGGCATCTGCGGCGCCTGGCGCGCTGACCATCCCGGGCTGGCTCCCGCCCTCGTCGCCTCGCTGGCCGCCATGCGCCACCGTGGTCCAGACGGCGAGGGCCGGCACCTGGAGCAAGGCGTGGCCCTCGGCATGCGCCGCCTTGCCATCATTGATGTCGAAGGCGGCGACCAGCCCATCTGGAACGAGACAGGCGACGTCGGCATCGTCTTCAACGGCGAGATCTACAACTACGTGGAGTTGATGGAGGACTGCCGCCGCCACGGGCACACCTTCCGCACCCGCTCTGACACTGAGACCATCGTGCACCTCTACGAGGAGGAGCCGGAAGGCTTCGTCCGTCAGCTCCGAGGCATGTTCGCCCTGGCCATCTTCGATCGCCGCCAGGAGAAGCTTGTACTGGCCCGCGATCGCTTCGGCAAGAAGCCGCTGTACTACGTGCAGACCCGCGACCATGGCTTGCTCTTCGCCTCCGAACTCAAAGCGTTGCTACCGCTGATGGCCTCAATGGGTGTGGAAGCCGAGATCGATCCCCAAGGTATCTACGACTTCCTTTCGCTTGGCTCGGTGCCGCAGCCCGCCACCATCTACCGGGGTGTGCAGTCCGTGCCGCCCGGTCACCTGCTGATCGCCGACCGGCAGGGCATCCGGCTGCAGGCCTACTGGCAGCCCAGCTTCGAGCCCAAGGCAGGCGGCAGCTACCAGGACGCGCAAGCCGCCGTGCGCCGCACCATCCACGAGGCCGTGCGCCTTCGCCTGCGCAGCGACGTGCCGCTCGGCTGCTTCCTCTCTTCTGGGGTGGACAGCAGCATCGTCAGCTTCGAGGCAGCTGAGCTGGCCGGGGAGCAACTCCAGACCTTCACCGTCGCCACCGACGACGTCGAGTTGGACGAGTCACCGGTGGCCAGGCGCAGCGCAGAACGCTTGGGTGTACGCAACACGGTGCTGCGCCTTGAGGTGGACCCAGTCCGTGACCTTGACTTCCTGGTCCGCCAGTACGACCAGCCTTTCGCCGACCCAAGCGCCATCCCCAGCCTGCAGGTGTCCAAGCTGGCCAGGCAGCACGTGACCGTCGTCCTGAACGGCGACGGCGGCGACGAACTCTTCGGCGGCTACCGGCGGCACGTGGCAGCTCAGGCCATGGGGGCACTGGCCTGGGTGCCAAGGCCGCTCACCGCCGGCCTCGCTTCGCTGCTGGCGCCGGAACGGCAGGCTCGGCGCTCGCTGCGAGGGCTGCTCGGCCGCATGATGCGCGGCCTCTCGTTGCCGCCCGAGGAGCGCTACCTAGTGTGGACGGCCGACATGCTGCGGGAGGCCGACAAGCGGCCGGCCTGGCAAGGAGAGGCCCGCGCCACCGAGACGCTGGTGCGCGGCAGCATCGATCCCGATCTCGGCCCGTTGGACCAACAGGTCCGCGCCGACCTCTCGCTCAACCTGCTGAGCAGCCTGCTGGTGAAGATGGACATCGCCACCTCGGCCTACTCCCTGGAAGGGCGTTCTCCCTTCCTCGACCACGAGCTCGCCGAGATCGCCTTCCGCTTGCCCGCCTCCTACCGCGTGCGTCGGCGAAGGCCGAAGGCCATCCTGCGCGACGCCTATGCCGACGTGCTCTCCGAGGAGGTGGTGGGCGGCAAGAAGCGCGGCTTCGAGATCCCCCTCCGCGCCTGGCTCGATGGCCCGTGGCGCCCGCTGCTCCACGACAGCCTTGGCGCTGCCGACGCTCGTGTGCTGCGCTACGTCGATGCCGGGCTGGTGCGCCAGGTGCTGGCGCCCGACAGCTTCCTCGACCGCAACAAGGCCTACGTCAGCTACGCCTTCCTGGTCCTCGAACTATGGCTGCGGAGCCTGGAGGCGTGAAGGTCCTCGTCGTCGGTAACATCGCCCAGTCGCTGGTGAACTTCCGCGGCCCGCTGCTTGCCTCCATGGTCGAGCGGGGCCACGAGGTCGTGGCGGTGGCGCCGGAGGACGACGCCGGCTACACCGAGGCCCTTCGTGAGCTGGGCGTGCGCTACCGCATCGCCCCCCTTCAGCGCGCCAGCTTCAACCCCGTCCACGACCTCGGCTTCCTGCTGGCGCTGCGGCGCATCGTGCGCGAGGAACGACCCGACGTGTTCCTCGGTTACACCATCAAGCCCGTCATCTACGGCAACATCGCCGCCCGCTGGTCCGGCGTGCGGACCCGGGGCGCCTTGATCACCGGCCTCGGCTACGCCTTCGGCGAAGGCGGTCTGCGGCAGAAGGTCGTCGGTGCGGTGGCCAGCTTCCTCTACCGGCTTGCCCTCTCAGGCATCAAGGTGGTCTTCTTCCAGAACCCGGACGATCGCGCTGAGTTCCTTCGCCGCCGGCTGGTCGATCCCGCCAGGACAGAGGTGGTGGCGGGTTCGGGCATCGATCTCAGTCGCTTCGTCAGCAGCCCGCCGCCTGCCCCGCCGCCCGTCTTCCTGCTCATCGCCAGGCTGATCCGCGAGAAGGGCATCGAACAGTTCGTCGAGGCGGCCCGCGAGTTGAAGCAGCGCCATCCCCAGGCACGCTTCCAGTTGCTCGGGCCTTACGATGCCAACCCCACAGCCATCTCGGAGGCCCAGATGGCCGAGTGGCAAGGCGAAGGTGTCGTCGAGTACCTGGGCGAAACCCATGACGTACGCCCCTACCTGCAAGCCGCTTCGGTCTTCGTCCTGCCCTCCTATTACCGAGAGGGAACCCCGCGTACCGCCCTGGAGGCGCTGGCCGTTGGGCGACCGGTGGTCACTACCGACGCACCGGGTTGCCGCGAGACTGTGGTCGACGGCCGCAACGGCTTCCTGGTCCCCCCGCGCGACACCAAAGCGCTGATTCTCGCCATGGAGCGCTTCCTGAGCGAGCCTGAGTTGGTGGCAACGATGGGCGCAGCCAGCCTGGAACTGGCCCGGAGCAAGTACGACGTGCGGTTGGTGAACGCGGCGATGCTGGGCGACCTGGGTCTGTGACCCAGATAGGAAATCCAGGGCTTTTTGTGAGAAGAGTTTGAGGAAACCCGTCCACCACGCTGTAGATGTGGGGTAATCGACAACCCCACTCTCGAAACTCTGAAGATAATGGAGCTCCATCCAAGGCTCTTGGATGGTTGTTCTCGAAGGCGACGAAGCACGTCCCGCACTTGGGCGCTTGGGACGTGTGGAGCCAGTAGCGCAACCGGTCGAGAGGTATTGCTTCGCGTACTCCTACCTCTCCTACTGGACTGCGGTGTTTTAACGGGCGAATCCCCTTCGTGGGACGTCCGGAGGCGATGAACCGTGTATCCCCATCTGGGCATCAAGGGACACGGGGAGCCAGTGATGCAACCGGCCGGACCAGGTAATTGGTTGCATCCGACCACAGGAGAGGGTTTGGATGCTGAAGACATTCGCTGTTGGCACTGCTAGGAAAGCAGCAGGGCGTTTCGCCCCACGCATGCGATTCTGGCTGGCCGCTGCCGTCACGTTGATGATCGCAGGGTGCAGTTCAATCATAGATGAGGTCCCAGTTGGCGACCGTGAACCGATCTCCCCCCTACCACCGCAACCCGTGTCGGACTGGAGCAGCACCGACATTGGACCGGTAGCCGTTGTCGGACATACAGTCCTCGACGAGGACGGCCACCCGGTTGTCGTTCGTGGTTCTGGTGAGGATGTTTGGGGTCAGGAGGATGGCTTCCAGTTCGCTTATCAGGGTCTTGGTCGTGTGGGTTCGATGACGGTGCGGGTTGATGGCATCGAGGCGGTGCATGAGTGGTCGAAGGTTGGGCTGATGATTCGTGAGAGCCTGGCTTCGGATGCTCGTAACGTCATGCTCCATATCACGGAGGAGAATGGTGCTGTCCTGCAGGCTCGGTATGAGTCGGGTGGGGCGACGATGGATTGGCGGGAGGATCTCTCGCTCATGCATCATGCGCCGGCTCGGACGCCTTGGTGGTTGAGGTTGGAGCGTGATGGAGAGACCATCAGGGGTTGGCACTCGCAGGATGGGCAGGCATGGGTGTTGCTGGAGAGCCTGCAACTGGACCTGCCGGACGAGGTACTCGTCGGCGTGGCAGTGACGAGCCATTCGAATGGCGAGATGGCATCCGGCACGTTCGCGGACTTCGTGGTCACTGAAACGGTCACCGAGCCAGAACCCGAGCCGTCCCCCGAACCGTCCCCCGAACCGGATCCTTCTCCCGATCCTGAGCCTCAGCCTGATCCTTCTCCTGATCCTCAGCCGGAGCCTGATCCTTCTCCTGATCCTCAGCCTGAGCCCGATCCTTCTCCTGAGCCTGAGC
>CAYXJZ010000130.1:0-6473 GCA_964465355.1 uncultured bacterium | reverse complement strand
GCTTCGACGAGTTCTCGCTCGATCCCTTCCTCTTCGGCCTGGAGAGGCTGCTGGACGGGATCGAGGCGTTGTTGCGTTGAGGCGTCCACGTCCAGGCGGTCGAGGTCTTGGCGATGACCTGGATCGAACATCGTCTACTTCTGCGAGGATCTAGACATGAAGACCATCTCTGTCGCCGCCCTTCTCCAGAACCCCACACAGGCGCTGGACGAGGTCGAGCGTGGCGAGACGTACATCGTTACGCGGCATGATCGCGAGATCGGCAGGCTGGTGCCGCCCGAGCGGTCCGTGGCGGTCACGCCGGATCAGTTCCATATGCTCTTGCGCACGACCCCCCTTGAGCAAGACTGGGCGCCGGAGCTGCGTGGCGCACGCGCCGACTTCAATGGCGACGCCATGGACGGCAAGCGTGGGGCAGGGGTGCCTGGTGAGCAGCGACGTGCATGAGACGATCCGCCGCCGCTTCGATGAGCGCGCGGCCCACTACGACGAGAGCGACATGCATCGCGGCGTCGCCGATGCGGTGGCCCGCTTCGCTTCGTTGGACGGTGTGGACGCCGTGCTCGACGTGGCGACGGGGACAGGACTCGTGCTGCGCGCCCTGCGCGACCGTCTTGCGCGGCAGGGTGCGCAGGAGCCACGTCTCGTCGGCGTCGACCTGTCCCCCCAGATGCTGATGGTCGCCCGACGCGAGCTGCCAGGGGCGACGCTGGAGGTCGCGGACGCTGCATCGCTTCCCCTTCCGGATGCCTCTGTCGACCTCGTCACCTGCGTCACGGCGCTGCACATCCTCCCCGATCCGGTGCATCACGCACCCTTCGCCTCGCACGAGGAGCTGGGGCGCACCGTTTCCGAGCTGGGTCTCTCCGTTGCCCGTCACGAGGCGTGGACGAACGGCGAAGACTCCCTCCTCATTGCCGAGCTCGAAGGCGCTTGACGACGCCCCACCGCCGCGCTAACGTGCGGCGGCTCGACCCGGTTCCCGGGGGCCGATTCCGTCCGCGCTCGCGGCGGTCCTGACGATGAGACAACGCACGCTCTGACGCCCCACCCCCACTGAATCCCCGCGCGCATCGCGCGTGGGCCCCGTGCCCATAGCACGGGCAGCGTCCTTGTCCAAGGCCGCGGGTCCGACCGGACCCCGGTTCCGGAGCGTGCACGAATGTCATCCCTACGACTGCAAGGCGTCGGCGTCGATCTCGCCGACGGCCCCCTCTTCGACGACATCCATCTCCAACTCCGTCCTGGTCAGCGCATCGCGCTGGTGGGCGAGAACGGTGCAGGCAAGTCCACCTTGCTGCGCGTCGCGGCCGGCCAGCTCGAACCCGACCGCGGCACGGTGCGCCGCAGCGGCAGCCTGGTGCTGTTGCCCCAAGCCCTGCCCGACCAGGACGGTCCACCCGGTTCCGGCGGTGAGCGCCAGCGCCGCCGCCTGGAGGCGCTCATGGCCGAGGGCGCCGACCTGCTGCTGCTCGACGAGCCAACCCACCACCTGGACACCGAGGCCATGGCCTGGTTGGAGGACTGGCTGCGGAGCAGCGAGGCGGCGGTGCTG
This sequence comes from uncultured bacterium, assembly GCA_964465355.1. GTDB lineage: Bacteria > Deinococcota > Deinococci > Deinococcales > Trueperaceae > JAABTL01. The sequence goes on along the minus strand of CAYXJZ010000130.1, from coordinate 4,918 downwards.
CTGGTCGCCCACGACCGCGCCTTCCTCGATGCTGTCGCCACCGACACGGCCTTCCTCGAGCGTGGCCGTCTGCGGCTGGAGGCGGGCGCCTATGCCGAGGCCAGCGCTAGGCGCACGGCCGAGGACATGGCGCAGGGCCGACGGCACCGGGCGCAGGCCGCCCGCCGCGAGGCGCTGACGGCGGCCGTGCAGCGCGAGGCGTCGCGGGCGCGCAGCGCGGGCGACTTCAACCCCAAGCGGGCGACGGGCAAACCGACGCTGGCCGCCAAGAACCACGCCGAGGCCACCTCTCGCACCCTGGCGCGCCGCGCCAAGGCCATGGCCCGCCGCCTCGAGCGCGAGCCGGAGGAGGAGAAGCCCTACCAAGACCACCGTCAGCTCAGCTTCCTGGCGACGCCGGCCACGCCTGGTCCAACGGAGGTCATGACCGCCAAGGGCTTGGTGGTGCAACGCGCCGGCCGACGGATCGTCGACGGCCTCGACCTCTACCTGCGCCGCGGTGAGCGGGTGGCGCTGGTGGGCCCCAACGGCGTGGGCAAGACCACGCTGCTTGAGGTGCTGAGCGGTGCCCGGGCAGCCGATGCCGGGGAGCTGCGCCACGGCGTGGGGCTGACGGTGGCCCACGTGACGCAGGTCAGCGAGCCGTGGGCGGGTGTGGCCGAGTCACGTGCGACGCCACGGCGCAGGGACGGCAGCACCGTCGGTGATGTGCTGCGCCGCGTCAACCCAGGGCTGCGGGACGGCGATGTCTGGCGCGTCACAGCCCAGGTAGGCGTGCCAAGCGGCCCTGAGCGGCAGGTCGCCGAGCTCTCCGGCGGCGAGCGGCGGCGCCTCACCTTGGCCTGCGTGGCGGCGGCCGACGCGCACCTGCTGGTGCTCGACGAGCCCACCCACCACCTTGACCTGCGGGCGGTGGAAGCCTTGGAGGAGCTGCTGCTCGGCTATCAGGGCACCCTGCTGCTGGCCAGCCACGACCGACGGCTGGTGGAGCGCATCGCGACGCGGCTGTGGCGCTTCGGAGAGGAAGGGCTGACGGTGACAGGCATGGGCTGACGGCGCAGCCGCAACTATCACCGGCGTATCACCGACCAGTCACTAGCCTCGGCCCATGTGCAGCTTCAGCGATAGCCCTCGACCGAGGCCGGGCCTGGCGATCACCGTGGCTACGGCCCTGCTGTTCGCCATCACGCTGAGCGCCTGCCGTCCGCAGGTGCGTGTCGACCGCGTGGCCATCGTCGCCCCAGGCACCATGGTGTCGGGGGCCACCACGCAACTCGAGGCCCTGGTGCAGGGAAGGGGCGCATTCGACCCTCGGGTGAGTTGGAGCGCGGATGGCGGCGGCTCCTTCGCCGATGCATCGGCCAACCCTGCCGCCTTCACGGCGCCGATCGTCGACGCCGAGGAGACGGTGGTGGTCCGGGCGACCTCGCTGCACGACCAGCAGCGCGTGGGCAGCGTCACCATCACGATCCTGCCTCCCGGTGCCTTCGAGTTCGAGATCGACCCGGACTTGGAGCCGGCCGTGCCGACGATCCCCGACCCAAGCGAGGACGAGGTGGTGGTCTCGCGCTCGAGCGACGACGATGGCGTGCACAGTGACTTCGTGGAGGGTCATGTGCTGCTGCGGGCTCGATCGGAGGCCGACCTGGACAGCTTCCTTCAACGCTTCGGCGGCGTGGTCCTGCGTGACAACCATGTCCCTGAGCCGCCGGCCGAACTGGGCATCAGCCTGACGCCCGAACAGCGGCAGCCCACGATCTTCGTCGTGCGCATCGACCTCGCCACCGTGAACCTGGACGACTTCCGCCTCCACGCCCAGCAGTTGGGCCTGGCCGGCTCCTTGAGCGTGACCTCGATGGACGGCCTGCTGACCATCGCCGCCGCGGCCGAGGCGAGGAGCGACGGCTACCAGGCCTCGCTGAACTATCTCGGCTACCCGACCCAGGCCTACCCTGGACCGATCTTCCGCAGCCAGGAACGCCTTGTGACCGGCACCACCTCGCGCGCCGACGCCTTCGGCTACAGCCGTTTCGCCACCGACAGCGGCAGCGAGTCCAACGTCACGCTGGCGTGGCAGTTCATGGCCGCTCACGGCATCACGCGCAGGACACGGGTGGCCATCATCGACGCCGGCTTCTGGCTCGATGAGCAGGGACGGCGGCGTGGCGAGGACAGCGACCTCCCCATCCTGCCCCTGCAGTACGACTTCTTCGACGACGACGGGATCGCCGACGGTGAGAACCTGTCCCCTTGCCACGTCGCCAACCCCTGCTTCTGGCACGGCACAGGGAGCGCGGGTGTGGCGACCGGCATCGTCGACAACCTCAGCGGCTTCGCCGGTACCGGCGGGCTGGTCGCCGATCCCATCCTGTTCAAGCGTGGGGCGACGACCGACATGGAACTCCGCGCCGTGCGCACGGCCGTGGCCTGGGGCGCCGATGTGGTGAACATGAGCTTCGGCGGCGACTGCAACCAGGCCTGCCGCAGCTTCTATGACGACTTCAGTCCCTACCAGGAGGCCGTCGACCTGGGCAGCCGCACGGTGTTCGTGGCTGCGGCGGGCAACGGGGCAGGCAACCCGGCGACAGGCTACGACGTCGGCTCACCCCATCACTACAGACCATGCACCGATCCCAACGTCATCTGCGTCGGCGCATTGGCCGACGACCAGACCACCAAGATCGGCTTCTCCAACTTCGGCACCGGGGTCGACGTCTTCGCGCCTACCAACATCCTCGTCATGTCATACCCGCCCAGCACGGACGCCTCAGGCCCCCTGACCGACGCCTTCACGGCCGAGGTGGAGCAATCCTTCGGCGGCACCAGCGCCGCCACGCCCTTCGTGTCGGGGGTGATCGCCATGATGAAGGCCATCGATCCCAGCCTCGATAACGAGGAGGTGCGTGGCATCCTGCGAGCGACGGCGCACACCGGCGTGGATCCGGTCCACCGTTACCTGGATGCGCATGAGGCGCTCAGGGCCGCGGCCGCCGGCACCCAGCCCATCAGGGACCGCTTCGACGTCCAGGGCCTTGGGAGCCTGGCGCAACCCATCGTCCTCTCGGGACCCGGCCCCTGGTACTCGCCGAACCTCAGCATCCACGACCAGAACGACGAGGACCACTTCCGCTTCGAGATGGGCGCGCCAGGCGCCGTCACCGTTGAACTCGCCTACCCTCTTGGCCTCGGAGCCATGGAGGTCTCCGGGCTGGATCCGCTCGGCCCATGTGCCCGCCCCCGCCTGCAGAGCAACCAGCCTCTGGTCGGGCCGGAGGGGCAGCAGGGTCGCGTCATGGTCTACCAGGCCGCCGCAGGGCCCTATCGCCTCGGCTTGGGCGCCTGGGCGATCAACGCCTACTCGCTGCGCATCAGCCCGACGGCGGGTGCCGCCTCGCTGCCGGATGCCTACGAGGAGAACGACAGGCTCGAGAGTGCCTGGCCGCTGTACAGCCAGGTCTTGCTCGGCAGCGGCATCACGACGAGGCTCGTCCGGGATGCAAGGGCCGACATCGCCGCCACCATCCATCATGCAGGCGACATCGACCACTACATCGTCACAGGCAAGGAGGCCTCCATCGCCGAGCGCGTGTTCCTCACGGGCCGCCCCTCGGTGCGCGTCTACGACAACGACGCCCCCATCACCCTCGAGGTGTTCGAACTCCTCTACGACCAGAACGGTGGTCGAGTCCTCGGTGACCCGGTTCCCGGTTCGCCCGTCAGCAGCGCCTGCAACGCGCTCGATGCCGAGGTGTTCCTCGACGCAGGCAGCGAGTACCTGGTGCGGGTCTCGGGTGCGCAAGGGCGCTATCGCCTCAACAACGGCATCAGCGCCGAGGAGCGGATCCTGCCCGAACTGATGTGGGCCCGCTTCTACGAGATCCTGAACCCGAGCGAGCCCATCGAACGCCCGATCTACGACGAACCCGCCTGGTACCTCTTCCTCGGCGACCCGGCCTTCGGCGCGCTGGAGCTCAGCGGCGAGGTGCGGATGCGCCTCTTCGACGCCCAGAGCAACCTGGTGGCCGAGTCATCCCCTGTCGGGCAGGCTGTTCATCGGCTGAGCCTGCATGGCCTGGCGCGCCACGGCGTCTACGCCCTCGAGGTCGGCCCCACCACGGCCATGCCGCTGGAGGGCACCACCTTCCTCATGTCATGGGAGGCGAGGGAGCCGCTGGCCGCCACCGGCAACCTGCTCGGCAACCCCGGTGCGGAGGACGGAGCGGCAGACCCGAGCGGACCCGTCGAGATCCCCGATTGGTACCTCTTCGCGGACGGCTTGGGTGAAGTCAGGGTCGTCGCCTACGGCCACGAAGGCGGCTACCCGACCGAAGCCGACCCGGGGCCTGAGGACAGGGGAGCACAGTTCTTCGCCGGCGCCTCAGACAGCGCGTACAGCGGCACCCGGCAGGAACTGTTCGTCGACCCCGCCTGGTACGCGGCGGTGGACGCCGGGGAGGTCAAGTTCACGGTCGAGGCCTTCCTCGGCGGCCGGGCGGCCGAGAGCGACGTCGCCCGTCTCACGCTCACCTTCTTCGACCCGGTCACCACAGCGTCGAGCGAGGTCGGCCTTGGTCCGGTGTCCGTCACGGAACGTGAGGGCCGGACCGGCTTGTGGCTGCGCAGCGCGACCGGCTACGTGCCGCCTTCCACCCGAAGGATCTGGGTCACGCTCGAGTTCTTCGGCGCAGGAGGCGACGGCTATGCCGACGAGCTCTCGCTTCGACTGGAGGCCTACCCGGACGAATGATGGCCTTGCCTTGGCCGCCTTCCTGATCGCGCCAGGCAAGCGGGCGCCGGACTCAGTTGCCCGGCAGCGCGATGCTGAACTCGTCGATGACGTAGCGCCCGGTGCCGGCCGCCATCAGCCCCATGCCGAGGCCGGGCATGCTCGCGCCGACCGCGTCGGTGTAGGCGGCCA
>CAYXJZ010000129.1:0-6605 GCA_964465355.1 uncultured bacterium | reverse complement strand
TGCCGATGAAGCCGGCCAGGCCAGCAGCCAAGCCGCCGATCAGGCCGCCGGCCGGCGGGGTGAGGGCGCCTAAGGCTCCGAACACCAAGGCGCCGGCGGAGGCCGAGGCGAGGGCGGTGCTGAGGGGACGGGCGCGGGTCATGGTGAGCCTTCCTCGAACAAGGGCAGTCGTCAAGCACACTTTACATTCTGACCCAGGGAGCGTCAAGTGAGCTTGACATGAAGGGCTTGTCGTTGGGATGGCGACCCACCTCAGCCGCACTTGCTGTACCCACAGCCTTCACAGCTGTGACAGCCCTCCTGGTAGCGCAGCGGTCCGCCACAGTCCGGGCAAGCCTTGCCGTTCTCCAACACGTTCTCCACGCCGGCCGTCTCCAGCGCCACCGCCAGCAGGTCGGCCTTCGAGGCCACCATGCGCCCGTGGTAGGAGCCGAACATGCCGCCGTTGATGCCCCTGAGCGTCTTCACCAGCGCCTCGGCAGGGACGCCGTACTGCAGGGCGATGGAGACCACCCTGCCAAGGGCCTCGCTGTCGGCGTTGGCCTCGTCGCCTGCCTTGCCTGAGACGATGAACACCTCGGCGGGCAGCCCGTCCTGCTGGTTCACGGTGACGAAGAAGCCGCGCTTGTCGCCGTTGGGCAGCGTGAGCTTGACCTGGTCGGTGAAGCCGCTGAGGCGCAGGGGGCGTTGGAGCAGGGGATCGCCGCGCAGGCGGGCTGGGGTCGCGGCTCCCGGCGACGTCTCTGCCAGGGTGGCGGGGGCGCCGCCGGTGGACAGCACCTGGAACTGGCGCGAGCCGTCCCGGTAGACGGTGATCCCCTTGCAACCGCTGGTGAAAGCCAGGCCGTAGGCGTCGAACACCTCGCCGACGGTGGCTTCGTGGCGCATGTTGATGGTCTTGGAGATGGCGTTGGCCACCTGCTCGCCGCCGTCGAAGGCGCGTTGCACCACGCTCTGCATCCGCACGTGGTCGGCGGCTGGGATGTCGTGGGCGCAGGTCAGCACCGCGCGCACCTCTTCGGGGACGAAGGACAGACCCTGCACCGAGCCGTGGTTGGCCTGCACCTCGGCCACCACCAGGTCCCAATCCCACGCCCCGTCCCGCTCGAAGCCGGGCGCAGGCGGGTGGCCTTCGAGCAGCTCCTGGAACAAGGGGTGCACCAGCGCGTGGTAGTCGCTGCCGATGCGGCGGTGGACGAAGGGTGCGAACACCGGCTCCACGCCGGAGGAGACGCCCATGAGCATGCTGGTGGTGCCGGTGGGTGCCACCGTCAGCATGGCGACGTTGCGGCGAGGGCTTGCCAGCCCACTCTGCGGGAACAGCGGGAAGGCGCCGCGCTCGCTAGCCAGTTCCTCTGACGCCTCGGTGGCAGCCTTGCGCATGGCCGAGACGATCTGATCCACGGCGGCCCTGCCTGGCTCACTGTCGTAGGGGTAGCCCATGCGGATCAGGGCGTCCGCCAGGCCCATGACACCGAGGCCGAGCCGCCTGAGCTTCATGCTCATCGCCCGGTTGTCGGCGAGCGCGAAAAAGTTCACGTCCAGCACGTCGTCGAGGAAGCGGATGCAGATGTGCGTGTCCTGTCTGAAGGTGTCGAAGTCGAAGCCGGCCACGCCCTGTCCTGGCCGGGTCACGTAGGCCGCCAGGTTGATGGCGCCAAGGTCGCATGGCTCGCCGGGGTAGAGGGGCACCTCTCCGCAGGGGTTGGTGGACCTGATCTCACCCAAGCTCGCCCGCATCGGGTTGTGCTCGTTGATCCTGTCGACGTAGATCAGGCCAGGCTCGCCGGTGGCCCACGCATGCTGGGCGATCTCCCAGAGAGGGCCCCGGCGTTCGTCCATCGAACGCTGCATGAAGTCATCGCTCACCAGCACCGAGATGTTGAAGGTGCTGATGTCGCCCTCCGCCTGCTCGCGCTCCAGGTCCTTGGCGGTGATGAAGTCGCGCAGGTCGGGGTGGTCGATGCTCAGGGTGGCCATGCCGGCGCCGCGCCGGGTGCCGCCCTGCCGGATCACCCTGAGCGTGGGGGCGAAGACGTAGCGCAGCGTGGCCACGGGTCCGGCGTGCCTGGCGCCACCCAAGGAGGCCCAGGTGGCGAAGCTGTCGAACACCTCGACCGCGAAGCTGGCGGGGCCGCTGGAACCGCCGCCCGAGCCACGCACCGGCGTGCCATCCGGCCGTAGGTCGGATAGGTCGAGCAGCACCTCCTCGCCGCGCAGCAGCGCCTGCGCCGTGTCGGCGGCGGCCTGCCAGATGCCCTCGACGGAGTCGTCCACGCGTCGCATGACCACGTCCGATGGAGCGGTCCCGGGCTCGACGAAGGTCGCGGTGCGGTAGCCGTGCGTGACCTGCTCACCCCTGGCCAGGTCGAGGAAGGTGCCGGCCTCGATCCTCTCGAAGTCGGGGTGGTCGCGCCGGGCGGTCAGGTAGAGCCGGCCGCAGGGACCGATGAAGGGCCTCTTCGGCGGGATCGGGTCGAGGTTCAGGCCGTTGCCGCCGCCCACCTTGGTGACGAGGGCCAGCTTGCTGGCCAGGTTCAGGACCCAGGCGTCCGAGCCGGCCTCCTCCGGTCCACCGTCCTGGACGAAGCAGTTGAGCACGTTGCCGTGCTGCGTGGCGGCGCCGGCCAGGATGCGTCCGCCAGGGCAGAAGCGCTGCGACGCCATCAAGCGGTAGAACCGCTCGGCCGCGACGGCTCGCTGGCCCTCGGGCTCCGCCGTCGCCACCCAGTCGGCGACGCGGCGGAAGAGGTCGTCGACCGTCTCCTCACCCGGCTGGAAGTACTGCCTCTTGGCGATGGCGACGGCGTGGTCGCCGAAGGCTTGGGCGCCGTCGGGAGGTCTTGGGGGCTGTGTCTTGAGCATGCTGCGCCTCGCGCCCCTTGGGCCTGTTCGGCACCAGAGGCGTCCCGGCTTGGATTGCCCGCGATGGACGGATCGCTCGCCGTCCCGAGTCAGGGATCTCGCTCGCAGTGGCCTTGGCCTGCCGTGCCTGGCTGAGGTTCGCTGGGTCGAGCTACCAGCCCTAGTGCCGATGATCCTACCAGATACAAGATCTTGTAGCTGTGCCCGGCAGCCTCGAGGCAGCGCGACCCAGCCGGCTGAACTGATCGGATGCTCGCATCCGAGGAGCGAAGCGCTCCTCAGCCGTCTTGCCGTCGCTTCGCCGCGCCAAGGGGGTTCGACACCGCATGCCGCGCCGTCGCCCATGCCCGCTTCAGGGCCTGCTCCTCCGGCGACAAGGCTGCCTCGTCGGCGTCGGCGAAGGTGGCCACCTCGTCGGTCTTGGCGGCCAGCAGGGCGTTGAGCACCGAGTGCAGGGCGCCGCGCACGGCCAGGCCCTCCTTGAGCATGTCTTGCAGCTCCAGGACCCGGTGGACCAGTTCCTCGTGGTTCATCGACTCGAGTTCGGCGCGGGTGCGTTGCATGCGGGTGGCCCTCCGGCGGCTCTCCTGCATGGTACCGCGCCGCCGACGGGCGGTAGGCTGCGTCGTGTCCACCTCCGACCCCACCACCCTCAAGGTCACCGAGCTGGCAGCCCGCTACCGCGACGGTAGCCTCGACCCGGCCGAGGTCGCCGAGGCCTTCCTGGCCAAGGTGTCGCCCGGCCCCATCCTGCGTCTGCTCACCGCGTCCCGCGCACGGGCCCAGGCGGCAGCGGCCTCGCGGCGCTGGCGGCACGGTCACCTCATGGGGCCGATGGACGGCGTGCCCATCGTGGTCAAGGACAACGTGGACACCGAAGGCGAGGTGACCGGTGCCGGGTCGCCCGCCTACTTCGGCGACCCGCCGGCCACCCAGGACGCGCCGGTGGCCGCCAGGCTGGACGCGGCAGGTGCGGTGTTCCTCGGCAAGAGCACGATGACCGAGCTGGCCTTCTCGGGTCTCGGCCTCAACCCGCACACCGGTGACCTCGGCAACGCGGTCGATGCCAGCCGCGTGCCTGGCGGCTCCTCCAGCGGCAGTGCGGTGGCCGTGGCCTTGGGCTGGGCAGCCGCGGCCGTCGGCAGCGACACGGGCGGATCGGTGCGCATCCCCGCCAGCTTCAATGGCCTGGTCGGCCTCAAGACCACCGACGGGGCCCTGACCACGGAGGGTGTGGTGCCACTGTCCACCACGCTCGACACCCTCGGCCCCATCGCCCGTGACGCCGACGACGCATGGGCGCTGTGGCGGGCGATGAGCGCCGCGCCGGTGACGCCGCTGGCGGCGTTGCCCCCGGCTCGGCGCTTCTGGGCGCCGCCCACGGTGTGGCAGGAGGGGCTCGATCCAGGCGTGGAGGGCCGCTTCGAGGCTGCCTTGGCCGCGTTGGTGGCGGCCGGCCACCGGGTGCTGCGCGACCCGCTTCCCGAGCTGGCCGAACTGAACGGCATCTACCCCAGCTTCGGCAGCATCTCGTCCTACGAGAGCCTGACCATCCATGGCGAGCGCCTCGACCGCTTCGGGGACCGGATGGACCGGCGTGTGGTGCAGCGTATCCGCGCGGTGACGGGACGGCCGGCCACCGATTACCTGCGGATGGTCTACGAGCGTCAGCGGTTGCGGCAGGCGGTGGCCGAGCGCATGCTCGGTGTCGACGCGCTGTTGGCCCCGACGGTGGCCGTCACACCACCCCGCATCGCCGACATGAACGCCAGCGACGAGGCCTACCACCTGACCAACGGCGCCGTCTTGCGCAACACCGCCCTGGTCAACCTGCTCGGCCTGCCGGCCGCGACGGTGCCGGTTGGCCTGGACGGCGAAGGCCTGCCGGTGGGTCTGATGATCTGTACGGCCGCGGGTGAGGAGGCGCTGGCGCTGGGGGTGGCGCGCGCCGTGGAGCAGCTGGGGCTCTAGCTGGACGGGGTCCGCGGTCGCCAACCCGGGCGGCTGAGGAGCGTGACGGCGGCCACCAGGCTGGCGCCGTACTTGACCAGCACGTCGGTGACGATGACCTGCAGCATCCACTGCGCGGTGGCGAAGGACTCGCCTGCGAAGGCGAGGACCGTGAACAGGACCGTGTCCAGTGGCGCAGACACGGCGTTGGAGCTGGCCACCCGGCTGAACCAGCTGCGGTGCAACAGCCGGTGGTAGACCTCGGTGTCGGTCGCCTCGGAGACCAGCAGGGCAAGGAAGCTCACCGCCACGTAGCGCAGCGGCGTGCCGACGGCGAAGGCGGCGATGACGTTGGCCACCGCTGCCAACGCGATGACGCGGTAGACCACCGGGCGGCCGAAGGCGTGCAGCCGGTCGCGCTGGGTGAAGATGACGCCGAAGAAGAAGGTGCCGACGTTGACGAGGAAGAAGCTGCCGATGGGCAGGAAGGAGTCGAGGGTGAAGTTGGCCAGCACCGTGCAGGCCACGTAGACCAGCACGGCGCCGTAGAGCTCGGGGCGGCGGTCTGGGAGGGCGCGAAGGGCCAAGGCCACCGCCAGCGTGATGGGCAGGCCGGCCAGGTAGGCGGCCGGGAGGCCCGCCCATAGGGCACTGATCACGGCCAGCGCGGTGCCGACGGCGGCGATGGCCAGCGCCACGCCGCGCGGAAGCCTCGCAGCTGCGGCCGAGGCTGGCGCGGCCAGCATGGCGGACAGCAGGACGATCACGGCCAAGGGCAGGCTAGCAGGCGGCTCCTGGCCGAAACGGCTGAGGACGAAGAGCAGTTGGCTGGCCCAGGGGACCAGCAGGACGCTGACGCCCAACAGCCAGGCCGCGGGTTGGCCGACGAGGGGTGGCGATGGGTCGGTCTGGTGGGGCAGGGGGGTGGGTGCCATGCGGGGAGCCTCCGGCGACGGTGCGCGCCAAGGCCACGCCGGCCCAGACGCGAACCCCGGGTATGTCACCTCCCGCAGGGTCCGAACGCAGGGATGCTAGCACGAGCAGGCGGTGCGGGCTTGACGCAGCGGCGTACGTCATGGAGCGTAGGGTCCCCTGCGCCTGCCGGCGGATGCCTGGCGCTCCAGGTGGCGGCTAAGGTGACCGGACACGGGAGGAGGTGACGAAGAGCACCATGCCTGACGGCACCATTGGTCTCTTCGCTCACCTCTACCGGGTCAACAGACAAGGAGAACCCTCATGTCCAAGGCACTCTTCCTCAACCTGCCCGTCAGGGACCTCGACGCCGCCACGCGCTTCTACCAGGCGATCGGCTGCCAGAAGAACGAGCAGTTCAGCGACCATCAGGCCTCGTCGATGAACTGGTCAGACAGCCTCACCTTCCAGTTGCTGACGACCGACTACTTCAGCACCTTCTCCGCGAAGCCCGTGGCCGAAGCGAAGCAAGCCACCGGCTTCTTGGCCGCCCTGACGCGGGACAGCCGCGAAGAGGTGGACGCCATCGTCGAGGCCGCTGCCGCAGCCGGCGGCAAGGCCGACCCTCGCCCGGCGATGGACATGGGCTGGATGTACAACCGCGCCTTCGAGGACCCGGATGGGCACACCTTCGAAGCGGTGTGGATGGACATGAACGCTGCCGAGGGCGGCGAGCAAGGCTAGCACCCAGCCGCACGAGCCTCCTGGCCTCTAGATGAACGATGGGGCGGGACATCGTTGAGAGATGTCCCGCCCCATCGCCGTTGGTCGGGGCGAGAGGATTCGAACCTCCGACCCCGTCGTCCCGAACGACGTGC
>CAYXJZ010000128.1:0-6682 GCA_964465355.1 uncultured bacterium | reverse complement strand
TCCAGCAGCCTCTCCAGGCCGAAGAGGAAGGGATCGAGCGAGAACTCGTCGAAGCCGCCTGCCAGGTAGAGCCGACTCGTGGCTGGGAAGCGGCCCTCCTCGTAGAAGGTCTCGTAGAACACCGAGCGCGCCACGTGGTACTCGAGCAGCGAGGTGCCGCTGGCCTGCTCAGCCCCGTGTTCGAGCTTGGCGTTGTGGGCCGCGCCGTGCACGTAGGCGTGGATGGCCGCGGCCGACTCGACCACCTGCCGCGGGCCTAGGCCGGCGCTTTGCAGGACGGCGTACATCTCCTCGTCCGCGTCCATCGCGTTCGGCCCCCAGGAGAAGCGGAACAGGCTCTGGTCAAGGACCCAGGGGTGGCGCCGCAGGATGCCCCAACGGTCGACGGCCAAGGCCCGCGCCCGTTCTCGCCAAGGTGCTGTGGGATCGGAAGGTCGCCGCTCACCGAACACCTCGTCCACCATGAGCTCAAGCAGTTCGGCCTTGCTGGCCACGTAGGTGTAGAGCGACATCGTGCCCACCTTCAGCTCGGCGGCAACGCGCCGCATGGACAGCGCTTCCTGCCCCTGGTCATCGGCGAGGCGTACGGCGGCTTCGACGATCTGGTCGAGGGTGATCCTCGGCTTGGGACCGCGAGACGGCGGCGCAGGCGGCGCCCACATGAGCTGAAGCATGCGCACCGCATCGGCTTTGGTGGATGCGGCGGCATCGGCCTTGGCCGGATCAGTGGCGGCCGGGTCGGCGCTCTTCTTCCCTACGGTCGTCTCGCTCTCCGTCTCGGACATCTAGCCTTCCTGCGCCCTGTGAGCGGCTGCGCCCGGAGCCGGGCTTTGGCTTGGTGCATATCGCCCGCCGCCGTCCGCCTCGCTTCGTCCATGATGACCCACCGCAGGCCTTGACGAACTCCGTACGGCGTATGCTATCCTACCTGGCTCACCGTACATCGTACGGCGACAGGATGGCAAGGAGGCGGCAGCATGATCGAGGCGAGACGACTGACGAAGCGGTTCGGGAAGGGGGCGCAGGCGGTGGAGGCCGTCAAGGGCATCGACCTTGACGTGGCCGAAGGCGAACTGGTGGCCTTCCTTGGCCCCAACGGCGCAGGCAAGTCCACCACCCTGCGCATGCTCTCCACCCTGCTACGGCCCACCTCAGGCAGCGCCAAGGTGGCCGGGGTCGATGTGGCCGTCGACCCGGTGGAGGTGCGCAGGCGCATCGGCTACATCGGCCAGGGCAACGGAGCAGGGCACTTCCACCGGGTGCGCGACGAACTGGTCAACCAGGCGCGCAGCTACGGCCAGGATGGGCGCACCGCCCGCGCCAGGGCAGACGAGCTGCTGCACACCCTCGACCTGAGCGAGCTGGCCATCCGCACGGTCAGCACCCTCTCCGGCGGCCAGCGCCGACGGCTCGACATCGCCATGGGGCTGGTCAGCCGGCCGCGGCTGCTGTTCCTCGACGAACCATCCACCGGCATGGACCCGCACAACCGCGCCAACCTGTGGGAGCACATCCTGCGGCTGCGCCGCGAGCTTGGCACCACCATGGTGCTCACCACCCACTACCTGGAGGAGGCCGACGCCATGGCCGAGCGGGTGGTGGTCATCGACCACGGCCAGATCATCGCCGACGACACCGCCGCACAGCTCAAGCGCGACCTGGCCGGCGACACCGTCACGCTCACCCTGCCCGCCGACCAGGCGCCTCGCGCCATGGAGCTGGCGCAAGCCGAGGGGACGGTGACGCAGATGGCCGACGGCCTCGCCGCCTTGCGCCTGCGCGTGGCCGACGGTCCCGCCACCTTGCCCGGGCTGCTGGCACGGCTGGCCGCCGATGGTCTGCGTGTGGCCAGCGCCAGCGCCCGCCAGCCCTCGCTCGACGACGTGTTCCTCAACCTCACCGGCCGCAGCCTGCGCGAAGAGGCAGGCGGCCGCCAAGACGCCGAAGGGGCGGCCAGCGCATGAGCAAGTTCCTGAACGACACCCGCACCGTCTTCGTCCGCGAGATCCTCCCCACCCTGCGCGACCCGTACGGCCCGCTGCTCACCCTTGTGCAGCCGCTCATCTTCCTCGGGCTCTTCGGCCCCCTGCTTGGCGGCATCATGCAGGCGGAGGTGGTCGGCGCCAGCTCCACCCTGCAGTGGTTCGCGCCAGGCATGCTGGTCATGATCGCGGTGTTCGGCACCGGCGCGGTGGGCTACGGCCTGCTCACCGAGGTGGAGACCGGCTCCTACGAGCGCCTGCTGGTCAGCCCCCTCAGCCGCTCGGCCCTGCTGGTGGGCAAGTCGCTCAAGGAGATGGCGCCGCTGATGGTGCAGGCCGCCGTCATCGTGCTGGTGCTGCTGCCCTTCGGTTTCCGCCTCTACCCCGGTCCCGCCCTGCTTGGCCTGGTGATGCTCGGCCTCTTCGGCGTCGGTCTCGGCGCCCTGTCCTACGCCCTGGCCATCGGCGTGCGGCAGCAGCCGGCGCTGTTCTGGGGCATACAGACCACCCTGCAGTTCCCGCTCATCATCCTCTCTGGCATGATGCTGCCCCTGGAGACCGGGCCGGCGTGGATGCGCGTCGTCTCCGCCTTCAACCCGCTGCGCTACCTGGTGGACGCCGAACGGGCGCTGTTCGCAGGCCATGTGATGGTGCCAGAGGTGGGCTGGGGACTGCTGGCGACCGTGTTGACCTGCGTCCTCGGCCTGGCGCTCGGCATCCGTGCGATCCGGCACAGCGGGGTCTGATGACCCGGCGGCGGACGACCCAGCACCCTGACGACCTCGGCACCCCACACCACCCCTGGAGGCAGCCTTGAGCCACGCCATCGTCGTCCGCGGCGCCCGCGAGAACAACCTGAAAGACGTCTCCGTCGACATCCCCAAACAGGCCATCACCGTCTTCACCGGCGTCTCCGGCTCCGGCAAGTCCTCGCTGGTCTTCGACACCATCGCCGCAGAGGCGCAGCGCCAGCTCAACGAGACCTTCACCGCCTTCGTGCAGGGCTTCCTGCCGAGCTACGGCCGGCCGGACGTGGAGCTGATCGACCACCTCTCGGCCCCGGTCATCGTCGACCAGCGACGCATCGGCGGCAACGCCCGCTCCACTGTCGGCACCTTCACCGACATCGCCCCCATCCTGCGACTGCTCTTCTCGCGGGTGGGGGAGCCCCACGCTGGCTACGCCAACACCTTCTCCTTCAACGACCCCCAAGGCATGTGCCCAGAGTGCGAGGGCCTCGGGCGCACCACCCAGGTCGACCTTGGGGCCTTCGTCGACATGTCCAGGTCGCTCAACGAGGGCGCCGTCCTGCCCCCGGACCTCAAGGTGGGCAGCTGGCCATGGAAGCTCTACGCCAACTCCGGCCTCTTCGACCCGGACAAGAGGCTGGCCGACTACGGCGATGACGAGCTGCGCATGCTCCTGCACGGCACCGGAGACGAGAAGAGACGCATCGAGTGGGCCGAGGGCTTCGGCTCCAACTACGAGGGCCTGGTCGAGCGCTTCACCCGGCTCTACATCAAGCGCGACGTCTCCGCCCTCTCCGAGCGCAGCAGGGCGGCGGCAGAGCGCTTCGTCACCAGCGCCACCTGCCCCCTCTGCCACGGCGCCCGCCTCAACCAGGCGGCCCTGTCCAGCCGCGTGGGCGACCACAACATCGCCGAGCTCTCGGCCATGGAGGTGCGCGAGCTGCCCGCCCTGCTGCAGACGCTGGACGTCGGCGGTGCCCGCAGCCTGGTCGAGCGCCTTGTCCTTCGCCTGGACGACCTCGTCACCATCGGCCTCGGCTACCTGAGCCTCGATCGCCCCACCGCCAGCCTCTCGGGCGGCGAGTCACAGCGGGTCAAGATGGTGCGGCACCTGAGCAGCAGCCTGGGCGACATGCTCTACATCTTCGACGAGCCCAGCGTGGGCCTGCACGCCCGCGACGTGGAGCGGCTCAACACCATCCTGCTGCGCCTGCGCGACAAGGGCAACACAGTGCTCGTGGTCGAGCACGACCCGGACGTCATCGCCGTGGCCGACCACGTGGTCGACATGGGCCCGGGGGCGGGCGCAGCCGGCGGCCGTGTCGTCTACCAGGGAGGCGTGGATGGCCTGCACCAGGCCGACACCCTCACCGGCCGCTTCATGCGCGCCGGCCAGCCGCCCGAGCGCCGGCCGCGCCTGCCCGGCGGCTCGCTGGCGGTGCGCCATGCCAGGCAGCACAACCTCAAGGACGTGTCGGTCGACATCCCAACGGGGGTCCTGACGGTGGTGACCGGCGTGGCCGGCTCGGGCAAGAGCTCGCTGATCCACGGGGCCTTCCTGCCCCAGCAGCCGGAGGCCATCGTGATGGACCAGTCCCCGGTGCGCGGCAACATCCGCTCCACCCCAGCCACCTACACCGGGATGATGGACGAGATCCGCAAGCGCTTCGCCAAGGCAAGCGGCGTCAGCCCCGCCCTGTTCAGCTTCAACTCGGCTGGCGCCTGCCCAGACTGCAAGGGCTTGGGCGTCATCTACACCGACCTGGCCTTCATGGACGGCTTCAGCAGCCCATGCGACAGCTGCCGTGGCCGGCGCTTCACCGACGAGGTGCTGAGCCACAAGCTGCGCGGCAAGGACATCAGCGAGGTGCTGGCCATGACCGTGATCGAGGCCGCCGCCTTCTTCAGCGAGCGCCCCATCGCCAAGGTGCTGGCGGCCATGCAGGAGGTGGGCCTGTCCTACCTCAGCCTCGGCCAGCCGCTCTCCACCCTCTCCGGCGGCGAGTGCCAGCGGCTGAAGCTGGCCACCGAACTGCACAAGGAAGGCAGCCTCTACGTCATGGACGAGCCCACCACCGGCCTGCACATGTCCGACGTCGGCCAGTTCCTCACCATGGTGGACCGGCTGGTGGAGCGCGGGAACACGGTGGTCGTCATCGAGCACAACCTGGACGTCATCGCCCACGCCGATTGGATCATCGACCTTGGGCCAGGCGCCGGGCACGACGGTGGGCGGGTGGTCTTCGAGGGCACCCCGCAGGACCTGATGCAAGCCGATGGCTCGGTCACCGGCCGCTTCCTGCGGCGGCGTGCAGACTGACCGAGAGAGAACGGCGCGTCGCCGGGCCGGCCGAGATGGTCAGGCGTGGGGCACGCGCGCGGGCGGCCAAGCACCAAGCAGCTGCCTGAGCAGCACGATCCTGCCGAGGTGGTAGGCGCTGTGCACAGCCAAGAACTCCAGGGCGTCGCGCCACGTCATGCCGTGCTCCTCATAGCCTGGATCGGCGGAGGCCAGCCGGCCCGGCTCCTGCGAGAGGAGCACGGCACGCCGCGACGCACCAAGGAAGCGCCCCACCAGCGTGTCCCACTCGGCCGCGCTGGCGGGGGCCGTCGCCTCAGGGAAGTGCTCGGCGTGCGGCCACGACTCCAGCGACACCCGGCCACGCTCCAGCGACATCTCGATGACCGTGGTCACGTGCCACAGCTCCTGGTAGATGCTGTGGGATGCGCCAGCAGGGCGCACGGAGACCTGCTCGAGCGTCAGCCCGCGCAGCAGCACTTCGCGCGGGGCGAAGACGCCGCTCAGGAACAGGTCATCGAACTGATCGAACATGGGTGGGAGCCTACCACCCCTTCGGCGACGGACTCAGCCCCCGACGTAGGCCGCCAGGTGTTGGCCGGTGAGGGTGGAGCGCGCCTCGACCAGGTCGGCCGGCGTGCCCTCGAAGACGATCCGGCCGCCGTCGTGGCCGGCGCCTGGCCCAAGGTCGATGATCCAGTCGGCGTGCGCCATGACCGCCTGGTGGTGCTCGATGACGATGACCGACTTACCTGCCTCGACCAGCCGGTCGAGCAGGCCGAGCAGCTGCGCCACGTCGGCCAGGTGCAGACCGGTGGTCGGCTCGTCCAGCACGTAGACGTCGCCCTTCTCTCTCATGTGGATGGCCAGCTTCAGTCTCTGCCGCTCACCACCGGAGAGCGTGGTGAGCGGTTGGCCGAGGCTGATGTAACCGAGCCCGACATCGGCCAGCCGGCTCAGGATGGCGTGCGCGGCCTTGGTGTTCGCCTCACCGCTGCCGAAGAAGGCCTCGGCCTCTGTCACCGACATGGCCAGCACCTCGCTGATGTCCTTGCCGCCCAGCTTGTACTCCAGCACCGAGGCCTGGAAGCGCTTGCCCTCGCAGACCTCACAGACGGTGGCGACCGTGTTCATGAAGCCGAGCTCGGTGTAGATGAGGCCGGCACCGTTGCAGGTGGGGCAGGCACCCTCGGAGTTGGGGCTGAACAGGGCTGGCTTCACCCCGTTGGCCTTGGCGAAGGCCGAGCGGATCGGATCGAGCAGACCCGTGTAGGTGGCCGGGTTGCTCCTGCGCGAGCCGCGGATCGCGCCCTGGTCGATGGCCACCACGCCGTCCCTGCCCGACACCGAGCCGTGGATCAGCGAGCTCTTGCCCGATCCGGCCACGCCGGTCACCACCACAAGCACGCCAAGGGGGATGTCGACGTCGACGTCATGCAGGTTGTGGTCGTCGGCGCCGCGCACCTCCAGCACGCCGGAGGGCTTGCGCAGTGACGGCTTGAGGGAGGCCCGGTCGTCCAGGTGCCGCCCGGTGAGCGTGCCGCTGGCCCGCAGCCCCTCGATCGTGCCCTCGAACACCAGCTCGCCGCCGGCCGTGCCCTCACCTGGGCCAAGGTCCACCACGTGATCGGCGATGGCGATGGTCTCCGGCT
>CAYXJZ010000127.1:0-6986 GCA_964465355.1 uncultured bacterium | reverse complement strand
CTTCCTCCACGCCTTCGACCTGGAGACCGAGGCCAACCTGCGCTACGCCTAGGTCCCCGACTCACCGATCCCAGGTAGGCTGCTTGCCGTGATCTTGGCGGCCCTGCATCAAGTCGACAAGCACTACGGAGAACAGACCGTTCTCCGTAGTGCTCACTTGGAGTTGCGACCAGGTGACCGCTGGGCGCTCATCGGCCGCAACGGCGCAGGGAAGACCACCGTCCTGCGCCTGCTGCTCGGCCAGGAGAGCGCGGACGGTGGCGATGTCTACCTCCGCCCAGGCGTGCGGGTGGCTGCCCTGGAGCAGGACTTGGGCGCCGCCCCTGGCGCTACCGTGCTCGACCTGGCCGAGGCCGCCTTCGCCGACTTGGAGAAGATGGAGCGCGACCTGGCCGGGCTGGAGGCCGAGGGGCTCGACGATCCGGAACGTTACGCGCGTTGGGAGGCGCTGCACGAGGTGTTCGAGCGCCGCGGCGGCTACGCCAGACGCGCAAGGCGTGACGCCGTCCTGCACGCCCTCGGCTTCGCAGGGCGGGAAGGGGACGTCGTCAGCCGGCTCTCGGGTGGCGAACGCACCCGTCTCGGCCTCTCGCGCGTGCTCATGGCGCAGCCCGACGTGCTGCTGCTCGACGAACCGACCAACCACCTCGACATGGCCATGCGCGACTGGCTGGTCGGCTTCGTCGCCCGCTACCCCGGCTCGGCCATCCTGGTCTCGCACGACCGCGCCTTCTTGGACGGCGCCAGCGACCGCACGGCCGAGGTGGACCGCGGCGAGCTGCGCAGCGGCCAAGGCAACCCAAGCCAGTACCGCGAGGCACGCGCCGAGCAGGCGCGCATCGAGGCCCGCACCAGGGTCAACCAGCTCAAGGAGCACGATCGCCTGAGCGAGGCGGCGACGCAGATGCGACGCTGGGCCGGCCAGAGCGAGAAGCTGCACCGCCGCGCCCGCGCCATGGAACGGCGGGTCGAGCGCATGGAGGAGGAGATGCTGCCGGAGGAGCGGCGGGCAGCGCCGACCACCCGCTTCACGTTCCCCTGCCCGCCTTCGGTGGACGTGGTGCTCCACGCCAAGCACCTCAGCGCCCGCTACGGCCGCAGCCTCTTCCAAGACGTCGAGCTGCTGTTGCGGCGCGGTGAGCGGGTGGCCGTCGTCGGCCCCAACGGGGCAGGCAAGACCACCCTGCTGCGCATCCTGATGGGCCAGCGCGATGCTGACGACCCCCGTGCCCAAGTGGCATGGGGCACCCGCGTGCGGGTGGCCTATTACGACCAGGACTTGAGTGGTGTCGACCCAGAGGCCACCCTGGTGCAGGAGCTGGTGCGCTGGGTGGGGGAGATGCAGGCCCACGACCTGCTCGGGCGTTTCATGTTCCCCTACGCTGCGCAGTTCAAGCGGGTCGCCGACCTCTCTGGTGGAGAACGCGCCAGGCTGGCCCTGCTCAAGCTCAGCCTGACGGAAGCCAACGTCCTGGTGTTGGACGAGCCCACCAACCACCTCGACGTGGAGATGATCGAAGCCCTCGAGGCTGCCCTGCAGGCCTACGAGGGCACCGTCATCCTGGTCTCGCACGACCGCCGCTTCCTGCATGCGCTGGCCACCCGGGTCTGGGAGGTGGAAGCTGGGGCCTTGCACGACTACGAGGGCGACTGGGGCTTCTACCAGCGCAAACGTGCGGAACGCCGTGAGGCAGAGCAGGCCGCCGTGCTGCTCGCGTCGGCGGCTGAGGCCTCTGGCCGGTCGCCCTCCGGCCAGGGCCGGGAGAAGGGGCGGCCATCCGCCTGGCGTCTGAGGCAGGACCGCGACCGCATCGAGGTGGAGGTGGCGGAGCTGGAACAGCGGCTGAGCGAGGTGCGCGCCGCCCTTGTCTCGGCCTCGGGGCCAGGAGGCGACGTGCAGGCGCTGGCCGAGTTGGGCCACGAGCATGATCGGTTGGAGCAGGCGTTGCTGACGGCCATGGCCGCGTGGGAGGCCACCGAGACCGCGCTGGCGGATGGCGTGGCCGGGGATGGTTAGGATGCCGCGTCGCGGGGCCGGCCCGAGCGTTGGCCACCGGAGGCCCCATGGAGGACGAACCCGATGGTGAGAGCGACTGAGGTGGGTACGGCGGCGGACGACGGGGGGAGCCCGGCCTCTGCCTTCCCCTTGGGGCGGCGCGCGCGACTGGCGGTCTTCGCCTCCGGTCGGGGCAGCAACCTGGGCAGCCTGCTCGCGGCCTTCCCACCGGGTGGGAAGGACCCCCTGGCCGAGGTGGTAGCCGTGGTCGGCAACCGCGCCGACGCCATGGCGCTGGACACCGGCCGCCGCGCCGGCGTGGCGGTGCTGCACCATCCCTTCGGCCGGGACGGAACAGCCTTCGAGGCGACGGTCCAGGCCTTCCTCGAAGCACAGCGGGTGGACGTCATCGCCCTGGCCGGCTTCATGCGCATCCTCTCGGCCGGCTTCGTGCAGCGCTGGTCCGGCCGCATCCTCAACATCCATCCCAGCCTGCTGCCCGACTTCCCCGGTCTGCATCCGGTGCGTCAGGCCCTCGACGCCGGCGTGCCGGAGACGGGGTGCACCGTCCACCTGGTCGACGCCGGTGTCGACAGCGGCCCCGTCGTTCTGCAGCGACGGCTGCGGGTCCTTCCCGGCGAGGAGGAGCCCGCCTTGCAGGCCAGGATCCAGCAGGAGGAGCACCGCGCCTACCCGGATGCGCTGCGCCTGCTGCTCAGCGGCGCCTGGAGGCCGGCATGAGCCGCGCTCGCGTGATGGTGGTCGGCGGCGGCGGCCGCGAACACGCCCTGGCGTGGGCGCTGGCACGTTCGCCATCGGTGGGCGAGTTGCTGCTGGCCCCCGGCAACGCTGGCATGCGCAGCTTGGGGGAGATCGTGCCCGTCCCCGGTGGCCTTGGCGCGCAGAGCTCCCTCACGGCCTTGGCCGAGGAGGCCGCCCGGCGGCGCGTCGACCTGGTGGTGGTGGGGCCGGAGGAGCCTCTGGCCGCCGGCCTCGTCGACCTGTTGCGCGCCAGGGACGTGCCCGTCTACGGGCCAAGCCGGGCGGCCGCCCGGCTGGAAGCGTCCAAGGCTGAGTCCAAGGCCTTCATGAGCAGGTACGGCATCCCCACCGCCGATGCCGTGTCCGTGCGGGACCTGGCGGCTGCGCGGGTGGCCATCGACCGTCTCTCCGAGGCGGCTGGGGGGCCGGTGGTCATCAAGGCTGACGGCCTGGCGGCCGGCAAGGGTGTGACCGTGGCCGGCGACGCCGCCGAGGCCTACGGTGCAGCAGAGCAGGTGTTTGGGGATGGTCATGCCGAGCTGGTGGTCGAGGCCTTCCTCAGCGGCCAGGAGCTCAGCCTTCTGGTGGTCTGTGACGGTCGACGCGGGCGGACCCTGCCCCTTGCCGAGGACCACAAGGCGCTGCTGGACGGCGACCATGGTCCGATGACGGGCGGCATGGGGGTGATCGCTCCCCGCCACAGCCTGGACGAGGCTGGGCTGGACGAGGTGCGCTCACGCATCCTCGAGCCCACCCTGGCCGCCTTGCTGGAGGAGGGCAGGCCCATGGTCGGCACCCTCTTCCTCGGCCTGATGATCACCCAGGACGGGCCCAAGCTGCTGGAGTACAACGTGCGCTTCGGTGACCCCGAGACCCAGGCGCTCATGCCCTTGCTGGACAGCGATCTCTACGCCCTGCTGGCTGCAGCGGCCGAAGGCCGCGTCGATGACGCCGAGCTGCGCTGGCGTCCAGGCAGCTGCACCTGCGTGGTCATGGCCGCCGAGGGCTATCCCGTCGCCCCGAGGCGAGGCGCGGTGATCGAGATCCCAGACGACCTCGGCCCCGAGGTCACCGTCTTCCATGCAGGCACGGCCCTCGACGCCCATGGGCGCTGGATCAGCGCAGGCGGCAGGGTGCTCGGCATCAGCGCGGTCGGCGCCGACGCCGAGGCATCGCGCCAACTGGCCTACGCGGCCGTCGACCGCATCCGCTTCCCCGGCGCGCAGCTTCGCCGGGACATTGGCTGCCGCTAAGGCGGCAGCTTGATCTTCTGTCGCTGGTCCAGCGACAGAAGATCCGGCCGATGGCGACGGCGCTGATAAGCTGACGACGATGCTGGACGATGTCGGTACCCTCCTCGCCCGTGACAGCAAGGGCGTCCTCAAGACCCTGCAAGCCTTGCCCACCTCCGAGTCGCCGACGGCTGCCGCGCGACCTGGCCCGCTCGGCTTCGACGGCACCGGCGCGGCCGCCGCCTTGGTGCCGCTGCTGCTTCCCTGGCTGGCGGGACGGTGGGTGGACCAAGGCACCCAGCTGTGGGTGGCAGGCGGTTTCGGCGACGAGGCGCTGATCGCGGCCCATGCACCAGGCCCGGGTTTGGAGCTGTTGCGGGTCGCCGATCGGGACGACGAGGAGCAGGCGGTGCGCCCGGCCGTCCTGATGGCCGAAGGTCCCTTCACCACCGTCGACCTCGTCCGCCTGCTGGCACGCCTCGCAGGACGGCTGGAGGCCGTCGAACTGCTGCAGCAGGCGATGGTGACGGTGGCCGAGGCCGCCGATCCCCTGCGCCCGACGGAGCAGAACCCCGCCAAGGCCATGGCCTGGAAGCTGTGGAACCGCGTGCCCCTGCTGCTCAGCGCCCGCGGTCAGGGTGCGTTGCAGGGGCTGGTGCAGCAGGTCTTCGCCCGCTTGGGCAAGACCCTGACCGTGCCGAGCGGTGAGCACCCGCTGCTCTTGGCCACCACCGCCCTCGAGGGGCGTCATGCCGTCGGCGACGACCTGGTTGGCCTTTGGCTCGGCGCGCCTGACGCCGAGACGGCTCTGGTGGAGGAGGCCCTGGCCAGTCGGGTCGCCCAGGTGGAGTCCTTGCGCCCAGGTGACGGCTGGCTGCCGCCCGCCAGCGGTGAAGCCGTGGTGGACGCACTGACCGTGTGGTACGCCGCCGCCTGGGTGGCCAGCTATGGAGCGCTGCTGGTGGAACTGGACCCGGCCGAGGAGACGGTCTACACCCAGGCAAGGGAAGCCGCCCGGCTGCGGTAGCATGCAGGTCATGAACGTCAAGAAGGCTGCGCGCCCTGAGCCGCTCCAGACCAGGTCCCTACGGCAGTTCGCTGTCATCGCCGCCCTGCTGGTGCTGGCTGCCTGCGCGCCCACCACCGGCGAGCCTGGCCGCGTCGGGGTGCAGCAGCTCAGCGAGCCGCTGTCCTTCTACCCGAGGGAGACCGGAGCCCAGGTCTACTACGTCCCCGACGGCGGCAGGCTCGACGGCCGCAGGGCGGTTGACACCATCGAGGGTCCAGCCGTCCTTGATGGCGAGGTGTGGATCGTCTCTCGCCTCGTCGGCCTCACCCAGGACATCGGCCTCTACCGTCAGTTCCGCGACGATGGCGTGTACCTGCGCCGTCAGATGCGGCCTGGCTGCACCGCCGACTTCGATCCGCCCATGCGTGAGTTCCCGGCGCAGACGGAGTTGCGGGTCGGCGCCATCTGGTCTGGCAGCACCGAGGTCACGTTGGTCTGCCCAGGAGCCGTTGCCAGCCTGAGACGGCAGCAGTACATGGTCGACTACGTCTACACCGTGGTGGACTTCCGTCCCGTCACCGTGACCGACCGGCGCTACCAGATCTACGCCATCGACCGCACCACCCGCATCTTCGACGAGGATGGCAACATCGAGGAAGAGGTGTCGCAGCAGGTCTGGTTCGCGCCCCATGTCGGCTACGTGCGCGACGAACGGGGCCTGCTCATCGTCGATGCCAACTTCCCAGCCGGCACGCGCGTGGAGTGAACGCTCCTCCCGATAGGAGTCCATGATGCGCCTGCTCGACCACGTGCACAACTCCGCCGACGTCAGCCGGCTGCGCAGGGACCAGCTACCCCAACTGGCCGCCGAACTGCGCGACGAGATCATCGAGGTCTGCTCCGTCACCGGCGGCCATCTGGCCTCCAGCCTTGGCGCAGTGGAGCTCACCGTCGCCCTGCACTTCGTCCACGACAGCGCACGTGACCGGATCGTGTGGGACGTCGGCCACCAGACCTACGGCCACAAGATGCTCACCGGTCGGCGCGAGCGCATGCGCACCATCCGCAGGCCGGGCGGCCTTGCCGGCTTCACCGCCACCAGCGAGTCCCCCCATGACGCACTCACCGTCGGTCACGCTAGCACCAGCCTGGCCGCCGCCTTGGGCATGGCGCTGGCCCGCGACGCTCGCGCAGCGCCCTACGACGTGGTGGCCGTCATCGGTGACGGCGCCCTCACCGGCGGCATGGCCTTGGCGGCGCTGAACCAGATCGGCCATCAGCGCACCCGCATGACCATCGTGCTCAACGACAACGAGATGTCGATCAGCGAGAACGTGGGGGCGCTCAACGCCTTCATGCGCCGCGTGCAGGTGGAGCCATGGTTCCAGCGCGCCGAGGTGCGTGGTAAGGCGGCCCTCAAGGACCTGTGGGCGCCGCTCGCCGACCTGGGCAGCCGCGCCAAGAAGGCGGCAAGGCGCTTCTTCGACCCAGCGTCCAACAACCCCTTCCACGCCATGGGCCTGCGCTACGTCGGTCCCATCGACGGCCACGACGCCGAGCAGCTCAGCTTCTACCTGGCCAAGATCCGCGAGCTCGACGGACCGACCATGCTGCACGTCGTCACCCGCAAGGGCAAGGGCTACGAGGTGGCCGAGGCCGATCCCATCGTCTGGCACGGCGCGTCGAAGTTCGACCCGGGGAACCCGGTGGCCTCGAGCAAGGGCCACCAGTGGTCGGACGCCTTCGGCGAAGCCGTGAGCGAGTTGGCTGCGGTGGACGACCGGCTGTGGGTCATCACCCCTGCCATGCGCGAGGGCTCCGGCCTGGTGGGCTACAGCAAGCGACATCCGCGGCGCTACCTCGACGTCGGCATCGCCGAGGACGTGGCTGTGACCACCGCCGCCGGCCTGGCGCTGCGCGGCGAGCGGCCCATCGTGGCCATCTACAGCACCTTCTTGCAGCGTGGTTACGACCAGGTCATCCACGA
>CAYXJZ010000126.1:0-7028 GCA_964465355.1 uncultured bacterium | reverse complement strand
TCGTCGTAGGACACGATCACCTCGTGGGATCAGGAGGGCTTGGCATGAAGAGCTTGAGATGGTGGGTCGCGACCCTTCTGGTGGTCGCGCTGGCAGCGTGCAACACCTTCGCCGTCACGGACTCGACGGGTCCCGAAGTCTTTGTCAACGTCGGGTCGGGTGTGGGTCTGATCGAAGGTGAGGACTTCGAGCTCATCGCCTGGGCGGTCGACACGGAGTCGGGCATCTCACGTCTGCAGGCGACCTTCGGTGAAGCCGACATGGGCATCCTGATCGTGGAGGACGAGGAGCGCAGTATCCAGCCGGTCGAGATCCGAGCGACGGTCCAGGGCATCCAGGCCGGCGCTTCATATGAGGTCGTCGTCACCGCCGTCAACGGCGTGGGCTTGGAGACAGCCCGCACCGTGACCGTGGTTGGCGTGGCGGCCCCCTGAGCTAGACCAACACCGAGTACGAGCGAGACCCTGGCCTCTTGGCGCCTAGCTGCGTTCGGAGGCCATGGTTCGTCATGGTAACCTCGACCCATCGTCGTCCGGGACCAACCGCGTCCAGGACGCACACCATGCCACGCCCCAAGGCGCAGCCCTACCACGGAGGATCCCATGCCCCGCCGCTTCGGCCACCTGATCGCCGGTCGCGAGACCCATAGCCCCACCAGCTTCCCCAGCCGCAACAGCAGCCAGTTGGACGACGTGCTCGGCGAGTTCCCCGAGGCCACCCGCGAGCAGGTGCGCGAAGCCGTGGCAGCCGCCACGGCCGCCTTCCCCGGCTGGTCCAAGACGCCGGCCCCCATCCGCGGCGAGTTGCTCGGCCGGGTGGGCGAGGCGCTGGAACGGGAGAAGGAAGCGCTCTCGCGACTCGTCACCCGCGAGATGGGCAAGACCCTCAAGGAAGCCCGCGGCAGCGTGCAGGAGGCCATCGACACCTGCCGCTTCTTCCAGAGCGAGGGCCGCCGGCTCTACGGCCAGACGGTGCCGTCCGAGATGCCCAACAAGGAGCTGTTCACCTACCGCCGACCGCTTGGCGTGGTGGGCATCGTCACCGCAGGCAACTTCCCCATCGCCGTGCCTTCATGGAAGATCGTACCTGCGCTGGTCACCGGCAACACCATCGTGTGGAAGCCCTCCGAGGACGCGCCAGCCGTGGCCTACGCCTTCGCCAAGATCATCGAGGAGGCCGGCGTGCCTGCCGGTGTGCTGAACGTGGTGTTCGGCGGCGGCAAGGGTGCGGCTGGTGAGTTCCTCGTCGACCTGATGGACGAAGGCCTGCTGCACAAGTTCGCCTTCACCGGCTCCACCGCGGTGGGCAAGCACATCGGCGGGGTGGCCGGCCGCAACCTGCTGCACCCGACGCTGGAGCTGGGCGGCAAGAACCCCTTGGTGGTCATGCGCGACGCCGACCTCGACAACGCCGTGCAGGGTGCGGTGTTCAGCGCCTTCGCCACCGGCGGCCAGCGCTGCACGTCGGCAGGCAACCTCATCATCGACGCGCCGATCTTTGATCACTTCAAGGAGCGCTACTTGGCCGCGGTCGCCAAGGTCCGCATCGCCGACCCCAACGCCTACCCAGACGTGCTCTACGGCCCCTTCATCAACGAGCGCTTCTTCCACAACTGGCTGGCGCACTACGAGCTGGGCGAGGCGGACGGCGCCCGCAAGCTCTACGGCGAGGGGCGCATCACGACCGAGAACGCACCGGCCGGCTGGGTCGGCGGCGACCCCGCGGCGGCCTTCTACGGCTGGCCCACCGTGTGGGAGGGCGTCACACCCGACATGAAGCTCTTCCAGAAGGAGACCTTCGGCCCCACCATCAACCTGGTGAAGGTGGACGGCATCGACGAGGCCGTGGCTACGGCCAACGCCGCCGACTACGGCCTCTCCAGCGCCATCTACACCATGAACCGCGACTGGGCCTTCCGCTTCAAGGACGGCATCCAGGCGGGCATGACCTCCATCAACAACACCACCAACGGCGCCGAGGCGCACCTGCCCTTCGGCGGCGTCAAGGGCTCGGGCAACGGCACCCGCGAGTCGGGTATCTGGGTGCTGGAGTCATACACCTACTGGCATGCGGTCAACGACGACGTGTCGGGGCGCCTGCAACTGGCGCAGATGGACACCGCCTACGTCACGCCCAAGGCAGCGGTGGATGTGTCTTCGCTGATCTGAAGATCAGCGAAGACGCGTCTAGGTGCAGAGGGAAGCCGTCTCGTAGGGAAGACCCGGCCAAGCTGGTCTGAGGCCGCCCCTCACAAGCAGAGACACCAGACTCTTGGGGCGGTGTTCGTCACCGCGCCGCAGGCAGGCTGGGCCTACCATGCCGCCACGGCGGACGTACCGGACCTCGGGTACCGGCGCTTCGCCCGTCGGTGGTGGGAGCCACCGCTTGGGAGGTACGCCATGATCCTCGCGACGGCCCTTCGGCCATCCCTACTCGCCCTCGCCATGCTCGTCCTGCTCACCGCCTGCGGCGGCGCCCCGCCACAACAACAGGACCCAGAGCCCGCCGGTCTGATCGAGGGCACCGTGGACAACGTGGCCGACATGCCCTTGCCTGTGAACGTCACCCTGTTTACCGCCAGGGCATCGGCCTTCATCACCTCGGCCGCTGCGGGCGGCCCCGGTGCCCCTACCATCCACGAGTACCTTGGCGAACTGCTCGACCTGGCCACCACGGTGGTGAGCCCGTCAGGCGCCTTCCGGCTGGAGCTGGCTGAGGTGAGCGAGATCCCCGGCGCCTACCTGGTCCCGGCCGTGTCGATCATCCAGCCAACGCCATACACCGCGGACGCCAGCTGTAGCCTGACCGCCAGCGGACCGGCCACGGTGCTGCGGATGTGGATGCCGCCGTCCAGCATCCTGGCCTACCC
This sequence comes from uncultured bacterium, assembly GCA_964465355.1. Lineage (GTDB taxonomy): Bacteria > Deinococcota > Deinococci > Deinococcales > Trueperaceae > JAABTL01. Next base: position 4,159 of record CAYXJZ010000126.1, on the reverse strand, counting down.
GGTGATCGTGGCCGGCCCCATCACCCCTGACACATCTCGCTTCATCGGCCTGGTCGTCTACACCGACGGCGATCCGATGGTCACGCCCACGTCCTCGACCCGGGGTCGCTCGTGGACCCACGCCTCGGCCGCCGTCGAAGTCCAAGGCGTTTGCGAGATCGACGACGGGGTGGACCCGGTGGTGACCTACGCGGTCGTCGACCTGTCCTTGGAGCCCGGGTGGAACGAGGTCACCTTGGTGTACGACCCGGACGAGGACCTGACGACGGTCACGGCGGAACCCTTCGCTGGCCAGTGGGTCTTCGTCGACGCCGCCCCCTGAGGCCGATCCTGCTCCGGATCCTGCATCGGCCCGTCATCTGCGCCTGTTAGGCTCTGCGCATGCGCCGCATCCCGGCCGTCCTGCTGTTGGTGGTCGTGCTGGCCGCTGCCGGTGCCAAGGCCCAGGTCTGTGTCGACGAGTTGCAACTGGCGGTGCGCCCAACCGGCCTGAACGCCGGCCAGGCAGCCGCCTTGCTGCTCGAACGCATGGTCCGTCTCGCTGAGCCGGCGCTGCCCGCCTCGCGCCAGGGTGCAGGACCCGTCGAGGGGGCCGGTCCGGCCACGGCCGCTGTCACCTATCTCTACCAGCGCCACCTACTGACCGATAGCTGGGGCGTGGAGGGCCACTCCGCCTCCGCCTGGAACGGCATGCTCCGCAGCTTCGCCCGCTGGTACGGCGTCGAACCGCCGCCGGCCTCGGCCACCGACCTCGCCGGCATGGTGGCCGAGGCGGCCGCTGCGCTGCAGAGCGTGTCGGAGGCCTTGCGGCCGCTGCCTGTGTTCGCGGCTGACGATGACGGCCAGATCAGCTTCTTCGCCGTCATCTGGAACTGGACCCGCTACCCGCGGCTGCTGGTCTTCCCGACACCGGAGGACCTGCGCCTCGGCTCAGGCAACTCCATTCAGGCCGCTGCGCCGGTGCTGGAACGGATGGGCAACTGCGCCCTGCGCTTCGATGACTTCGTCTTCGCCGCCGAGGACGTGGCCTTGCGCCTCTTCGTCGACCAGGGGCGGTCCAGCCTGCGGCTGCTGGCCACCGAGCCGCTGCCCGTGCCCAACGTCACGGTGGAGGGCGACGAGGTGGTGGGGGTGATGCGCTTCGATCACCCCTACCTGGTCGGCGCCCAGGCCGCCAGCGTGGCCATCGACGGGCCGTCGCCCACCATCACCACCATCCTGTCGATCCTGCCGCGGCTGCGCACCAGCCTCCGCCCTTTCGGGTTGCAGTGGTTCCTAGCGTTTCCGTAGGAGGCGAAGCCTCCCCTTAGGTCACTTCCCGAACCTGCGTTGCCGCTGCTGGAAGCTGCGGATGGCGCGCAGGAAGTCGATGCGGCGGAAGTCGGGCCAGTAGGCGTCGCAGAAGTAGAACTCGGCGTAGGCCGACTGCCATAGCAGGAAGCCGGAGGAGCGCATCTCGCCAGATGTGCGCACCACGAAGTCGGGATCGGGCAGGCCGGCGGTGTAGAGGTGGGCGCCGATCTCATCGGCGTCAAGGTGCTCGGCCACGCTGACCAGGTCGTGGCCGGCGGCGGCGTGGGCGCGCAAGGCGGCGCGCACGGCGGTAACGATCTCCTCGCGCCCGCCGTAGCCCAAGGCCACATGCAGGTGCAGCCGGTCGTAGCCGGCGGTCGCTTCCTCCATGGCCCGCAGGGCACCCTGGGCGTCGCTGGGGAAGTCGCCGATGTCGCCGATGACCCGCACCCGCACCTGGTGCCTGTGCAGTTCCTCGTCGGCCAGGAACTCGCGCGCCTGGGCGGCGAAGAGCTTGTGCAGGTGCGCCACCTCCTCGGGGTCGCGGCCACGGTTGTCGGTGGAGAAGCCCCAGAGGGTGACGTGGCGGATGCCGAGGTCGAGGCACCAGGCGAGCACGTCGCGTGCCTTGCCGGCCCCGTAGTCGTGGCCTGCCTTGCTGTCGAGGCCAAGGGCCTTGGCGTAGCGGCGGTTGCCGTCCATGATCAGCCCCAAGTGCTGTGGCACCTTGCCACCCTTCCTCACCTGGGACAGCAACAGCCGCTCGTAGATCCAGTAGAGGCCGCGGTTCCACCAGCGCCAGGCGGTGACGCGCGGATCGCGGCTCACGCGAAGGGGCTCCGGAAGTCCTCGAAGGACGGCCAGGAGTCGTCCTTCTCCGAGACCAACGGCGCTTCGCCAGCGGCCAGCGGCCACCGGATGCCGATGGCGGGGTCGTCCCAGCGCAGGCCGCCCTCGAGGCCGGGCGCATGGCCGGCGTCCACCTGGTAGATCACGTCGGCCACGTCGGACAGCACCAAGAAGCCGTGGGCGAAGCCAGGGGGCACCCACAGCGCCTCGGCGCGCTCACCGCCGAGCGCCACACCGGCCCAGCGACCGTAGCCGGCCGAGCCGGGCCGCAGGTCCACAGCCACGTCGAAGACCTCGCCGTGCAGCACACTCACCAGCTTGCCCTGGGCCATGGGGGGCGCCTGGAAGTGCAGGCCGCGCAGGGCGCCGCGCAGTGACCGCGAATGGTTGAGCTGAACGAAGGTCGGCAGGCCCATGTCGGCCATGACGTCCGCCCGCCAACGCTCTGTGAAGGTCCCGCGCGCATCGCGGTGGGCCTTCAGCTCGATGTGCAGCAGGTCGGGGAGGTCTGGAACGGGTCGGGCGATCACCTTGCGCAGAGTCTACCGGGCTGCCTCGTCGTTGTCTGAGAGGAGCATCGTGTCGCCGGGCGCGTGCGCTTGGGGCCGAAGACCGCCCCGCGGATGTCAGGATGTCGTCATGCGCGCTCCGGGACCCCCACCATGCTGCTAGTGCTGCTGGGTGGCTTGGCCCTGTTCCTGCTCGGCATCGCGCGGATCGCCGCCGGCCTGAACTCGGCGGCTGGACCGGCGACCCGGCGTTGGATGGCTTCGGCCACCCGCTCGCCCTTCCGCGCCCTGCTCACCGGCACGGCGGTGTCGGCCGCCACCCAGAGCGGCATGGCCACCGCCGTCACCGCGCTCGGCCTGGTGGCCAGCGGTCTGGTGGCCGTGCGGGAGGGCATCGCCCTCGGCCTCGGCGCCAAGGTGGGCGCCACCCTCGCCATCCAGTTGGCGGCCTTCGACATCGCCGCCTATGCCCTACCCCTGATCGGCGTCGGCTACCTCCTCGGCCTCTGGCGGCCCACCCAGCATGCAGGCACCTTCCTGCTTGGGGCCGGCTTCCTCTTTCTCGGCCTCGACGTGGCCGTCGGCGCCGTCGCTGAGCTCAGTGGCACGCCGCTGTTCAGCCTGCTCATCGAGAGCGCAGAGCGCCAGCCCTTCGTGGTGCTGGTCATCGGCCTGGCATTGGGTGCGCTGCTCTCGAGTTCCAACGCTGCGGCGGCTGTGGCACTTGGCCTGTTCGTGGCCGGCGCCATCGGCCTGCCCACCGCTGTGGCGCTGGTGGTGGGCGGCAACGCCGGCGCCACCTTGCTGCCGGTGCTGGCGGCGCGGACGCTGGATCCCTCGGCCAAGCGGGTGGCGATCACCCAGGCCCTATGGACGACCCTGGTGGCCGTGCTGGCGGTGTTCTTCGCCGACCGGGCGGTCGACGGGCTTCGCCTGATCGGTGGTGACGGCGCCCGCCAGGTGGCCAACCTCCACACCTTCTTCAACGTGTTGGCCGCGGTCAGTGGCACCCTGCTGGCCGGGCCGTTGGCCCGACTCTCCGCTCGTTTCATGCCCGAGCGGGACGACAGCTCGGCCGCCCCCAAGTACCTGCGCGAGGAGGCTCTGGTCGACCCCGTGCTTGGCACCCGCCTGGCTTGGCGCGAGACGGTGCGCATCAGCGACCAGGTGGTGCAGATGACCGAGTTGGCCGCCGGCTTCCTGCGTTCTGGTCGCTGGGATGCGGAACCCATCGCCGTGCGCGAGGTCAAGGTGGACCGGCTGACGCAGCGCATCGTGGACTACCTGGCCCTGCTGCGGGCGCGTCACGGCGACGACCCCGCCACCGAGCGCCTGCTGCTGGTGGCCACCGAGCTGGAGCACATGGGCGACCAGGTGCGTCGCCTGCAGCGACGCGAGCAAAGGCTGCGGGAGAACGGCATCGAGTACAGCCGCGAGGGAAGGGCCGAGCTGAGCGACACCGCCGAGAAGGTGGTGGAACGCATGCGGGCGGCCTTCACCGCCCTTGC
>CAYXJZ010000125.1:0-7053 GCA_964465355.1 uncultured bacterium | reverse complement strand
AGGGCGATGTAGAGCACGGCCACGGTGTTGTAGGGCGGGAAGGTCATGAAGGAGGCGGCCTGGAACTCCCTTGCCCGCTGGGTGATGTCGCGCACCGAGAGCACGGAGAGCAGCGAGGTGTCCTTGATCATGGCGATGAACTCGTTGCCGAGGGGTGGCACCACGATGCGCAGGGCCTGTGGCAGCACCACGAAGAGGTTGGTCTGGCCGGTGCTCAGGCCGAGCGAGCGGGCGGCCTCGACCTGACCCTTCGGCACCGCCTCGATGCCGGCACGGAAGATCTCGGCCATGTAGGCGGCGTAGCCAAGGGCGAGGGCCACCACGCCACGGGTCATGCGGCTCATGTCGATGAGGCCGCCGCTCAGCTCACGCACAGCCCCCTGCAGGGGGAAGCCGACGTAGAGGATGATGACCAGCATGGGCACGCCCCTCAGGGCGTCGACGTACATCTCGGCGAAGACGGCCAGTGGGTGCTGGCCACTGACGCGGCTGGCGATGGCCAAGGCGCCGCTGGCGAAGGCGAGCACGCTCAGGAAGATGGCGAGGCGGTTGAGCCTGGTGGGCAGGAAGCGCGTCGTCCAGTGCGTGGTCGCGCCGTCGGGGGCCGCGGCGGCCGGCACGAAGGCGGCGATGACTTCGCCGGAAGCCAACCTGGCCAAGGCCGTCTCGGTGCTGTCCACCGCCCGGATGGCCAAGGCCTCGCGCGACTCGTCGCCGTCGCCCCATGCACCGCGCCGCAGCCGCTCGGCGAAGCCCTGCGGGGTGCCTTGCACGAAGGCCACCCTACCGTTGGCGGCGACGTCGCCGACCAGGCTGTACACCTGCGGAGGGCGGGTGAAGGCCAGCAAGGCCCCGATGGCGGCAGCCGCAGCAAGGGCGCCGGTGATCAGCGCCACCCGCGGCCCTGCCTTCAGACGCAGCAGCGCCGCCAGCCCAAGCCCGAGGATCGCGGCCGCCACGTAGGCCACCAGGGTGGCCGCCACCGTGGCGCCGATGCCAGGCAGGATGAAGAGGAAGGCGCGCCGGTAGTTCTCCGCGCTGAAGAACAGGTAAGCGGCGAAGGGGACCGCGGAGAGCAACACCCATGTGCTCGCCCGCGGCCCCCTCGCCAGAGCCTTCGTGGCTACGGGATCAGTCCCCGGTCACGAACCACTTGAGCTTGAGCGCGTCCAAGGTGCCGTCGGCGGTGAGTTCGGCCAGGCCCTCGTTGAAGGCGTCCACCAACTCGCTGCCGAGCTGGAACACCATGCCGAGGGGATCCTCGCCGAGGCCGCGGATGTCGACCACGATCTGGCCGGCGTACTGCGCAGCGAAGGCGTCGGCAGGCACCTCGTCGATGACCACGCCGCGCACGTCGCCGTTGAGCAGCGCCTGCACCGCCTGGGCGAAGGTGTCGTAGAGGTTGAGGCGGTCACGGCCGAACTCGTCCTCGGCGAAGTAGGCGTTGGTGGTGCCGGTCTGGGCACCGACCACGGCGCTGCTGTCGGCCACCAGCTCCTCGAAGGTCACACCGGCGTCCTCCACCCGCACGGCCACCGCCTGGGTGACCACGTGGTAGGGGTCGCTGAAGTCGACGATGAGGGCGCGCTCGGCGGTGATGGACACACCGGAGACCACCATGTCGAACTCACCGGCCGCCAAGGCGGCGAAGATGCCGTCCCAGGCAGTGGTCTGGTAGTCGATCACGCAGTTGATGCGTTCGCAGATGGCGTTGACCAGGTCGACGTCGAAACCGGCTGCCTGGCCGTCGTCGGCGATGAACTCGAAGGGCGGGTAGGTGGTGTCGGATCCGACGCTGACGGTGCGGCCACCGAGGTCGGCGGCCATGGCGGAGGCGAGGAAGAGGCTGGCGAGCGAGACGAACAAGATGCGACGCATGAGGTTCTCCTTCAACGAGGGCGTGGGTCGGGTGACCCAGTGGGCTCTAGGCTACCGGACCGGCGCCGTCCTTGCCATAGGTCGCTGACGACCAGCACCAGAGCAAGGAAGATGAGCACCTGCGTCACCCTCAGGACGTCCTGGAAACCGGCGATCTGCGCCCACACGGGCAGGTCGGTGACGTCTGCGCCGAGTTCGGCCCCGGCGCGACCCACGCTGCGCGTCACCCACAGGCTGGCCAGCACGGCGGTGCCGATGGTGTGCCCAAGGTTGCGCGTCACCGTCAGCAGGCCGCCTGCCACCCCAGAGCCGCCCTTGCGGGCGGCACCCATGATGGCGCTGTTGTTGGGCGTCTGGAACAGGCCCATGCCGAGTCCGATGGGCAGGTAGCGCAGGAGGAAGCCGAGCACACTGGTGTGCTCGTCCAAGGTGCCGACAGCCAGGTAGCCGATCAGGCCAAGAGCCAGGCCGATGACCGTGATCGGCCTCGACCCGAAGCGGTCGGAGAGGTTGCCGCCGATGGGTGCCATCACCGCCATGAAGCATGGCACCACGCCCATGAGCAGACCCACCTGCCAGGTGGGGTAGCCGCGCATGCCCTCCAAGTAGAAGGGCAGCAGCAGGATGACGGCGCCGATGGAGATGAAGGTGCAGAGGCCGCTCAACAGGCCGACGCTGAGGTCGCGCTGGCGGAACAGCCGCAGGTCGAGCAGCGGTGATGCCACCTTGGTCTCCACCCAGACGAAGACGAGGCCAAGGACGACGGCGGCTGCCAACAGCGCAAGCACGGAGGGGTGCGCCAGGCCGCGCGCCTGACCGAGGGTGAGGCTAAGGGAGAGGCCGAGCAGGGTGCAGAAGAGCAGCAGGCTGCCAGGCAGGTCGAAGCGCTGACCGCGTTGGGCCGGGTAGCGCGGCAGAGCGACGTAGCACAAGGAGAGGCCGGCGACCGAGATCAGCAGGCCGAGGAAGAACACGGAGCGCCAGGAGAACAGCTCGGCGAGCACGCCGCCCAAGGAGGGGCCGAGGACGATGCCGACGGCCAGCACCGAGGCGTTGAGGCCGAGGGCCCGACCGCGCTGCTCGGCAGGGAAGACGTCGGTGATGATGGCCATCCCAAGACCGGTCAAGGCGGCGGCGCCCACGCCCTGCAAGGCCCGGAAGGCGATGAGGCTGCCGATGTCGGGCGCGAAGGCGCAGAGCAGCGCACCCAGGCCGAAGGCGACATGGCCGGCCAGGTACAGGCGGTGCTTGCCCAAGAGGTCGCCAAGCCGGCCGATGATGGGGGAGAGGCTGATCGATGCAAGCAGGAAGGACAACACCATCCACTGCACCTGGGCGAAGGGCGCCTGGAACACCTCCGTCAGGGTGGGCAACAGCACGTTGACCGATGTGGCCATGATGCTGGCGGCGAAGGCAGACAGCGAGGTGGCGGCCAGCACCCATCCCCTGCGTTGGACGGGGAAGGCGGGGGCAGAGGCGTCCACCGGCCCATCGAACCACGGACGTGGCACCGGTGGGCTGTATACATCTCCGCCGCCCGCCCTCCGTACACTGGACCAGGATGGCAACCGTCACCGAGCTGCGCGCTCGCCTGCGCAAACCCCTGGAGAGGGAGCTGGCCACCGGCTGCCGCGACGACGTGGTGGTCGGTGGGTTGGAGCGCCTGCTGGCGACCGTCGGCGGGCCCTTCGACGACCTCAGGCGAGCGCTGGCCGGCTACCGGCAGTGGCCGCCAGAGCGACGCCGCGAAGGCCTCGAGCAGGCCCTCGCGATGCTGGCTGAGCCGGTCGCCGCCCAACGCGCTGAGGTCTCGCGTAGCAGGGCGGGCGCTCGTGCTGGGACGTCGCCTCCCGCCCCCAAGGCTGCGCCGGATGACGAGGCCACCGTCGATGAGCTGCTCGGCAGCCCACTCGAGAGCGGTCGCATCGACCTCGGCGCCCAAGCGGCCCGCAAGCTGGCGGAGGTGGGTCTGCACCGCTACGGCGACCTGCTGCGCTACCCGCCAAGGCGCTGGGAGGACAGGCGGGCCCTGCCCAGCTTCGACGCCGTCAGCGGCCTGGAGCGGGCCACGGTGCTCGGCGTGGTGGTGGGCCGCAAGCTGGTGGCCACCCGCCGCGGGGGCGGGGTGCTCCGGGTCGTCATGGAGGACGCCGGCGGTGGGCGGCTGACGGCCGTCTGGTTCCACCAGCCCTGGGTGGAGAAGCAGGTCTTCCCGGGGCAGCGGCTCATCGTCAGCGGTCGTGTCAAGGCTCGCGGGCGTCAGATCGAGCTGCATGTGGAGGGCTTCGAGCTGGACGACGACGGTCCATCGCTGTCGACGGGTCGCATCGTGGCCATCTACCCGAGTGTGCAAGGCCTGTCGCAGGCCTACCTGCGGCGCGCCGTCGATCGCACCCTCGCCGCCGTCGGCAGGCTGCCCGACCCCCTGCCCAAGCGCCTGCTGACGGAGGAAGGCCTCGTCTCTGCCGACCGCGCCTACCGCCACGTGCACCAGCCACCCGGCGAGGAGGAGCGCCAGCAGGCGCTGAAGCGACTGAAGTTCGACGAGTTCCTGCTGCTGGAGCTGCAGGTGCTCTTGCGCAACGAGCAAGGCCCAGGCCGCGGCTTCCCCAGCCTGGCGGACGACGAGGCCGCCTTCGAGGCCGCCCTGCCCTTCCAGCTCACAGGCGCGCAGCAGCGATCCTTGGCTGAGGTGCGGGGCGACATGGCCTCACCGCGGCAGATGGCCCGCCTGCTCATGGGCGACGTCGGCTCGGGCAAGACGGCGGTGGCCGCCGGCGCGGTGTGGACCGCCGTGCGCGCAGGTGTGCAGGCAGCCGTCATGGCGCCGACCGAGCTGCTCGCCCGGCAGCACTACGCCTCCTTCGTGCAGCTCCTGTGGCCCCTTGGCCTGCGCATCGACCTGCTGGTGGGCAGCATGACCAGCCGTGAGCGTGAGGAGGCGAGGGCCCGCCTGGCCAGCGGCGCCACCGACGCGGCGGTCGGCACCCAGGCGCTCATCCAGGAGGGCGTGGCCTTCCGTGACCTCGGCCTCGCCATCATCGACGAGGAGCACCGCTTCGGCGTCGAGCAGCGGCGCAAGCTGATCCGCTCATCACCCGACGTGCTGGTCATGACCGCCACCCCCATCCCGCGCTCGCTCGCGCTCACCCACTACGGCGACCTGGAGGTGAGCCGGCTCGATGAGATGCCGCCTGGTCGCACGCCCGTCAAGACCGAGCTGCGCCGCGCATCGGCCAGGAACGAGGTCTACCAGGCCCTGTGGACGCAACTGCGCGGCGGCGGGCAGCAGGCCTACGTGGTGGCGCCCTTGGTGGAGGACTCGGCCGCCATGGAGGAGATCAGCTCGGCCACCGCCATGCTCGAGGACCTGCGCGGCCGCCTGCCGGATGCGCGCATCGGCCTGTTGCACGGCCGCATGCCGACGGCCGAGAAGGAGGAGGTCATGGACGCCTTCCGCGGCGGCTCACTCGACGTGCTGGTCAGCACCACGGTGATCGAGGTGGGCGTCGACGTGCCCAAGGCCACCATCATGGTCATCGAGAACGCCGAGCGCTTCGGCCTCGCCCAGCTGCACCAGCTGCGTGGGCGGGTGGGCCGCGGCGACCTCCCCGGTCGCTGCGTGCTGCTCATGGGCGAGGCCAGCCGCGCCACCCAGCAGCGCCTGCAGGTGGTGGTGCGCCATACCGACGGCTTCCTCATCGCCGAGGAGGACCTGCGCCTGCGCGGTCCAGGCGAGTTGATGGGCACCCGCCAATCGGGCCTGCCCGACCTGGACTACGGCGACCTTGCCTCCGACGTGGACCTCATCGAGCGTGCCCGCGCCGTGGCCAAGCGCATGCTGGATGCCTCGCCCAGGCTGGACGCCGTCTGGGCGAGGCGATTGCACGCCGAACTGCTACGGCGCCAGCATGCGGTAGCCTTCCGTCAGACGCTATGAGACTGCTCGCGCGCTTCGCCATCTTCCTCGTCGTGGCCGGCCTGCTGCTCGGCTGGCTGGCGCGCTCGAGCTGGGGCCGGCCGGCGCGGCCATGGCCCTGGCTGCTGGTGTTCCTGCCCGCCGTCCTCCATGCCGGCCTGATCGGCTACCGGGCCATCGACCTCGGGGTGCCTGCCGGCGTCGTCTTCGGCTACACGGGGGCCTCGCTGCTCACCGTGCTGCTGGCGGCCTGGTTGGCCGCATGGGCATGGCCAGGGCGGTCCTGGTGGCTGCCCCTGCTGCCCTTCCTCCAGGCCATCGCCCACACGGTGACCAGCAGCCTGCTTGGCGAGCGGCTCGCCGCCGTGGCCGAGGCGCCCCCACTGGTGGGTCCGGCCGTGGTCCTCGGTCTGGCCATCCTCAGTTCGAGCGCCTCGCTGGTGCTGCTGCTGGGGCCGGAGCGACCACGGGCCTCTGATACACTCGCCCCGTGAAGGGCATCCGAACCTGGTCCTGGTTGCTGTTGGGGCTGACCCTGCTGTTGGCGGCCTGCCGTCCTCCCAGCGTGGTCAGTGAACTCACCGCGGCCACGCCCTTGGTCGACGTGGTCGCCCCCCGTTTCTTCAACGACCTCGAGGTCTCGCGCATCGAACGCTTCGACCCGCCTGGGGCCGGCGCCGACCTCGAGGTGCAGCTCGGCGCCATCGTGCGCAACCCCAACGAGTTCGGGGTCACCCTGGAACGCATGGCCTACACCCTGAGGCTGGCCGGCCGGCCGGTGATCAGCGACGTGCTGGTGGCCGACCTCTACCTGCCGCCGCTCTCCGAGGCGCCCATCGCCTGGACCGTCCTTGCTCCCCTCGGTGAGCATCCCGACCTGTGGGGCGCTGTGGTGCAGGCTTACGCAGGTGAGCCGCTGCCCTTCGAGGTGCGGGGCGAGCTGCGCTTCGTCAGCGAGGTCTACGCCTTCACCAGCGGCGTCCGCTCGCTCTTCGACGGCGCCCTCGGCGCGCGCCAGACCGTCAGGGCGCCCAGCATCAGGGCCGTGGCCGGTGAGAGCCAGGTCATCGCCGTGCGCCCAGACGCGCCGGTCGTGCGGGTGCGGCTGGAGGCCAGCAACGCGGGTGACGTCGGCTACTTCCTCTCGGCCAGGGGCCTGTCGCTGGCGCTCGGTGTGCCGCGGACGGCCCCTCGGGATGGTGCGCCCGTTCAGCCTGACGCCGTCCAGTCCGAGGTCTCGATGGTGGTGGGCACGG
>CAYXJZ010000124.1:3223-7316 GCA_964465355.1 uncultured bacterium | reverse complement strand
AGGCGGCCGTGCTGCAGGTCATGGACGAGCTGGCTAGGGAAGGCGCCATCTAGCGACAGCGAGACTCAGGGCGACCGAGGACGCAAGACCGGCGCCGACGCGGCGCTGACGGCGGTCCGCTTCGCCCACTGGATCAGCAGCAGCCCCGCCACCGCCACCACGCCGCCGACCAGGGTGAGCCAGGTCGGTGTCTCGCCAAGCCACCACCAGGACATGAGCAGCGCGGCCACCGGGATCAGGTAGAGGAATGAGGTGGCCGTTGGCGCGCTGACCCGGACCAGCACGATGGCGAAGGCGGTGTAGGCGATGGCGGAAGGCATCACGCCGAGGTAGGCCGTGGCCCAGAGCGGGGCCGTCTCCAGGCCAGGCAGCGCCGTGAACAGGCCAGGCAGGAAGACGAGCAGCGGCAGCGTGCCGCCCCAGGTGAAGAAGGCGGTGACCTCCAGCGGGCGGTACCGCCTCAGGAAGCTGCGCTGCATGACGGCGAAGAAGGCGGCAGACACCGGCGCCAAGAACACCACGGCGGCAGCCGGATGGAGGCCGGCGCTGCCTTCACCGAGCGTGATCAGCGCCACCCCGGCGATGGCCACCGCCGAGCCCGCCCAGCCGAGCAGTGGCATGCGCTCGCCCACCAGCCACCAGGCGACCAGGGCGGTGAGCGCCGGGGCGATGCCGACGATCAGGCTGGTCGCGCCGGCCGAGACGTGCACCTCGCCGTAGTTGATCGCCAAGTGGTAGACGGTGATGCCGATGACGCCGAGGCCGACGAAGCCGAACAGGTCCTCGCGCCTTGGCCATAGGCGGCTGCGGCTGAGCAGCAGCAACGGCAGGAAGGCGGCCGAGGCGATGAGGTGCCGCAGCAGCGTCAGGTGACTGGGCGCCATGCCCTCCAAGGCCAGCTTGATCATGGGGAAGGCCGAGGCCCACAACAGCACCATGGCGCCAAGCAGGGCCAGGCTCGAGAGCGAGACGGGTCCGTCCCGCGTCACAGGCGGAACGCCACCTGCATGCGGTTCCAGGCGTTGATGGCGACGAGCACGTAGGCCAGGTCGACCAGCTCGCGTTCGCTGAGGTGCAGGCGCGCCTCCTGGTAGGCCTCGTCGGGCGCGCGTCGGTCGGCGATCAGGGTCACGGCCTCGGTCCAGGCGAGGGCGGCTCGCTCACGGTCGCTGAAGACGTCGGCCAGTCGCCAGGCCGGTAGCAGCTGCAGCTTCTCGAGGGGGACGCCGGCCTCCTGTGCACCAGCGCTGTGCAGGCCGATGCAGTACACGCAGCCGTTGATCTGCGAGGCCCTGAGGCGCGCTAGCTCGACCAGCGAGGCTTCCAGCTCCACAGCGCTGGCGTGGGCGTCGAGCGCGTTCAGGGCTTCGAGCCCGGCGGGTGACGTCTTGTAGGGGTTGGGTCGCATGCGGTACTCCTTCAGTCACCAATCTGCACCATGCTTGGATCATGCGGAAGGACCAAGATGGGAAGGTTTTCCTAGGCCATGTCTGAGCGGCCCCTTGAGCTGCTTGACCTGGGCGACTTGGCTCTGGATGAACAAGCCATGGGCGACCAAGCCCCGAGCGCCCGCTCGGGACCGCTCTACCGGCGCATCTACCGCAGTGTGGCATCGGCGGTGCTGGATGGCCGCCTTGCGCCTGGGACGCGCCTGCCGTCCACCCGCAGCCTGGCGGCGCAGCTTGGGGTGGCGCGCGGCACGGTGGACACGGCCTACCAGATGCTGGCCTCCGAGGGTTACGTGGTGGGCCTTGGCGCGGCCGGCACGGTGGTGAACCGTCAGTTGGCCGCGGGGGTAGGCGAAGCGACGACGAGCGACGGCCCCGCATCTCCTACCTCTGGATCCCCGAAGACGGTTGCCCTTCCGGGTGGTGAGCCCACCGCCAAGGTCTTCAAGATGGGGATGCCCGCCCTCGACGCCTTCCCTGCCAAGCTGTTGGCCAGGCTGCTGGCACGGCAGGCACGGCGGATGGAGGGCTTCGACCAGGCCTACCAGGCACCCGCGGGTCTGCCGCTGCTCAGACGGCAGATCGCCGCCTACCTAGCGGTGGCCCGCGGCATCGACTGCTCTGCCGACCAGGTCATCGTCAGCCACGGTTACCAGGGGTCCTTGGGCCTCATTGCGAGGGTGCTCGTTCGTGATGGCGATCTGGCCTGGGTGGAGGACCCTGGCTACCCGAGCGGTCGCGAGGCCATGCGGCTGGCCGGGGCCAGGATCGAAGGTGTGCCGGTCGACGAGCAAGGCATGCGTGTCGGCCTGCTGCAAGGGAGGGCGGAGGCGGCCAAGTTCGTGCTGCTCACGCCCACGCACCACTTCCCCCTCGGTCACACCCTGTCGCTGGCCAGGCGTGCCGAGCTGCTGCGCTGGGCCGAGCAGGCAGGCGCCTGGATCGTCGAGGACGACTACGACAGCGAGTTCCGCTACGTGGGCCAGCCGCTGCCCGCGCTCAAGAGCCTGGACCGGGACGACCGGGTGCTCTACGTCGGAACCTTCAGCAAGGTGCTGTCACCTTCCATCGGCATCGGCTACCTGGTGGCGCCGAGGTCGCTGATCGAGCCGCTCACCGAGGCAGCCGAGCGGTTGCAGCCTTCTCCGGCAGCGGTCATCCAGGCCGCCATCGCCACCTTCCTGGAGGAGGGCCATCTGGGTAGGCACGTCCGGCGCATGCGGCGGCTCTACGCCGAGCGGCGCGACGCCTTGCTGCATGCCTTGCAGGAGGCGGCACCTTTTCTGGAGGTGGCGGTGCAGCCCGGCGGCATGCACCTCAACGCCTACTTGCCCGAGGGGACGAACGACGTGCAGGTGGTGGAGCGCCTACGGAGCAGGGGTTTCGAACCGTCAGCATCGTCGACCTACGGGGTGGGGGCGCCCTTCCGGCCGGGACTGCTGCTGGGCTTCACCAATGTGCCGGCGGAGGAGGCGAGGACGACGGCCCAGGGCTTCGCCGAGGTGCTGCGGACCTTGATCTGACCTCGGCTTGGGCGGCGAGCCTGGCTCTGAAGGGAAGGGCCAGGCGGCGCGGATCGTCGCGAGCCAGGCAGCCATGACAGAACCATGTGGATCCCATGACGGAGCCCTGTCAACCACTTCCGATACTCGACTCCTACGAGGCGCACCCGCGTCACGTGACTCAGGCCTTGGAGGCACAACCACCATGCGCAAGCAGTCCAAGCTCGTCATGCTCGTCGCGGCTCTGCTGATCGGCTTCGGCTCGGCCCAGATCCTTGCCCCCGGCTACCTCGACGAGGACGGCGACTTCCTCGCGGACATCCCGAGTGACCCGGCCCAGCTCATCGACCCCGACGTCCTCATCTTCTCCTACACCCCGGTCGAGGACCCGGCGCTGTACCAGGAGGTGTGGCAGGGCTTCCTCGACCACCTCAGCGCCGTCACCGGCAAGCAGGTGCAGTTCTTCGTGGTCGACAGCTACGCCGCGCAGCAGCTGGCGCTGGAGGCAGGCCGCCTGCACATCGCCGGGGTGAACACCGGCAACGTGCCATACGCCGTCGCCCGCTCGGGCTTCCGGCCCTTCGCCATCATGTCGGCCGCCGACGGTAGCTACGGCTACGAGATGGAGATCATCGTGCCGACCGGCAGTGACATCACCACCATGGAGCAGCTCAGCGGTCGCGAGCTGGCCTTCGTCACCCAGACCAGCAACTCGGGCTTCAAGGCGCCATCGGCGCTGCTTGCCGCGGAGTTCGGCCTGCTGGAAGGCCGCGACTTCACCGCCGTCTTCTCAGGCAGCCACGAGAACAGCATCCTCGGCATCGCCAACGGCGACTACGAGGCCGCCGCCGTCGCCAACTCGGTGCTCACCCGCATGGTCGCCCGCGATGTCGTCAGCGAGAGCGACTTCGTGAGCATCTACACCAGCCAGTCCTTCCCCACCACCGGCTATGGCGTGGTGCACAACCTGGTGCCCGAGCTCCAGGAGAGGATCAAGGAAGCCTTCTTCACCTACGAGTGGGCTGGCTCCGACCTGCTGGCCGAGTTCGGCGCCGAAGGCCAGGAGCAGTTCCTGGAGATCGACTACGCCTCGACCTGGGCCGTGGTGCGCCAGATCGACGCGGAGCTTGGCATCGACTACCT
>CAYXJZ010000124.1:0-3123 GCA_964465355.1 uncultured bacterium | reverse complement strand
GAGGTCATCGCCCTGATCGGCGCTTCCGGCGCCGGCAAGAGCAGCCTGATCCGCTGCATCAACCGCCTGGTGGAGCCCACCTCTGGCAGCATCCGGGTCGGCGGCACCGAGATCACCGGCCTCTCGCGCCGCCGTCTCAGGCAGCAGCGCCGCCGCATCGGCATGATCTTCCAGGAGTACGCCCTGGTCGAGCGCCTCAGCGTCATGGAGAACGCCCTCTCCGGCCGCCTCGGCTACACCGGCTTCTGGGCCAGCACCTTCCGCCGCTACCCGGCCAAGGACGTGGAGCGCGCCTTGCAGCTGCTGGAGCGCGTGGGGCTGAGCGACCACATCGACAAGCGGGCAGACGCCCTCTCCGGTGGCCAACGCCAGCGTGTCGGCATCGTGCGTGCGCTGATGCAGGCACCCGACCTGCTGCTGGTGGACGAGCCCACCGCCTCGCTCGATCCGAGGACCGGCCGCGAGGTCATGCGCCTCATCATCGAGTTGGCAGGGGAGAACGGCGTGGCCGCCGTGGTCAACATCCATGACGTCGAGCTGGCCAGGCGCTTCGTCCCGAGGATCGTGGGTCTGCGGGCCGGCCGGGTGGTCTTCGACGGACCGCCCGCTGCACTGGACGCCGAGGCCTTGACGCTGATCTACGGGGCAGAGGACTGGTCGACGCCAGGGGCCGCCGCCTGATGCGGAGCTGGCGGCCCGCCTGGCAGCGCAGCCGGCCATGGTGGCAGTGGCTGGCGCTTGCCTTGGCGGTGGCCTACCTGCTGTTCGCTTTCGAGTCCATCCACATCGACCTGGCGCGCGTGCAGCGGGGTGCCGAGCGCAGCGCCCGGCTGCTCAGCCAGTTCCTGCAGCCCGACTTCGCCTCGCGCTGGCCGGCCATCCGCACGGGCATCGTCGAGAGCCTCACCATGACGGTGGTGGCCACAGTGGTGGGTGTGCTGCTCAGCGTGCCCTTCGCCCTCGGCGCGGCGGCCAACCTGGTGCCGCGGCCGGTCTTCCTTGCCTGCCGCGCGCTGCTGAGCGTGCTGCGCAGCCTGCCCGAGGTCATCATCGCCATCCTCTTCGTGGTGATGATGGGCTTTGGCCCCTTCGCCGGGTTGCTGACGCTGATCGTGGCCACCATCGCCTTCGTCGGCAAGCTGCTTGGCGAGGCCATCGAGGAGATCGACGCAAGGCAGGTGGAGGCCGTGCGCGCCACCGGCGCGAGCTGGCTACAGGTGGTGCGCTTCGCCATCGTGCCGCAGGTCATGCCCCGCTTCATCGGCCTGAGCGTCTACCGCTTCGACATCAACTTCCGCGAGTCGACCATCCTCGGCATCGTCGGGGCAGGCGGCATCGGCGGCACCCTGCGCACCTCGGTGCAGCGTTACGACTTCGACACATCGGCGGCCATCCTGCTGCTGGTCATCGCCATCGTGCTGCTGTTGGAGTACGGCTCCGGTTGGATCAGGGCGAGGGTGCAGTGAGGCCGGTGCGGGCATGCCCTTGACCGAGCGCGGTGGCAGGCCGACGTGGACGGCCACCACCCCGCGGCAACGGCTGCTGAACGCGCTGCTGTGGGTCGGCATCCTGTTGCTGACCTCCATCGCCTGGGTGGTCGTCACCCAGGACACGCGCTGGGAGTTCGTGCAGGACGCCCTCTATCAGGGCAGGCGCCTGATGGCCCGCATGTTCCCGCCGGACATGGCCTACCTGCCGCGGCTGTTGCAGCCGCTGATCGACACCATCAACATCGCCAGCCTCGGCACCATCGGCGCCACCTTGCTGGCGGTGCCCGTGGCCCTCGGCGCGGCGCGCAACACCACGCCTCACCCCGTGGTGCGGGCGCTGGCGCTGTTCATCATCGTGGCCTCGCGCAGCGTGCACTCGCTGGTGTGGGCGCTGGTGCTGGTGTTCGTCTTCGGCCCCGGTACTTTCGCCGGGGTGCTGGCGATCACCCTGCGCTCCATCGGCTTCATCGGCAAGCTGCTCTACGAGGCGGTGGAGGAGGTGGACCGCGAGAGCATCGAGGCCATCGAAGCCACCGGCGCCTCGCGGCTGCAGCGCATCGTCTACGCCATCGTGCCGCAGACCATGCCGCAGTTCGCCGGCACGGTGCTGTTCCGCTGGGACATCAACATCCGCGAGTCCACCTTCCTCGGGCTGGTGGGCGGTGGCGGCATCGGCATGCTGCTTGACGCCAGCATCAACTCGCTCAGCTTCGGGCGGGTGAGCCTGATCCTGTCGGCGATCCTGGTGCTGGTGCTGCTGGCGGAGTGGGTGTCGGTGCGGGCGCGGGGGTGGATCCGGTAGGCCAGCGCATGGAGCGTTTAAACAGGGTTTAAAGCTCGCTGCCCTAGGGTCCATGGGAACACACGAAGTGTGTCCGATCACGGAGGT
This sequence comes from uncultured bacterium, assembly GCA_964465355.1. GTDB lineage: Bacteria > Deinococcota > Deinococci > Deinococcales > Trueperaceae > JAABTL01. The sequence continues at coordinate 744 of CAYXJZ010000124.1, read as the reverse complement.
GGCAGCATGGAGCACGTCGCGCGCATAGGTACCGAGGCAACTGGGCTGGCTGGCAGAGGACGGATGTTCAGGGCTCTGTCGGTGGGCTTGGTGCTCCTCCTGCTGGGCGCCTGCGCCCAACCCGGCACAGGCGGAGAGGGAAACCTCGATCCCTTCTACCTGGATACCTACCGCCCCAGCGGAACGCCGACCGCGACGGGTCCGGTCCTGGCGGCCGGCGTGCGCTACGTGGTCGTCGTCGAAGGCACGCACAGCTCCTGGGGATGGGACGAGTGGGAGCTGGGCGTCTGCCAGGGCGAAGCGGGGGATGAGCCTATGTTCCCATCGCCAGGCGTTCAGAACGGTCATGTCGGGATGGACGCGGCGTGGGTGTTCGCGGTGCCGAACGGTTCGAGCCGCTGCGGGAACTCGGTTCCCTTCCGCGGAAGCGCGGTGAGGATCAGCCTCGACGGCGGCAGCACCTTCCAAGACCTGGGGCCGTTGACGGGCGGAACCGGACCCACGGCAGACCACAGCTACGAGTACGAGGTCACCGGCCAAGGCAAGGCGTTGGTGCTGAACCGGGGCAGCGGCAACTCAAGCAACAACTACGGCAGACTGCGGATCGAGGTGAGCCGGGCAGACTGAAGCGCGTCGGCGGGCCGTGCTGAGGGCGGGCCCGGTAGGAGGGCCCTCCAGGGCTCAGTCGTCGGAGCTGGCCGCCATGGCCGCGAGCTTGGCCACCGTGTTGATGTTGCGGGCCGT
>CAYXJZ010000123.1:0-7525 GCA_964465355.1 uncultured bacterium | reverse complement strand
AGGCCGAGGGTGGTCTGGATGGTGAAGGTCAGGGCGAAGAAGATGGCGTTGTGCGAGATGGCGTTCCAGAAACGCTCTTGATAGGGCCAGCGGGTGAGCACCGTGGCGAAGTTGTCGAAGCCGCTGAAGGCGCCGCGCACCAGGCCGCGCCAGTCGAAGAGGCTATAGCTCAGCGAGGAGAGCAGCGGGTAGGCCATGAAGGCGCCATAGATGAGCATGGCCGGCGCCAGGAAGATGACGAGATGCCCGTGGCGGCGCCACCAGCGCCGCCACGGGGAGAGCTGATCCTTGCCGCTGTTCAGCGGAAGTCGTACCACTCGGCCACACCGCGCTGGATGTTGGCCACGGCGCCCTCGATCGTCTGGTCGCCTGCCATGACGGCCTGCAGCTCGTTCTGCAGCAGCGTGGAGCCGCTCGGCTGGCCGAAGCGGAAGGCCGTGAGCATGAGGTAGGGCGTGCTGCTCTGGCTCTGCAGCGCGACGATGTCGGACAGCGCCTGGCTGGTCGGCGAGGTGCCTGGCACGGCCGAGATCTGCTGCAGGGTGTCGGTGAACATCTGGCCGAACTCCTGCGTGGCCAGGAACTCGATGAAGCGCAGCGCCGCCTCCTGGTGAGGGCTGTTGGCGTTGATGCCGTATGAGCCGTCGACGTAGAGCGAGACCAGGGCGGGGTCGCCGGCCGAGTCACCCGGAACGGCGAAGGAGCCGATGCGCAGGTCGGGGTTGAGGTTGGCCATGTTGCCGAGCTCGTAGGAGCCGCCGATGAGCATGCCCGCCATCTCGAAGGCGAAGAGGCTCTGGGTGTCGGTGTAGTTCACGCCCTGGAAGTTGCTGGCCAGGTAGGGGCTCAACGCCACGATGCGCTCGAGCGCGGCGGCGAAGCGGGGATCGGTGAAGTCGGCTGCGCCACCGGTGATGTCACCGAAGAAGCCGTCCCCGCCGTAGAAGGTGGGGGCCACGCCGCCGAACAGCGTCTCGTTCATCCATGGCTCGCCTGTGCCGTTGGCGAAGGCGTCGATGCCGGAGGCCTGGATGGCCTCGGCGACCTCGATGAGTTCGGCCCAGGTGCCCGGCTCGCTCAGGCCGAGGCGCTCGAAGACGTCCTGGTTGTAGAGCACCTGCACCGTCTGCAGCGCGAAGGGCACGCCGTAGACGCCACCATCGCTACGGTTGGTGGCGCCGAGCAGGATGTTGGGGTCGAAGCCTTCGAGGGCGGCCACGGTGCCGTCCAAGCGCACGAGCAGACCGGCCTCGGCCAAGGCCTCGATGCCGCCGTAGGCGCGCAGGTGGACGATGTCCGGCCCGCCGCCGCCTTGCAGCGCGGTGGCCACGATGGTGTTGTACTCGGTGTTCAAGTAGGGGGTGAAGACGACGCGGATGTCGGGGTTGTCCGCCTCGAAGACGGAGATGAACTGCTCATAGGCAGCGACGTCCTCGGTGCGCCAACTCCAGAAGTTGAGGGTGGTCTGGGCCAGGGAAGCGCTGAGGAACAGCGCGGCCAACGAGACGGTCAAGGCGCGTACGACGCGGATCATGCCTACCTCCTGGTGAACGGGCTGCCGGAGCGAGGCCACCGCGTGGCGCCGACCGGCTGGTCCTGTGACGACACCATAGAACGTACCAATCATGTACCACTCGGTCAACCGGCAGCCTGGTCCAGCCGCCTCAGTCGGCGGCCGAGGCCACCCCGCCAGCGCCGGTCGCCTTCACCCTGTACATGGCCGTGTCGGCCGACTTCATCAGGCCGCCACTGTCGACGGCATGGTCGGGGAACACGGCAACACCGACACTGGCGCCGACGCGCACGTCCTGGCCACGCAAGTCGAAGGGCGCTCGCAGACGCAGCAACAACTTCTCCGCCACGGCCACCGCGTCGCCGACGTCGGCGATCTCCGACAGCAACACGATGAACTCGTCGCCGCCGAAGCGCGCGACGGTGTCCTCGCCGCGCACCGTCTCCTGCAGCCTGGCCGCCAAGGCCGACAGCAGTTCGTCGCCGATGTCGTGACCGTAGCTGTCGTTGACGGCCTTGAAGCCGTCGAGGTCGATGAACAACAGAGCGACCCGCTTGTCGCGCCGCTGCGCCCTGCTCAAGGCCAGGTCGAGCCGGTCCTGGAACAGCCGGCGGTTGGGCAGGCCGGTCAGGGCGTCGTGGCTGGCCAGCAGCTCGTAGCGCGCTCGCTCCTGGTTCAGGTCGTGCTCGAGCGTCAGCCGCTGCAGGGCCACGCCGACCTGGGCGGCGAGGGCCTCTGCGATGGCCTGGGCGCGATCGTCGAAGGCGTCATGGTGCTCGAAGTTGTCGAGGTTGAGGTAGCCGCGCAGCACCCCGTTCACCACGATGGGCACCGACAGGGTCATCTTGATCTCGTGCAGCCGGCCTTCGCGCTCGAAGGCTTCCATCAACTCGGGGGACAGCGGCTCGATGATGTCGAAGGAGCTCATGCGCTGCACCTGGGGCGGCGTCGCCCTGCCCAGCTCATCCAGCCGCATCCTGATGTCGCGCAGGGTCTTCATGTCGAAGCCCACGGCGGCCACGAAGCCGTAGCTGGCGTCGTCATCTTCGTCGCGCAGCTGCATGCTGCCGCCCTGGGCGTCTGGCACCAGCTCCAAGGCCCGCTCGAGCGCTTTCTGGTAGAAACCCTCGTCCAGTCGCCCGCGGAGCAGCTCGTTGGTCGTCGCCACCAAGGCCCGGTTGAAGGCGACCTCCTGTTCGAGGTCGCGGCGCTCGTTGATGCGGTCGGTGACATCCCGGGCGTTGAAGACCACACCGAGGAACTCGCCGTCGGCTTCCAGGACGTGGATCATGGACTCGAAGTAACGAACGCGCCCGTCCTTGTGCAGCGTGCGGTGGGTGAGGGTGCCGCCGTCCTGCTCGCGGAAGCGCTCGGCGATGTGGGCCCTTGCGATCTCGTGCTCCTCTGGGTGCACAAAGCGGGTGATGTCCCAGCCGAGCGCCTCTTCGGGCTCAAAGCCGACCACCTCACGCAGGCTGGGGCTGACGTAGCTCACCTTCATGTCGGCGTCGACCACCACCAACACGTCGCGCAAGGTGCCGAGGGCCCGGCGCAGCACCTCGTCAGAGGCGCCGACCATACGACCGAGTTCGATGTCGTCCTGCAGCGGCACCAAGGCGTCCTTCCTCCAAGCTCGACGATCCTGCCAAGCCTACCCGACCGGCCGCAGGCAAGACGATGGGACCACACGACCACCGCAGCGCGTTGGCCTTGGCGCGTTGCACCTCACCGAAGCTCAGCGACCAGGCAGCGATCGCCAGGCCACCACCATCCTGCCTTCCCTCGCCGTCACGGCGGTGGCCTGCAGCGACCAGCGGCCGGCAGGCAGCTCGCTGAGCGGTAGGCGCGCCGTCATGCGGCCTAGGCCGGTGGCGGACTCCGGCACCGCAAGCACAGGCAGGCGGCTGCCGTCCGGGCGCAGCACCTCGACGACCAGCGGCCCACGCTCCACACCGGTCACCGCCACCCACACCTCCAGCCGATGGGGGGCCATGGCCTCTTCGCCCAGCAGGTGGTCGTCCCTCAGGCCGCCGGCCAAGGAGACATCGGCCGCCAAGGTGAAGCCGGCCGGCGGGAAGATGCCCTCAGGCGCGCCGCCAAGGCGGGATGCCGCCTCGCTGAGCAGCAGCAGGCCGACCAAGGCGAGGCCGACGGCCAACCACGCCCGCGGCTTGGCGCCGAGGCCGGCACCAGTCCGGAAGCCGGACCACAGGCGCCTCGGCCCGCCCAGCGCCCGCATGCCGAGCAGCAGCACGGTCACCAGCAGCAAGGCCGCCATGCCCGAGACCCAGGCCGGCCGCACGGCGGAACGCTGCAGGAAGAGCGTCACGTCGTCGCCAGGCGGCCGCAGCCCGAGCAGCGGGAACAGCAGCCAAGGCAGCAAGGTGGCGGCGACCAGGAAGGTGCCGATCAGGCTGGCCAGCCGCGGCAGGGGTCGGCTTGGCCGAACGGCCGAGAAGGCCACCACCCAGGCCAGCCAAGGGAGCAGCACCCCACCAAGGCTGATCCAGGCGCCACGCACGCCGCTCAACTCACCCGCCAGGCGGACGGACGGGCGGCCGACCAGCCAGGCGTCGAAGCCCACCACCGACACACCGACGCTGAGCGCAGCCAAGGCGTGACCGGCCTCGTGCAGCAGGGCGTAGGCCTGAGCGAGGGCCACCGCCAGCGCCAGGACGATGGCCACGTCGGCCACGGCATCGACGATGCCACGGCGGGGCCTGGTCGACGCACGACCTTCAGGCATCCTGCCTAGGGATCCTCGGCTGCCGACCCGCCGTCGCCAACACCCCGCACCTCCAGGCGCTATCGTCGCATGTCGTGAGCCGAACCCAAATGCCCATCCCCGATCTGCCAACGCCCGCGCTGCTGGTCGACCTCGACCGCGTCGACGCCAACCTGCGCCATGGCCAGGCCTATGCCGACGAGCAGGGCGTCGACCTGCGCCCCCACACCAAGACCCACAAGAGCCCGCGCTTCGCCCGTGCCCAGTTGGAGCTCGGTGCGCGTGGCCTGTGCGTGGCCAAGCTGGGTGAGGCCGAGCTCATGGCCGAGGCCGGCCTGGACGATCTCTTCATGCCCAACACGGTGGCCGGTGCCGACAAGGCAAGGCGTGCCACCTCGCTGGCCCAGCGCTTGCGCTTCGCCATCGGCGCCGACCACCCTGCGCAGCTCGAGGTGCTCTCAGCAGCTGCCGCCGGCCAGGCAAGGCGGCTCGAGGTCATGATCGAGGTGGACACCGGCGCCCGCCGCGGCGGGGCCGCGCCAGAGGCGGTGCCTGGCTTGCTGCAGCGCGTGCGCGAGCTGCCTGGCCTGCAGGCCCGCGGGCTCTACAGCTACGAGGGCTACACCTACGAGCTGGAGGAGCCAGAGGCCATGCTGGAGGGCCATCGCCGTGCCCAGGCCGAACTGGTGGCGGTGCTGGACCGTTGCCGAGAGCTCTTCGACGCACCACCGGTCTGCTCCATGGGCAGCACCCCCAGCCTGCTGGCCGGCGTGCCGTTGCAGCCGGGCATCACCGAGGTCCGTCCAGGCACCTACGCCTTCCTCGACCTGCAGCAGGCCATGTGGGCAGGCGGCGTGGAGCAGGCGGCGGCCCACGTGCTGGCGACCGTGGTCAGCGTGCAGCCTGGCCGCGCCATCCTCGATGCCGGCAGCAAGTCGCTCACCAGCGACCGCCGCCGCGGCCAGGCCGGTCACGGCCTGCTGGTCGACCACGGCCTGCAGGTCAGCAGGCTGTCGGAGGAGCACGGCGTGGTCGAAGGGGATGGCGTCGAGGCACTGCGGGTGGGCCAGAAGGTCAGGGTGCTGATGAACCACGTCTGCCCGGTGGTGAACCTCTTCGACGAGATGGTGCTGGTCCGTGACGGGCAGGTCGTGGAAGTGCTGCCTGTGGCGGGTCGCGGCCTCTTGGTCTGAGCGCAGCCGGCCCCGGCAGGCGGCCGCCGTGTAGGGAATGGCCTCCGGTTGGCGGGTCAGGGCGCCCTGCTCGGCGTACCATCGTTCCCAACGCGATACGTTCGCTGCCAGGAGCCCCCATGCCGTTGAGCCGTTTCTACGACGTTCGTCGCGCCGAGGACCAGAGCCCTTTCATCGAGCCCTTCGTCTTCGGCTTCCAACTGTTAGGCCTACCCCTGCTCAACAAGGGAACGGCCTTCACCCGAGATGAGCGCGACCGCCTCGGCCTCGCCGGCCTGCTGCCGCCGCGCATCGAGGACATGGAGGCGCAACTCGCCCGGGTGGAGGCCATCTACCAGGTCATCGAGCAGCCCTTGGACCGCCACGTCTACCTGCGGCAGATGCAGGACCGCAACGAGGTGCTGTTCTACGCCTTCGTGGCCAAGCATCTCGAACAGGTGCTGCCGATCATCTACACACCGACCGTCGGCCAGGCGGTTCGGCGCTTCTCGGCCATCTACCACGTGCCTAGGGGCATCACCCTGACCGAAGACAACGCCGGGCGCGCCGAGGAGGTGCTGCGCAACGTGCCGCTCGACGACGTGCGCATGGTCGTCGCCACCGACGCCTCCGCCATCCTCGGCATCGGCGACCAGGGCTGGGGCGGCCTGGCCATCTGCATCGGCAAGCTGGCGATCTACACGGCCGCCGGCGGCATCGGTCCAGACAAGACACTGCCGGTGGTGCTCGACGTCGGCACCGACCGCCACAGCCTGCGGGCAGAGCCGCTCTACCTCGGCGTCGACGCGCCGAGGCTGCGGGGCGAGGCCTACCTGGCGGTGGTCGATCGCTTCGTCGAGGCCATGCGCCAGCGCTACCCCAAGGCCGTGCTGCAGTGGGAGGACCTGTCGAAGGACACCGCCTTCGAGATCCTCGAGCGCTACCGACATGAGCTGCCGTCCTTCAACGACGACATCCAGGGCACGGGCGCCGTGGCCTTGGCCGGCCTGCTCTCCGCCTGTCGGCTCAAGGGAGAGCGGCTGAGCGACCAACGCATCGTCATCTCGGGTGCTGGCGCCGGTGGCATCGGCGTCGCCTGGGCGCTGATCGAGGGCATGAAGCAGGAGGGTCTGCCGGCCGACGAGGCGCTGGCGAGGGTGGCGGTGCTCGACTCGCGCGGCGTCCTGCACGACGGGCGCGAGTTGGAGCCCTACAAGCGCCCCTATGCCCAGAGCGCCGACCGGGTCCTGCCATGGGCGCAGGATGGCGGCACCCCCGGCCTGCTCGAGACCGCCCGCGGCCTGAAGGCCACGGTGCTGATCGGGCTCTCCGGCCAGACCGGCTCCTTCGACCAGACACTGGTGGAGACCGTGGCCGCCCACACCGACCGCCCGGTGGTGTTCCCACTCTCCAACCCCACCGACAACGCAGAGGCCTACCCCGCCGATGTGTTGCGCTGGACCGACGGCAAGGCGTTGGTCGCCACCGGCAGCCCCTTCGACGCGGTGGAGCTGGCTGGGCAGCGCTTCACCATCGGTCAGGGCAACAACGCCTTCGTCTTCCCCGGTCTGGGCTTCGGCACGGTGCTGGCGCGCGCCAGCGAGGTCACCGACGGCATGGTGCTGGCCGCAGCCGCCGCCTTGGCCGACTACACCGCCGCGCACCACCCCGGCCTCGTCTACCCCCCGGTCTCCGACATGCGCGACGTGAGCCTGAAGGTGGCCACCGCCGTCATCCAAGCAGCCGTGGACGGCGGTGTCGCCACCGAGCAGGCACTGACCGGTCTGGAAGAGGACGCCCTGCTCGACTACGTGCGGCTGCGCTTCTGGGAACCGCGCTACCTCCCCTTCCGGGTGCCGCAGGAGGGCTGACGGCCACCGGCCAGTCGGCCCTTCCAGGACAGGCGGAGAACCCGCGTCTACCTCGGTGACCGGGCACACCTTCCCTTGCCGCCCCTGGCGTGGCAAGCTAATGGCACATGGACGCCGATCCAGGCCTAGGCCTGGTCGCTGAGTTGGACGCATTCCGGGAGCTGGCGAACGGGACCAGCAGCCGCATGGATCTGCGTAGCCACCTCATCGACCGGCTCGACGAGCTGCCCCTCCTGCCCTACCT
>CAYXJZ010000122.1:0-7552 GCA_964465355.1 uncultured bacterium | reverse complement strand
CCTGCGGCAAGGCGCTGGCCAACGACCGCCAGCACCAGGCGCGGCTGAGGTTCAGCCCATCGAGATGGGCGATCTGGCCGTCGCTGCGGTCGCTCACGGTGGCAGGCTCGAACAGGGTAGCTGGTTCTCTGCGGCTGATGCGCGGCAGGAAGCGCTCGAGCCAGGACAGGAAGGACTCGGCCGACAACAGCCGACGCATGCACTCGGCCTCCATCAGGGTGGGCGAAAGGAAGTCGCTGCCGCTCGGCTCGCCCCAGGCAGGACAGTCGGCGTCGGCCGCGTACCAGCGCAACGCCGTGGTCCGCAGCAGTTCGGTCAAGGCCGCGTCGCTGGTGGCCTCTGCGTAGTCGGCGGCGAGGCGCAGGGCGAAGGCGGTGTTCCCGTGCGTGCCCGTCCGGATCGGGTAGGTGGCCACCGGCAGGAAGCTGCGGAATCCCTCGGCGATCCGCTCGGCCAAGGGCGACAGGGCCTGCGACCAGCGGTCATCGGCCAGCCCTCTCAACTCCACCGCCAACTTGAGCAACCATGCCCAGCCATAGGGCCGCTCGAAACCCCGCCTGCCCGGCTCGTCGAAGTAGGCGCGCTCCACCTCCACCTTCTCCGGCCGCAACTGCTCGTCGAACAGGGACCAGATACGCACCGCCACCGGTAGGTCGGGGTAGCGACGCAGCAGCCGCGCCAGCAGCCAGTAACCATGAACGCAGGAGTGCCAGTCGAAGCTGCCGTAGAAGACGGGGTGCAGCTCGCTCGGGGTCAGGGCAGGCGGCGGGCCCGACACGACGTGGGCGATGTAGCTCGGGTACGCACGCCTGACGTGGCCGAGGGCGATGTCGGCGAAGCGGCCGGCCTGGTCGGGTGTCAGCGCGGCGAGGCTCATGCCCCTTCGCCTCCTGGCAGGTCGGCCACGGCAAGGGTGATGACGCTCAGGCGGGGTCTCATCGAGGTCCTTCCACTCTAGCAACGAGCGCCTCTCGACGGTCCTCGCGATCAGCCGCTCTCGGTGCTGGCGATCAACCGGTGCGCTTCCGCACCGCGTACCGCAGATGCATCACCCTGGGCGAGTGCACCGCCTCCACCACCTCCAGCCCCAGCGCGTCGGGATCGATGCGCTCGAAGAGCCGCCGGCCGGCGCCCATCAACATGGGCGAGAGGGCGATGTGGAACTCGTCGACCAGGCCGGCCCGCAGGTACTGCTGGATGAGGTTGGCGCCGCCCCCGATGCGAACGTCCTTGCCGCCTGCGGCTTCCTTGGCCTGGCGCAGGGCGCTCTCGATGCCGTCGTTGACGAAGTGGAACACGGTTCCGCCTGGACGCTCCCAGGGCTCACGCCTTTGCTTGGTCACCACGAACACCGGCGAATGGAAAGGCGCCTCCTCCGGCCAGGAGTGCTCGCCGGCGTCGAACATGCGCTTGCCGAGGATGCTGGCGCCGGTGCGCTGGAAGACCTCCTCGAGCACGCGGTTGTCCAGGCCCGTCTCCCCACCTTCGCCGAAGCCGAGGTTGCGCCGGAAGAAGGCCTGCTCGAACACGTAAGCCTGCAGCTGCGACCATTGGCGCATCCACTGCTCGTCGCTCTCCCACTCCGGGGCCACGAAGCCGTCAAGCGACATCGTCACGCTGAAGAACACCTTGCTCACGACGGTCCTCCCATCTCTTCCACCACGTAGGCCGCCAACCTGCCCAGCGTCTGCTCGCCGCCCTCGATGGCGCCGTAGTGCTCGATCACGAAGTCGCGTTGCTGCTTGCTGGGGAACAGCATGCGCATGGTCAGCATGGTGGTCTCGCCACGGTCCTCCAGTGTGATGGTGCTCTCGAAGGCCTTGGGGTCGTCCTCACGCTCCCCTAGGCGGTAGCGCAGGCGCTCCGGCGGGACGATCTCCAGCCAATCCACGCGGTTCTGGTAGTCGGTGCCGTCCGGTCCGTGCATGACATAGACCCAGGCGCCCCCGACGCGGAACTCGAAGGCGCTCGTGCTGTTGCGGAAGCCTGTCGGTCCCCACCAGCGATCGAGGTGTTCGGCGTCGGTGAAGGCCTCGAACACCAACCGCCTCGGCCCTTCCACCAGTCTCGAGATGATGATCTCGCGATCACCCGTCGTCTCATCCCTCGTTGTCATCGTTCCTCTCCTTCTGCATGAGTTCCTTCACGTAACCCTCCAAGCGGTCGAGGCTCTGCGTCCAGAAGGGCTCGAAACCGCCCACCCACTCGTGCACCGACCGCAGGCCGCGGGCGTCGAGGCCATAGAGCCGCTGCCGCCCCACCCCACGCACCCGCACCAGCCCCACCTCGCGCAGCACCCGCAGATGCTTCGAGACGCTGGGCTGGGCGATGCGCAAGGCGCGCACCACATCGCCCACCGGACGCTCCCCATCCCTGAGCAGACCAAGGATGCGGCGGCGTTGGGGCTCGGCGATGGCGTTGAAGGCATCGGCCGTGGTGGCTGCGCGGGGCATGGTTCAAGATATATTCCTATATGGGAATCTGTCAAGACGAAGACGCAGCGCCCGCGTCATGATTAGGCCTTGACCTAACCATCGCAGCACCCTATACTTAGGTCCATGACTAACCGTTCGCCCCCGCTGACCGAGGTCTTCCAGGCGCTCGCCGACCCCACCCGCTTCGCCGTGGTCGAACGCCTCAGCCGCGGCCCCACGTCCACCAGCGAGCTGGCCAAGCCATTCGACATGGCCCTCCCCTCCTTCACCCAGCACATGAACCTGCTGGAGACGATCGGCTTGGTGCACTCCCGCAAGACCGGCCGGGTCCGCGTCTACGAACTGGCCCCACGGCCGCTGAAGGCGGCGGAAGACTGGATGTCCTCGCGCCGGGCCCTCTGGGAACGCCGCCTAGACCAACTCGACGAAGTCCTGCTCGACCTCAAGGAGGCTCCACGATGACCCGAGTTCTCGACCACCCCGCCGACCCAGAGCTCGACCTGGTCCTCGAGCGCTACATCGACGTGCCGACCGAGCTGGTCTGGCGCGCCTGGACCACGCCCGACCTGCTGGTCAAGTGGTTCACCCCTCAGCCATGGAGCACCGCGAGCGCTGAGATCGATCTGCGTCCCGGCGGCATCTTCCGCGTGGTCATGCGCTCCCCGGAAGGTCAGGAGATCGACCAGGGGGCCGGCTGCTACCTCGAGGTGGTGGAGGGCCGCAAGCTAGTCTGGACCAGCGCCCTCGAACCGGGCTTCCGCCCTTCCCGTGCCGATGCCGGGATCGGCCACTTCACCGCCGTCATCCGCATGGAGCCAAAGGGCAGCGGCACCCAGTACAGCGCCACCGCCATCCACAGCAAGGTGGAAAGCCGCAAGAAGCACGAGGAGATGGGCTTCTTCGAGGGCTGGGGCGCTGCGCTCGATCAGCTCGTCGACCTGGTCAAGTCCCAGCAGAGCTAGGCGGCAGGCCTCTCCCGGGTCCGCGGCGCGCGGCTGTGCCGCCAACGCCGAATCGTAGACTCCGACTCGGACATGAGCGATTCACCCCAACCCGTCGTCCTCGTCACGGGCGGTGGCCGCGGCATCGGTGCCGCCACCGCCCGGCTGGCCGCCCAACGCGGCTACGCCGTCTGCGTCAACTACCGCCAAGACCATCAGGCCGCCCATCGTCTGGTCGACGACATCAGGAGCGCCGACGGACGAGCCATCGCCGTGGCAGCAGACGTCTCGGACGAGGCCGAGGTCCTGCGCCTGTTCGAGACCTGCGACCGGGATCTCGGACCGCTCAAGGCCCTGGTCAACAACGCCGGCATCCTCGAGACCCAGATGCGCCTGGAGAGCATGGACGCCGCCCGCCTGCAGCGGGTGCTGGCCACCAACGTGATCGGCGCCTTCCTATGCGCACGGGAAGCCGTGCGACGCATGTCGACGAAGCATGGCGGTCGCGGCGGGGCCATCGTCAACGTCTCCTCTGCCGCCGCCCGCAGCGGCTCCCCCGACGAGTACGTCGACTACGCCGCTTCGAAGGGCGCCATCGACACCTTCACCGTCGGCCTGGCACAGGAGGTCGCCACCGAGGGCATCAGGGTGAATGCCGTGAGGCCGGGTTTCATCTACACCGAGATGCACGCCAGCGGCGGCGAGCCAGGCCGTGTCGACCGGGTCAAGGCCTTCGTGCCCATGCGCCGTGGCGGCAGCGCAGAGGAGGTCGCGCGCGCCATCCTCTGGCTGCTATCGGAGGAGGCCTCCTTCACCACCGGCGCCTTCGTCGACGTGACCGGCGGGAGGTAGCCGAGGACGGTGCCGGCCCTATGAACGGTCGGTGACCACCGGCAAGAAGGCCGCCCAAGGTCCGATCTCCTCCTTGTACTGCTTCGCCATCACCCTGGCCACCTGGGCCAGATGGCCAAGGTCGTGCACCACCCAGGTGGCCAAGAGCTGCCGAAGGCTGACCCGGCCGAGGTCGGGATGATCCGCCGCCTGGCCCAGTTGCTCATCGCTCAAGCGCCAAGAGGCCAGCTCACCGAGGTTGGCGGCGCGCAGATGGGCGAACTCGCCCAGCAACGCCGGCAAGGAGCGGCCGACGTTGCGTGTCCTGTGGCGGAAGCGGTCGAAGGGCTCGAAGACGGCCGCCGGATCCTGCGCCAAGATGACGCGGGCGCGCGGAAGCCAGTTGGTCTCCTCGGCGTCGATGAGGTGGCCGACCACGTCGAAGGGGCTGAAGGTGTCAGGGCCTTCGTTGGCTTGCGTCCAGAACGGATCGAGGCCGCCGAGCAAGGCCTGCAGGGTTGCCGGCGTGCGCCGCAGGACTTCGGTCGAGCGGCCAAGGTCGAAGGCCAGGCTCATCTCGCGAGCACCGACCATGCGGCCACCCGCCTCACAACCCGTACCGCTCCTCCAGCACCTTCAGGTGGTGGGCGAGATGACCCACGATGACGAAGGCGAGGGCCCGCACGGTGACGGGGTGACCGCTGGACAGGCCTCCACGATCCCAGGCCTCCTCCGGCAGTTGACGGAACAGGGTCAGGGTGGCCCCGCGCACCGCCGCGAAGTCGGCGAGGTGCTCCGCCCACGGCAGGCGATCAGCGGCTGCCGCGGCCGCGGCGATGTCCTGATCCATCCCGGGCAGCTCCTTGCCCAGCTCGCGCGCGAACCACATGGCGCGGTAGGCGAAGACCCGCTCGGTGTCGCTGACGTGGTTGAGCACCTGGCGGATGCTCCACTTGTCAGGGGCGTAGCGCTGCTGCGACCCTGCCTCCGTCACGCGCCGGAAGAAGGCGATCGTCTCACTGGCCTGCTGCTCCAGGAGCGACCTCGCGTCGCTTCCCTCGGTCTGTCCGATGTAGCCGGACATCCACTCGGGTGCCTCACTTGGGTCGGGTCGTCTGAACACGGACATGCTGGCCTCCGATCGACGACGAGCATCGCATGCGGCCGCGCCAGACTGCCAGGAGGGAACTCCACCTAGCGTGCACCACCACGGGCCGCCGCCAACACGGCAGCCACGAACTCGTCGGCCAGGGCCTCGGGCAGGTCATGGCCCAGACCGGGGATCAGCCGCAGTTCGGCGCCAGGCACCATGGCGGCGATGTCCTCGGCAGAGGCCACAGGCACCAGCGGGTCGTCCGTGCCTTGGACCACGACGGTCGGCACCGCGATCAGCGCCAGGCCGGCGAAACGCCGCTCGGCGGTCTCAAGGTGACCCACAAGCGACACGAACTCCTGCCTCTGGATCCCGGCGGGGTCGAAGCCTCGCGCGACGCTCCGTTCCATGTTGGCGCGCAACACCGCCTCCTCTGCCGGGTACCCCGATCCCGCCAGCACCTTGCCCACCTCGACCTGATAGGCCACATAGGCCTCGAAGTCGTCGATCGGCGGTACCGGCGGCAGGGCGGCGAAGGCCTCCGGGTTCGCGAAGAAGGGCAGTTCGGGGTTGCCGGAGTCGGCCGCGATCAGCGTCAGCGAGGCGACGCGCTCGGGGTGGTCCAAGGCGAGCAACTGCGCGATGGCGCCGCCCATCGACATCGCCACCACGTGGGCCCGGTCGATGTCAAGGGCGTCCATCAGCGCGATCGTGTCGGCCACCAGGTCGGCGAAGTCGTAAGGCCTCGGCACCGGCTGCCCAGCTTCCAGCGCTGCGGCGATCTCGGCGTCGTTGGGCACGGCGACACCGTCCAGCTTGGTGGAGCCGCCGACATCACGGTTGTCGAACCGCACGACGTAGAAGCCTTCCGCCACCAAGCCGTCGACCATCGCCTGGGGCCAGTCGCTGAGCTGCTGGCTGGTCCCGGGGATGATCACGATGGCCTCTGCCTGCGGATCGCCCTCGGTGCGATAGGCGATCGACACGCCAGGAGCGGTCTCGAGGTAGGCGTCAGCGACGTCGGCTTCAGTGGCCTGCGCGACGCCACCCAGCAGCAGGGTGATGCAGACGAACCAGGGCAGGGCAGCGGATGATCCGTTCTCGTGGGTATGCATGGACTTGTGGGTATGCATGGACGTTTCACCTCCCACGGTGAGCCGCGCGCTGCTTGGCTCACCAAGATGGTGACTTCATCCTGCAACTGCCGCATGGCCGGCTCCTGAGAGAAAGTGCGTCCCCTCTCACAGGTCGGCCGCGCAGCGGAAGCCCACCCAGGGCGAACGGCTGAGCCCACCCGCCAGCGCGATGAGCTTCGCGCTCCATGCGGCAGGCCGAGCGCCGCCATCGAAGTACCACGACGACCGCAGGTTCTGGTGCTCGCTGCCGCCCTTCAGGATCACGAAGCGTGTGCGTCCGTCGCTGTGCTCGCTGTCGGTCAGGTTCCACACCAACGGCCCGCGCCTGCCCCATGCCTCCAGCCCCGCCGCCAACTGCCACTCGTCCTCGCTGGGGAGCCGCAGGCCGGCCCACTCGGCGAAGGCACGAGCGTCTTGCAGGTCCACGTTCGTCACCGGCTGCTCGGCCTGCCATGGCGCCGGCCGGCCACCGGGCCAGTGGGCCACGAACCGTTGGCTGCGCGTCGGCGCATAGCCGCTGGCCGCCAGGAAGGCGGCGTAACGAGCGTTGGAGACCTCCAGCAGGTCGATGGCGAAGTCGGGCAGGTCCACCGTGCGCAAGGCGTGCGCCTCGCGGTGCAGGTGCGCATCCAGTGGCGGCTTCCACTCGTCCACGAAGGGCGTCTCGCCGTACAGGCCGCACTCCCGCAGCCGGTACCGCACCTCCAGCTCGTGCCGGCCGCCGACCACACGCGCCATGCCTTCGGGGACGGCGGACACCACCGCCAAGCGTCCCCTGCGACGCTCGGTGATGCGCAGCGGGGAGCTGCGGTCCTGATCGGCGGCCGACCCGTCCGCCGTACCAGGCACCGCATGGCTGTCGTCATGAGCGCTGTGCGGACCCGCGAACACCGCAGCGATCCCGCCCGCCTGCAGCAGGCCGCCGACGGTCACCGAGCCGTCGGGCTGCGGCTCAGGGCTCAGCTCGAGTCCGCTGGCCAGATCGACCCAACGTTGGCCAGGGCGCGCCTCTGTACGCAGCCATGCTCCGTCCCAGTCGTCGCCCCGGTTCACCACCGTCCACAGCGTCGTGTCGCCAAGGTCCCAACGCGAGGCGTAGACCTGCGCCTCGCCTCC
>CAYXJZ010000121.1:0-7750 GCA_964465355.1 uncultured bacterium | reverse complement strand
GGGCGGCCAGCCGCTGACCATCGAGGTCTGGACCTACAACACCCCCACCTGGGTGCGCCTGGCCCAGGTCGTGCAGGCCCAACTGGCCGATGCCGGCATCGACATGCAGATCCAGCAGATGGAGTCCGCCACCCTGCTCGGCAGCACCAACCGCGGCGAGCACGACGGCCTGCTGATCAGCTACGGCTGGTCGGACGCCGGCATCCTCTCCTACTTCTTCCACTCGCGCGCGCTGGCCACCACCAACCGCATCCACTTCAACAACGCCGAGGCCGATCGCCTGCTCGATCTGGGCAACGCCACCGTCGACACCGACACCCGCTTCGGCATCTACCAGGACCTGCAGCGCCTGATCCTCGACGAGGCGCCATGGGTGCCCCTGTACGCCGCCCAGGCCAACAACCTGGTGCGCTCCGAGGTGGAGGGCCTGATCATCAACCCCTTCTCCGCCGGCCTGCTGTACCACGACGTCTACATCGGCACCAAGGACTGAGCGCGCGATCACGCCGTTCGGCCTGATCGCCTCGCCTTCTGCGGGTCTGGGGTTCTCGAACCCCAGGCCCGTCCTTGAGGTCCCATGAGCAGCTACATCCTCAGGCGCGTGCTCTCCATGGTCGTCGTCATGCTCGGGGCCTCGCTGGTGGTCTTCGTGCTCAGCAAGCTGACCCCAGGCGACGCCGTCTCCGTGCGCTACGGTGACTTCGGCACCCTGGAGCAGCGCGAGACGATGCGCCGCCAGCTCGGCCTCGACCAGCCGGTGGTGGTGCAGTACTTCCGCTTCGTCGTCAACGCCGCACAGGGCGACTTCGGCCGTTCGCACCGCAGCGACCGCCCCGTATCTTCCGAGCTCGTCAGCCGCCTGCCGGTGACCTTGCGCCTCACCTTCGCCACCATGCTGGTGGCGGTCACCCTAGGCATGATCGCCGGGGTGCTGGCAGCCACCTTCCAGAACACCGTGCTGGACTACGGCACCATCGCCGTGGCGCTGCTCGGGGTCTCGATCCCCAGCTTCTGGCTTGGGCTGATGCTGCAGGTGGGCTTCGGCTACCACCTCGGCTGGCTGCCGGTGGCGGGATCCGGTGACTGGCGTTACTACATCCTCCCCGCCCTCAGCCTCGGCTCCTCGGCCGCTGGTGGCATCGCCCGCTACACCCGCAGCGCCATGCTGGAGGTCATCCGCCTCGACTTCGTGCGCACCGCCCGCGCCAAGGGCCTGAGCGAGGCCAGCGTGCTGCTCAAGCACGCGCTGCGCAACGGCCTCATCCCCGTCACCTCCATCCTCGGCCTGCAGTTCGCGGGCCTGATGGGCGGCGCCATCATCACCGAGTCGATCTTCGCCCTGCCCGGCGTCGGCCGGCT
The DNA here is from genome assembly GCA_964465355.1 of uncultured bacterium. Taxonomy (GTDB): domain Bacteria; phylum Deinococcota; class Deinococci; order Deinococcales; family Trueperaceae; genus JAABTL01. The sequence continues at coordinate 6,391 of CAYXJZ010000121.1, read as the reverse complement.
CTCCATCGAGGCCCTTGGCGCGCGCGACGTGCCGGTGGTGCAGGGCGTCGTGCTGCTGGCCGCCGCCATCATCGTGCTGGCCAACCTGGTGGTCGACCTCGGCTACACCCTCATCGACCCGAGGATCCGCTATGACTGAGATCCTGGCGACCGCCCCTCGCCGCGGCAACTGGCATCTGCTTCGTCGCCTGCTGCGGCTGACCAACGCCCGCATCGGCCTCGTCATCATCCTGCTGGTGGTGCTCATGGCGGCGTTCGCCCCCTACCTCACCGAGTACGACCCCATCCGCCAGAACCTGCGGCAACGCTTCCAGCCGCCATCGGCCGAGCACTGGTTCGGTACGGACGAGTTCGGCCGCGACCTCTTCACGCGCGTGGTCTACGGCGCCCGCATCAGCCTGCAGGTCGGCACCTTCGTCGTCTTGATCAGCATCGTGGGCGGCACCCTGCTCGGCCTCATCGCCGGCTACTTCCGCGGCTGGGTCGACACCGTGCTGCAGCAGCTCATGGAGATCTGGATCGCCTTCCCCAGCCTGCTGCTGGCGCTGGCCATCTTCTCCGCCTTCGAGCAGAACCTGACCACCCTCATGATCATCGTGGGGGTCGGCGGCATCCCAGGCGACTTCCGCGTGGTGCGCGGGGTGACCATGAGCCTGCGCGAGCTGGAGTTCGTCGAGGCCTCCAAGGCCGTCGGCGCCCGCACGCCGCGCACGCTGTGGCGTCACGTCCTGCCCGGCGTGGTGCCGCCGCTCATCGTCAGCGCCACCCTCAGCTTCCCGGCCGCCATCCTGGCCACCGCCGCGCTGTCCTTCATCGGCTTCGGCGCCCAACCCCCCACCCCCGAGTGGGGCGCCATCATCGCCAGCGGCCGCGCCTACCTGCGCGCCGAGTGGTGGATCGCGACCCTGCCCGGCGTCACCCTGGCGCTCACCGTGCTTGGCCTGAACCTCTTCGGCGACGGCCTGCGCGACCTGCTCGACCCCAGGATGCGGAAGTAGGAGACCTGAGCATGAGCCTGATCGACGACCTGACCGAGCTGCTGGCGACCATCGAGGGGCACACGGGTGTGTACGCTCGCCGCCTCGACGACCCCGAGCCAGCCGCCCAGCTCCACGCCGACCGTTCCTTCACCCTGGCCAGCGTGGTCAAGCTGCCCATGCTCATCCACCTGCTCGGCAAGGTGGAGGCGGGCGACCTCGACCTGAGCGCGCGCATCGCGCAGACCGAGGCTGACCGGGTGCCGGGCAGCGGCCTGCTGCAGACCTTCGACCCCGGGCTGCAGCCCACCCTGCACGACCTGCTGCGGCTGATGATGATCATCAGCGACAACCAGGCCACCGACGCCGTGTTGGCGCTCTCCAGCAAGGAGGCGGTCGAGGCCGAGATCCAGGCACGCGGCTACGCGTCCTTCTTCATGCCCCACAGCGTTCGCGAGGTGGTCTACAGCCTCACCGACCTCAGCCTGGATGCCGGCTACGACGAGGCATTGGCCCAGTTCCGCAGCCCGGACTTCGCCCCACCCGCCGACCCGCCAGGCGCCTCGGCCGAGCGAGGCAACCGCGCAACGCCGCGCGACCTGGCCGGCATGCTCACCGACCTGCAGGCCGGTCGGCTGCTCGGCCCGGCCATGACGGCCACCGGCATGGCCATCCTCGAGGCCTGCCAGACCAACAGCCGCATCCCATACGACCTGCCGCCCGGCACGGTGGTGGCCCACAAGACCGGCACCCTCGGCGGCCGAACCAACGACGCCGGCATCGTCTTCGGGCCCAAGGGACCCTACGTCGTGGTGCTGATGAACCACGGCGAGTCCGACGAGCGCAAGGCCAGCCGCACCTTGGCGGCGGTCTCGCGCAGGCTGTACGACCACTTCGCCGAGGGCTGAGCGCCGGCTGAACGCTCTGGTAGGCTCGCCTCCATGAGTGCTTCGGCCGAACTCCAGCCCAAGGCAGCCCTGCGCGCGATCCGGCATCACACCGTCGGCCGCGCGAGGCGGGCCTGGACCACCTGGGTCGGCCGCAGCATCGGCTGGTCGACCCTGCTCTACCTGGTGGGCTGGGGTGTGGTCTTCGCCCTCTCAGGCTGGCAGTCCCTCGACCAGGCACCAGAGGCCCTGCGGGTCTTCGCGGCCCGCTGGCTGCCTGCACTGGCCAGCCTCGTGATGGTGCTGGCGGCCTGGCGGGCGGCGCGCAGCAGGGTGATCCCGGTGGCCTTGGATCGTCGCGACCTGCAGCTGCTCACCTTCTCCGAGGTCGCGCCCGCGCTGGTGCTGCGCTGGCCCGCCCTGCGCAGCCTCGTCCCCGGTTGGGTGCTCGCCGCTCTGCTCGGCCTTGCCTGGGCGCTGCTCGCCAGCCGCTGGCTTGCTTGGCCGGCCAGCTTCGCGCCTCTGATGGCACCGCTGCTGCTCATGCTCTTCCAGCTGCTGGCCTGGCGCTCGGCGGTGCGCGGCGGTCGCCTTGCCTTGCCTTGGACCGCGCTTGCCCTTGCCGCTGCTGCGGCTGCGGTGGCCTCGGCGGTCCTCGAGACCAAACTCGGTGTGGAGCAGTTGGGCGGCGCGCTGCTCGGCTCGGCGCCGCTGTGGCTCGGCCTGGTGGTCTGCCTGTCGCTGGCCGCCTGGGTGCTCGGCTTGGCCTGGATGACGGTGCGCGACCTGCAGCAGGCTTGGCCACAGGTGGTGTCCACCCAGAGCCAGGCCATCGCCACCCTCAGGGCCATGGCCGCCAGCCGTCTGCTGACGCTGGTCTCAGGCAGCATGCCCACCTACGACGACGCCTTCGCCACCGCGCGCCTGCGCGACCGCCTGCATGGTCGGCCCATGGCCTGGCGGCCGCGCTGGCGGCTGCCCCCGCCCGGCCGCCAAGGCGCCACCGCGGCCGCCATCTGGTCAGCCTGGGTCAGACGACCACGCGCCCACCCCTACCTGCCCTGGCTATGGTCTGTTGTGGTGTTGTCGTCCACGGCCGCGGCCTTGCTTGGCGGGGTGGTGGGCACCCCGGCCTGGTGGCCGGCGCTCGGCATGGCCTGGGCAGCGGCGCAGTTCGCACCAGGGCGCGTGCCCTGGCCGGCCTGGCCGGTGGCGCCGCGGGCGATGATGATGGCCCATGTGCTGCCCGCCTCGCTGCTGGCGGGCGTCGGCCTGCTGGCTGCCATGGCGCTGTCGCCCTACCTCCCTGCCCTCGACCCCACCGCCGGCCTGGCCGCCATCGGCGCTGCGGCTACCAGCGGCGTGTTGGTGTCCTTCATCAGCGGCCGCACCGGCGCACCGGCGCACCGCTTCGACACCGTCTTGCTCGTGGCCCTGATCGTCTCGGTCCCCGCGGTGCTGATCGGCTGGTTCGGCGGCAGCGGCGATGGCGCGACGTTGGCGGTCACCCTGCTGTGGTGGTCGGTGCCCTCCCTCGTCATGCCGGCGTTGCAGCCGGCGCTCAGCCGAAGCGACTGAGCTCGTCCCTTTCTCATGGGAACAGGGGATTGCTCATGTCCACGTGCTAGTTTCGACCTTGGATAGCCGCCGCCTATGGGCGGTGCGTAGCGTCACGGTAAGGGTTCGGGCATGGGGCCCAACCCGCAGGCCGTGCGCTCGGCGAAGGAGACAAGATCATGGCTGACCGTGACTTACAGAAAGAGTTCGATGCACTGAAGAAGGACCTCGGGGCCCTGCGTGGTGACCTCGCCAGCCTGGTGGATCAGGGTGGCGACGTAGCCGCCGAGGCCAGGCGCAAGTTGGAAGAGGAAGTCCGCGACCTCAAGTCCCGCATCGGTGAGGGGGCCGCGGCCGTGAAGGAGAAGGGCGTGGAGATGGTGGGCGCCGTCGAGGACAGCATCAGCGACCGTCCTCTCACCTCCGTCCTGACCGCCGCCGGCGTCGGCTTCCTCGTCGGCTGGCTGCTCGGCAAGAAGTAAGCGCCGTGCTCGCGCGCGTCGTCGACATCTTCATCGCGGCGCTGGAGCTGCTGGAGGCCCAGGCCAAGGAACTGCGCGGCAGCGTGCAGAAGCTGGGCCTCTCGCTGGCGGTGATCATCGCGGTGGCCAGCATGGCCACCGCACTGCTGCTGGGAGGGATCGGGATGCTGGTGGCGTCGCTGTACATGACGCTGGCGCAGTCCACCTCGCCAGCGGCAGCGGCACTGTGGTGCGGGCTGATCCTCTTGGCTCTGACCGGTCTGCTGCTGGGGATCGCCGTCCTGGCCTTCCGCCGCCGAAGGACATGACCGGCATGAGGGCCCGTCTGGCCATCCGGGATCGCCCGCAAGACAGCGCAGATGTGGCGGCTGCCAAGGCCAAGCTGCGCCTGGCCGCGCAGGCGGCCGCCGTCGACCCGATCGGCGGCTTCGGGCGGCTCGTGCGCTCGACCCCCTGGGTCAGCGTCGGCGCAGCACTGCTGCTCGGCGCGGTCGCGGGCTTCTTCCCTGGCGCGCGCCGCGGCTTGCGGCTGGGTGCCGGGCATGCCCTGCGGCTAGGCGCCGTCAGCGCCTCCATGTGGCCGAGGAGCAGCCGGCGGTTCAGGAAGCGCTAAGCCGCTAGGTCCCAAAACCCACCTGCAGAGCGGCCTCGGCCTGCCGGTAGCCAGCCGTCTCGACCCCCTCACGGTAGACGCCTCTACCCCTCACGGTAGAGGCGGCTCTGCTTGTAGTAGCGCAGGTAGAGCGCCCGCAGGAAGACCGCAGCCGGCACGGCCAGGATGGCCCCCCACAGCCCGAAGACGGCAAGGCCGATCAGCACCACCATGATCACCGTGAGCGGGTGCAGGTCGGTGGAGCGGCCGAGGATCTGAGGGGTGAGGACGTGGTTGTCGATCTGGTTGGCCACCAAGAACACCACCAGCACCAGCAGCACCTGCAACCAGCCACCGCCGATGGCCAACAGCAGGGCCGGCACGATGGGCACGATGGTGCCGAGGAAGGGCACCACGTTCAGCAAGGCGGCGAGGAAGCCGATGAAGCCGGACAGCGGAAGGCCGAGCAGGGCCAGGCCAAGCCATACCAGCAGGCCGACCGCGATGGCGATGATGAGCTGACCGCGGATGAAGCCGCCCACCGCCTCGTCGAGGGTGCCTGCCCAGTCGCGGATGGTGGCCTGGTAGGGGCGGGGGAAGAGCTCGAGCAGCCAGCGTGAGAACTGCGGGAAGGAAGCCAGCAAGTAGCCCCACAGCACCAGGACGAGGAAGAGCTGGAAGCCGCCCACCACGGTGCTGCTCACGGTCAGGAACAGCCCTGCCCCGAAGGCCTCGATGCTGGGCAGCAGCTGCGTCAGCCCGTCCTGCACGAAGGACTGCAAGGCAAGCAGCGGCTCCTCGAACCAGGCCTGCAGGTTGGGCGGCAGCAAGCCGTCCAACCGCTCAGGCAGGCTCTCCAGCCACTCGACGATGGCGCCGGCCAGGGCCGGGCCATCGTCGGAAGGCTCGATGATCTGGCGCACGGCGCCTCGCACCACCTCGTAGACCAGGTAGAGGAAGAGCAGCAGCGCCAGGTAGACCACCGCCACACCGAAGCCGCGTCTCGCACCGCGCCCCTCGAGCCACACCACCAGGGGGTTGCAGAGGTAGGCGAGGAAGACGGCAGCGGCGAAGACCCCCACCACGGTGCTGGCCAAGGAAAGGAACCAGAAGATGGCCGCCAGGACCAGCAGTCCTGTGGCGACACGCACGTAGGCGTTCGCCCACACTTCCCTGAGCGATCGGATCATGCCAAGACCTTACGCCGAGAGCACATGAAAGAGCGCGGCCGCCCTTGAGGGCGGCCGCGAGATGGAGCGGGAGACCGGATTCGAACCGGCGACATCTACCTTGGCAAGGTAGTGCTCTACCAGCTGAGCTACTCCCGCGTACGGAAGAAGGCCCGGAGCTCAGCTCCAGACCCTCCTCCTTCGTAAGATAACCCCTCGCACTGACCTACTTTCGCAGGGAGCTGCCCCCCAACTATCATCGGCGCTGCGGTGCTTAACTTCCGAGTTCGGAATGGGATCGGGTGGGTCCACCGCGCCAAGAGCACGAAGAGTCAAGATAGTGACAGACGGATAGGAAGCCGAGCAGGTCGAACATCCCTAGATGGGGATGAGTCCATCAAAGGTTACGTCCTCGTCCGATTAGTACTGGTCAGCTAAACACCTCACGGTGCTTACACTTCCAGCCTATCAACCCGGTGGTCTTCCGGGGGACTTACTCCCTTAAGGGATGGGAAGACTCATCTTGGAGTCGGCTTCGCGCTTAGATGCTTTCAGCGCTTATCCGTTCCGCACATAGCTACCCGACGTATGCCGCTGGTGCGACAGCCGAGACACTAGAGGTGCGTCCATTCCGGTCCTCTCGTACTAGGAACAGCTCTCCTCAATCTTCCTACGCCCACAGCGGATAGAGACCGAACTGTCTCACGACGTTCTGAACCCAGCTCGC
>CAYXJZ010000120.1:0-8153 GCA_964465355.1 uncultured bacterium | reverse complement strand
CCCATTGTGGAAGATTCCTAACTGCTGCCTCCCGTAGGAGTGGGGCCCGTGTCTCAGTGCCCCTGTGGCCGGTCACCCTCTCAGGTCGGCTATCCGTCGTCGCCTTGGTAGGCCATTACCCCACCAACTAGCTGATGGACCGCGGGCCGATCTCTAAGCGATAAATCTTTACTGAAACCCCAGAAAGGTCGCAGCACATTCGGGATTAGCCCCAGTTTCCCAAGGTTATACCGAACTTAGAGGTACGTCACCCACGTGTTACTCACCCGTTCGCCACTCAGTCACCCTTCACCCGAAGGATCATGGTGCTTCGTTCGACTTGCATGTCTAAGGCACACTGCCAGCGTTCATCCTGAGCCAGGATCAAACTCTCCAAAACAGTGTCAGGTTTATGGTCTGACAGACCGTTTCAGTCAGTGATTTGGTCGTTCTATGTACTTCGGAATCGACAGGATCGATCACGTACCGGGTTGTCAAGGTTCTCGGCTCGCCAGCCCGTAGGCCTTCGCAAGCGCAAGAGCAAATGTACACCCCCGGAAGACGACGTGTCAAGGGGTAGCACGGCGGGAACCTCGAGATCCGTCCGATGGGCCTCAGCACAAGCCACGGATGGGTGCCCCCTCACCGTCCTGGACGCGCTCTGCGGGCGGTGACCCCGGCCACCGGCCAACAGCCCTTCATGATGCGATCCCGGTGATAACCTGATCGCACAGCGAGAACCCAGACGACGCATCTCACCTTGGAGGTGGTGCAGTGGCAACGAAGAGTCCTGTGCTCCTGCTCGCCCCGGTGGCGCTGATCGCCTTGTTGGGGGCTTGCGGGCCCAACCAGCGTGAGCGCGAGCTGCAGACCACCAACCAGACACTCACGGCCCAGATCAGGACACTCGAAGCAAGCGGCAACGAACTGCGGGCGACCTTGGCCGAGGCATTGGCCGAGGCCGAGCGGCTGCGCAGCGAGACCATGGAAGCCGCCGAACGCGAGATGGAGCTGCAGGCCAAGATCGTCTCCCTCGAGGCCGAACTCGCCGACAGTGGGGAGGCGGTCGCCACGCTGCAGTCCGACCTGGCCGAGAGCCTCGTCGCCCTCGAGGCGACCCGACTCGAGCTCTCCGAGGCGCAAGCTGCCCAGGAGGCCTTGGTGCAAGGCCTCGCCATCAGCACCATCTCGCTGGAGTCAGCCGACGAATCGGAGGAAGTCGCAGCAGACGAGCCGATCATCCGAAGGCTGGCCGCCGAGCGCGACGAGGCCATGAACCGTGCGACAGGTCTGGCAGACGAACTGAGCCAGGCGGTCCTGCGTGTCGAGGAGCTGAGCAGGGAACGCGACCTCGCCATCGCCCAGGTGGCGGCCATCACGAACGAACGAGACCGGCTCGAAGAAGAGCTGTCCGCACGGGGCGCCGAGGTGGCCGAGCTGCTGGCCGAGCGGCAGAGCCTCATCACCGAACGGCAGGACCTCATCGAGGAGCGACAGAGCCTCGTCGCCGAACGGCAAGGCCTCCTCGATGAACGGCAGGAGCTCCTCACCGAGCAGCAGCAGCTCCTCGCACGTCAGGCCTCGATGGACGCCGAACTCGACCAGAGCGCGGAACAGTTGGGCACCGTGCAAGGAAGGGCAGCCGAGCTGACCCAACGGCTCGAGGGGCTGTTGGCGGAGCACAGTGGACTGCAGGACATGACCCAGCGGCAGCGCGACGAGATCGAGTCGGTGCGCTCCGCCTTGGAGGATGCCCAGAACGAGGTGGCCCGCCTGACGGGGGCCCGAGGCATCTACACGGTGCAAGACGGCGACTCGCTGTCGTGGGTCGCCGTCTTCTTCTACAGGGATGGCACGCGGTGGTCCGACATCCTCGGCGCCAACGCCCACCTCATCAACCACCCCGACCTGATCTTCCCCGGCATGGTGCTCATCGTCCCCAACTGAGGGCTTGTAGACCATGGCGCCGGCCGTGGCCGACGAGCCAGGAACCGCTGCCTGGCATCGTGGGCACGACCGGGAGTCGTAGACTCCAGGCATGCACCGCGACGACCTGGTCCGCTGGCTGGACGACTACCTCGAGACGGCCGCCTATCAAGATTCCTCCCTCAACGGCCTGCAGGTGGAGGGACGCGACGAGGTGACCAAGGTGGCCTTCGCCGTCGACGCCACCATGGCCGCCTTCGAGCAGGCCGCCGACATGGGCGCCGACATGCTGATCACCCATCACGGCCTCTTCTGGGGCAAGGAGAAGGCCGTCACCGGCATGCACAAGCGCCGCCTCGCCTTCCTGCTCGAGCGCGGCATCAGCCTCTACACCTCGCACCTGCCGCTGGACGCCCACCACGAGGTGGGCAACAACTGGGGCCTCGCACGCATCCTCGGGCTCACCGAGCTGCAGGACTTCGTCTTCCTGAACGGCGGCCGGGGCCTCGGCGTGCGCGGCGTCTTCCCCACCCCGGTGGCCCTGCGCGACCTGGCCGACCAGGTCGAACGCGAGCTGGGCGAGTCGGTGCTGGTTCACGCCGGTGGACCGATGGAGGTCGGCAGCCTTGGCATCGTCTCAGGCGGCGCTGCCTGGGAGGTGGTGACCGCCGCCGAGGCTGGCCTCGACGCCTTCCTCACCGGCGAGCCGAAGCACGAGGTCTTCCCCGAGCCCTTCGAACGCGGGATCAACGCCCTCTTCGCCGGTCACTACATGACCGAGACCGTTGGCGTGAACCTGCTGGCCAAGGAACTGCGCGAGCGCTTCCAGCTGGCCACCGAGTTCGTGCTGTTGCCCACGGGTCTGTGATGGACCGCGGGGTCGTGGGGGACGACGTGGCCACCGGCGGCGGCCGACGAGGGCGCTTCCTCGTCTTCGAAGGACCAGAGGGGGCAGGCAAGTCGACCCAGATCGCCCGCCTGGCGAGGCGCCTCGAGTCCGTCGACCTCTCACCGCTGCTCAGCCGCGAACCAGGCGGCACGCCGGCCGGCGACCGGATCCGGGCGGTGGTGCTCGACCCCGGCCTGCGCATCGATCCTGCCGCCGAGTTCCTGCTCTACGCTGCTGCCCGCGCCCAGCACGTCAGCGAGCTGATCGAGCCGGCCCTGGCCGCCGGCCGCACGGTGCTCTGCGACCGCTTCACCGGCGCCTCGGTGGCCTACCAGGGCCATGGGCGTGGCCTCGACCTGGACTGGGTGGAGGCGGTCAACACCCAGGTGACCGGGGCGCTACGGCCCGACCTCACCCTGCTGCTCGACCTCGATCCCGAGCTGGGGCTCAGGCGGGTGGCCCACCGTGGCCAGCCTGACCGGCTCGAGGCCGCCGACCTCGGCTTCCACCGAAGGGTGCGCCAAGGCTTCCTCGCCCAGGCCGAGGCCGACCCGGACCACTGGCTGGTCTTCGACGCCGACCAGACCGAGGACGCGCTGGCCGAGGCGCTGTGGGCCGCGGTGAGCGTGCGGTTGGGGCAACCGGCGTCGGGGCAGCCAGGCTCGGGGCGACCACAATGACCGTCGCCCCTCCCCCCAGCCAAGGCCTAGCTCGCCTGCTTCGCCTGCTGGCCGTCCTGACCTCGCTGCTGCTCTTGGCGGCCTGCAGCGGCCAGGGCGTGCAGCGCTTGGTGCCCGAGGTGGTCCGCACGCTGCCGCACGACCCCAACGCCTTCACCCAGGGACTCGTGTTCGATGGCGGACGCTTCTTCGAGAGCACCGGCCGCTACGGCCGCTCAGACCTGCGCGAGGTGAGCATCGACGACGGCGCGGTGGTCCGCAGCCGGCCTCTCGAAGCGCGCTTCTTCGCCGAAGGGCTGGCCCTGGTGGACGACCGCCTGATCCAGCTCAGCTACCGGGAGCAGACCGCCTTGGTCTACGACCTTGCCTCCTTCGAGGAGGTGGGTCGCTTCAGCTACGAGGGCGAGGGCTGGGGTCTGTGCTTCGACGGCGAGGTGCTGTGGATGTCGGACGGTTCCTCCAGCCTGCAGCGACGCGACCCGGCCAGCTTCGATCTACTCGGCCGCCTCGACGTGCGCCTCGACGGTCGCCCGGTGCAGCGCCTCAACGAGCTGAGCTGCGTCGGCGAGCACGTGATGGCCAACGTGTGGCTGACCAACGAACTGGTGCGCATCCGCAAGGCGGACGGGCGGGTGGACGCGGTGATCGACGCCAGCGCCCTGGTGCCGCAGGAGGCCGCCGTCCGCCTCAACCCGGACGCCGTGCTCAACGGCACGGCCTTCGATCCGGCGACGGGCAGATGGTGGCTCACCGGCAAGCTGTGGCCGGTGCTGTACGAGGTGCGTTGGGTGCCGGCGCGCTGACGGTCTCTAGCCAGGCAGGGGCGAGGGGCTCAGCTGGCGCTGCCGCCGGCCGGGGCCGTGCTGCTGGCCGTGGCGGCCGGCTTGGCTGCTTCGGTGCTCTTGCCCGCGTCCGATGCGGCCGTAGCCTTGACGGCGTCCGAACCGCCGGCATCGCTGCCACTGGATGCGGCAGCACCCTCGCCTTCCTTGGTCGGCTTGCTGGCGGCGGCGCTGTTGCGGCTGCCGCGGCTGTCGTTGACGTAGAAGCCCGAGCCCTTGAAGGCGATGCCAACAGGCTGGATGATCCGCTTGACCGGGTCGCCGGTGGCGGGATCGCTGACGAGGGCCTCTTCGGTGATGCGCTGCTCGACCTCGAAGGTGGCCCCGGTCTTCAGGTTCTTGTAGACGTAGACCGGCATGCTTCCTCCACGTATGGATCCATGAACGGCGCGGCCTCCGTCCATCCTGCGTGGCGGCCACACCGACTCGGGAGTCTAGCATCCTTGTTAGCCTTGGGGCATGTCGGAGACGTCAGTGCCCGTGGCTTCGCAGCCGTCGACCAAGAAGCCGCCATCGACTGAACCACGGCAGCTCGCTGTCCTCGGCGCCGGCGCATGGGGCAGCTGCCTCGCCCGGCTGCTCGGCCAGAACGGCCATCAGGTGCGCCTGTGGGCGCGCGATCCCGTGCGGGTGGCGGCGCTGGCGGCCGGTGAGGCGGCCGGCGGTCATCTCGGCGCCACGGTGCACCCCACCGACGACCTGGCCGCCGCGGTCAGGGAGGCTGACGGGGTGATCCTGGCCGTGCCCGTGAAGGCCACCGCCGAGCTGCTTGCCAGCCTGCCCCGGCCGCGGGCGATCGTCAGCTGCGCCAAGGGCTTCGTCGACGACCGGCTCACCCGACTCTCCCAGCTGGTGGAGCGCCGCTTCCCCGGCGTGCCGGTGGCCGCCCTCTCCGGTCCCAACCTGGCGGCGGAGATCGTGGCAGGCAAGCCTGCTGCTGCCACGGCGGCCTCCAACGACCCTGAACTGGCCCACGAGGTGCAGGCCTGGTTCAGCCAACCGCGCTTCCGCGTCTACCGCTCGCACGACCTGGTGGGGGTGGAGACCTGCGGCGCCATCAAGAACGTCATCGCGCTGGCGGCCGGCATGTCCGACGCCCTCGACTGGGGTGACAACACCAAGGCCGCCCTCGTCACCCGTGGCCTGGCCGAACTGGTGCGGCTGGGCGCCCACCTGGGTGGCGAGGCGCGCACCTTCTACGGCCTAGCAGGCCTTGGCGACCTGATGGCCACCTGCGCCAGCAGCAGTTCCCGCAACCACCAGGCCGGCGAGCGCCTGGCCAGGGGCGAGCCGGTGGCCGAGCTGCTGGCCGCCGGCCTGACGGCAGAGGGCCTGCTCACGGTGGTCCATGCCGAGGCCTATGCCAAGGCACACGGCATCGACCTGCCCGTCACCCACCAGGTGCACCAGGTCATCTACGATGGCAAGCCACCGGCCGACGCGCTGCACGCCCTGATGACGCGCTCACCCACCACCGAGTGAAGGAGACCCTCTTGGGCACCATCCAGGCACGACAACTGAGCAAGCACTACGGCCGCGTGGCAGCGGTGGACGAGGTGAGCTTCGAGATCGGCCGCGGCGAGATCGTCGGCTTCCTTGGCCCCAACGGTGCAGGCAAGACCACCACCTTGCGCATGCTGGCCGGCCTCATCCTGCCAAGCGGCGGCGAGGCCAAGGTGCTTGGCCATGGCGTCCCCAGCCCGGTGTTGCGCCGGGTCGGCACCATGATCGAGGAGCCAAGCTTCTACCCGTACATGAGCGGCCGCGACAACCTGCGCTACGCGGCCAAGCTGCACGGCGATGTGCCCGAGAGCGAGATCGATCGCCTGCTTGCCTTCGTCAAGATGGAGAGCGCCGCCGGCAAGCGCGTGCGCGCCTATTCCCAAGGCATGCGTCAGCGCCTCGGCCTGGCCAGGGCCCTGCTGTGGTCACCCGAGGTGCTGCTGCTCGACGAGCCGACCAACGGCCTCGACCCCGTCGGCATCGCCGAGATCCGCGAGAGCCTGCGCCAGGTGGCCGCCAGTGGCGTGACCATCCTCATCAGCAGCCACATCCTGGCCGAGATCGAGAAGCTGGTCGACCGCATCCTGGCCATCGAGAAGGGCAAGCTCGTGTTCGACGGGCCGCTGGACTCGATGCTGCGGCGCTTGGATACCGCCCAGGTGGTGTTCCGGCTGCAAGCCTCGGACGGCGCCGCTCTGCTCACCGCCCTGCGCGAGATGGGCTACCAAGCTGAAGCCGAGGGGACACAGGGCGCCGTGGTCGGCGTAGCTGCTACCGAAGCGGACGGCTTGCTCAGCCGGCTGGCGACAGCCGGCGTCAACGTCACCGAGGCCAGGCGGCAGGCGGAGGACTTGGAAGGTGCCTATCTGCGGCTGGTCCGGGGCGACGGGAGACCCCAATGAAGTCCCTCTTGCACGTCATCGACGCCGAGGTCTTCAAGCTGCTGCGCAAGCGGCGCAGCTACCTGCTCGCGTCGCTGTGGTGGCTGCTGCTGCCGGCGTTGACGCTGATCATCGGCGCCGTGGTCAACAGCAACATGGGCCAGTCCTTCCTGAACCAGGAAGGCATCGTCAACAACGTGGTGCAGGCCATCGCCTCCCCCTTCGGCATCGCCCAGGTGGCGCTCACCGGCCCCGCCTTCCTCTCGCCGCCCTTCTACATCATCGTGGTGGCGCTGTTCGCCGCCCTGCTCATCGGCGAGGAGCGCGGCCACCACATGTGGAAGACCGTGCTGGTGGCGCAACCGGCCCGTTGGGCGGTGCTCTACGGCAAGCTGGCGGTGGCCATGCTGGCCGTCGGCGTCCTGATGGCCGGTGCGCTGCTGTTCGGTGTGGTCTTCGGCGCAGTCGGCACGCTCTTCCTGCCCACCGACTTCAGCGGCGCATGGGGCAGCCTGATCGGCCTCTACCTGCTGCAGTGGCTCTTCGCCGCCGCGCTGGTGGCCTTCGCCTTCCTCATGGTGCACCTGGCGCGCAACGTGGTCGTCGGCCTGGTGCTGGTCTTCTTCCTGCCTGGCCTGCTGGAGGCGCTCTACGGCATCTACCGCAGCCTGGTGGGTTTCCAGCCCGTCAACCGCATCAACGTCTTCTTCCAGACCATCCGCCTGCGTCAGACGCTGGAGGACCTGCCCGCCTACTTCTTCACCGCCAACGTCTACGCCCCTGCCAGGTCGCCTGCCAGCGACGTCGTGGGCGAGATCATCGGCGAGATGGGGGCTGGGGCGGAGTTCGGCGGCCTGCTCGGCGCCGGCATCCAGCTGGAGAGGGCGGTATGGGTGGTGGCGGCGTATACGGCGGTGTTCCTCCTGTGGCTGACCTGGCGCTTCTTGCGGGGGGACATCGAGTAGGCCTGGGCACGGGCCCCGTGCCACACTGAACCCGTGGCCAACTTGACGCTCACCATCGAAGACGAGACGCTCAAGCGGGCGCGGATCAAGGCCTTGGTGCATGGCACCTCGGTCAACGCACTCGTTCGCGCGTATCTCGGGGAGTACACCGGTGTGGGTCAGGAGGAGAGCGGGATCCTCGCATTCCTGGCCTTCACGGAGCAGCACCCTGCCGGTCAGGAGGGCTCCGGGCGAACCTGGACGCGGGAAGAGCTGTACGAGGAGCGAACCAAGTGGCCACGTTCGTAGACACGAACGTCCTCGTCTACGCGGTCGACCGCAGCGAGCCCGAGAAGCGCGCCATCGCTCACGGCGCCTTGGCGGAAGTCTGGCAGGGTGCCGTGTTCAGCGCCCAGGTGCTCAACGAGTACTTCGTCACCAGCGAGGACCTGAGCCATGGCCAGGTCATCGAAGGCGTACGGATCCACAACCCCTTCCTGACCTAGTTC
>CAYXJZ010000119.1:0-8238 GCA_964465355.1 uncultured bacterium | reverse complement strand
CGCGCAGCGAGGTGCTCGGTCAGTTGGAGCGGGGCGAGATCAGCGCCGAAGAGGCCACGCGCCTGTTGCAGGGCTTGAGGAAGCAGCCTGCCTAGCTGACCGCCATCTCCGGACATGGCAGGGTCGCGTCCGCGATGGACGTCGACCTCGCTCCACTAGCTTGCGCGCCCTTCGCGCAGGGATGTTGCGCGTTCAGCGCCGCGGGGTCGCCAGCCTCCCGTATACTTGCCGCCGATGGCCGACTACTACGAGCTCCTTGGCGTGCCGCGCGAGGCCGACGACCGCACCATCAAGGACGCCTACCGCAAGCTGGCACTGCGCTACCACCCCGACCGCAACCCGGGCGACGCCGAAGCCGAGGAGAAGTTCAAGGAGATCAACGAGGCGTACGCCGTGCTCTCCGACCCGCAGAAGCGCGCACGATTCGACCGCTTCGGCTCGGTGGAGGGCGGCGCGGCCTTCAATGGCGACATCTTCGACGTCTTCGCCTCGGTGTTCGGCGCCGGCTTCGGTGGCCGGAGGCAGGCCCAGCAGGGCATGCCGGGCGAGGACCTGGAAGCCGAGATGTCCATCAGCCTCGAACAGGCCCGCGAGGGCGCCAGCGTGCCCCTCCAGGTCGACCGGCTGGGCGTCTGTGGGCATTGCCATGGCAGCCGCGCCGAGCCGGGCGGCCGCGGCAAGCAGCGCTGTGCCGACTGCGGTGGCGCAGGCGTGCGCCGGGTGCAGGCCCAGTCCTTCTTCGGCACGGTGGTCACCACCCAGACATGCGGTAGCTGCATGGGTAGTGGCGAGCTGGTGCTCGATCCCTGCACCGTCTGCCACGGCGAGGGCCGTGTGCACCAGTCATCGACGGTCCAGGTGAACCTGCCGAAGGGCATCGACGGTGGCTACCGCCTGCGCATCCCGCGCGAGGGCAACGCCGGCCTGGACGGCGCGCAGGCGGGCGACCTCTACCTCTACCTGCAAATGCAGCCCCACGAGCATCTGCGGCGTGACGGCGACGACTTGCGCTTCGACCTGAGGATCGGCCTGGCGCAGGCCGCCCTCGGCTCCTCCTTCGAGGTGCCGACCCTGGACGGCCCAGAGGCGGTGGAGGTGCCGGCCGGCACGCGCTCAGGCAGCGAGCTGCGGCTGCGCGGCAAGGGCATGCCCCGGCTGCGGCATGGGGGGACGGGCGACCAGCTCGTCACCGTGGTGGTGGACACGCCCCAACGGCTCTCGGCCAAGGCGCGCGAGTTGCTCCAGGCCTACGCCGACGAGGTGGGCGAGGAGATCGTGCAGCGCGAGACCCTGGTCGAGCGGGTCAAGGGGCTGTTCCATCGCCGCCGCCGTGGGCCGAAGGACGAGGAGGGCGAGGGCTCAGCCCCGCCCCCACCAGCGGCGTAAGGCATCGTCTAGGTCGTCCAGAACGCCACTTATACGTTCGGCCGCAGAGGGCCGGCGGCGGAACCAGGTGAGCTGGCGTTTGGCGTAGCGCAAGGTGGCCGCCTCCACCTCGCGGATGGCCTCCTCCAGCCCGACCTCGCCGCGCAGGGCGCGTGCGATCTCCTTGTAGCCGATCGCCTGCCAGGCGGTGGCCGTGGGGGGCACCTGCCGTAGCAGGCCCCGCACCTCCTCCACCAGACCGTTCTCCACCATGTTCCTCACGCGCGCGCTCACCCTGGGCGCCAAGGCCGCCACGGTGGGCAGGGCCACGAAGCTGCGGGTGGCGAAGCGCGGTGGTCGCCTCGGGTAGGCCGACGGCGGTCGCCCGCTGGAGCGCAGCACCTCCAGGGCCCGCAACACCCTGCGCGGGTTGCCCTGGCTGGCTCGGGCGTCTTGCGGTGCGGCGGCCTGAAGCTCCGCAGACAACGGCGCCAGACCGCGCTGCACCAGTTCGGCCTCCAACCCTGCCCGCACGGCCGGGTCGGCGGTGGGCGTGGTGGGCAGCCCGTCCGTCAGGGCGGCCAGGTAGAAGCCGGTACCACCCACCACCAACGGCTTGCCACCACGCGCCAACACCTCGGCGATGGCCGCTTCGGCCGCCTCGGTCCAGGCCACCACGCTGAAGGTCTGGTCGGCGGCCGGGTCGACGATGTCGATGAGGTGGTGGGGGACGCGTTGGCGCTCGTCCGCGCTCGGCTTGGCCGTGCCGATGTCCATGCCCTGGTACACCAGCATGGCGTCGGCGTTGATCACCTCGAGGCCACGGCCCTCTGCCCGCTCGGCCAGGCGCAGCGCGGCAGCGGTCTTCCCTGCTGCGGTGGGCGCAGCCAGCAGGGGGACGATGACGGCTGCCGCCTCCATCCGGTCAAGGTACCAGCCTGGCCAGGCCGGGTGCCTGGGGGGCGAGCGCGCCGGGAGAGCGGTGCTAGACTCCAGCCGATGGACCTAGAGGCCTACACCACCCGGGACGACCTGGAGGCCTTGATCGCGGTCAAGGACCAGGTGGACACGCTCTACACCCGCGACCTGCCCGAGCGCGCCGACCTGCCCAAGGCCGACCTGCTCGACATGGGCGAGGCATGGCAGCTGCGGTTGGAGGTGCCGGGGGTGGACCAGGCCGACCTCGAACTCGCCCTGCTCGGAGATGAACTGATCGTAGGCGGCAGGCGACCCCCCTTGGAGGACGACCTGCGGCCGGTCTTCACCGAACGCGCGAGCGGCCCCTTCCAACGCGCCTTCCGCCTGCCTGGACCGGTGGAGGCCGAGGCGGTCACCGCCCATCTGCGGGGCGGCGTGCTGGTGGTCCAACTACCCAAGCGTTCCTGAGGGCAGGCGGATGCACTTGCCGAAGGCAAGTGCCAGCTGTCCCCATCCCGCAGGGATGGGGACAAACTCAGTCCCCCAAGTCCACCTCGAAGGTGGCGCTGACGTTGCCGCTGACCACCACGTCGTCGGTCTCCAGGTCGTAACGCAGCAGCCGCCCACTCACCACGTCGTCGCCGCGGCGGCTGACGGCGGGGTCGCCGCTCAGCAGCGCCACACCCGACGCCTCGTCCAGCACCAGCTCGTCTGCTGTCGTGACGCGCTCCTGCGAGGTGACCACCACGTTGCCGCTCAGCGTGGCGCGTTCGGTGGAGACATCGAAGGTGGAGCGGTCGGCGGTGACCTGCAGGCTGCTGCCGTCCTCGGCGCTGCGCTCCAGGTTCACCGGACCGTCCAGCTCGGCGATGTCGGTGCCTCGGTCGAGGAAGAAGCGGCTACCGAGGATCAGGGTGCGACCCTGATGCAGCTCCACCGGCCGCACGTCCTCCGCCCTGCTCTCCTCGATGCAGCCTGGGCGGTCGAAGCTCAGGGCGCCGCCCCACAGCTCGATGGTCTCCTGATCCTCGGGGGCGTCTTCCTCTGCCTCTTCCCTGCCGCTGCTCTGCGCCCGCGGCACCCGCACCCTGGCGATCTGGCTCACCAGGCGCGTCTCGTCGAACAGCGTCTCCACCCAGCCGGCCACCGGGCCGTAGAAGACGTTGGTCAGCACGCCCTCCTCGCAGTTGCGGTTGGCCAGCACGGTGCGCGCGCCGTCCACCCCGGCGGTGCGCTGGGCGATGACGATGGTGCGCTCACCGCGCTCCACCGTCACGGTGGGGAGGTTCTGGGCCAGGGCCAACGCGGCTGCTGCCAGGACGCCAAGGCTCAGCCCCGCCACCGCGCACCGTACCGCCGCGCCACCGCGCGCCGGTCTGGCGCGGGCCACACCCGGGGCACACGCCCGGGCCACGCCCTCAGTCCCCGTCGGCCTCGCGCGCCAGCCGGAACTGGTCGGCGGTGTAGGGGGTGGGCAGCGAGGTGTCCATGGCCTCGATGACGCGGAAACGCACGTCCTGCCGCACGCGCGCGGTCTCCAGCCGGATGCCGGCCGAGCGGTCCTCGGCCAGGACGGGGTCGCCGATGATCTCGGCCACCTCCTCCTCGTCGTCGTAGAAGACCAGGTCGCCGCGCGAGACGATGTCGCCGTCCTCGACCACCACATCGCCGCGGGCGTAGAGGGCGCCGAGGTCGGTGAGGACGCGGATCTCGTCGGCCTCGATGCGCAACAGGCCGCCGTCGTCGGCCGCGCGGGTGACCTCGGGCCGCGAGCTGCCCGAGAGCATGCCGAGGCCGACGCCCTCCTCGTACTCCAGGCGGTCGGCGCTGGCGGTCTGGTTGCCGTTGACCAGCTCCACCGCGCCCTCGCTCACGCTGGTGTCGGTGTCCACGTCGAAGGTGATGCGCTGGGCGGTGATGACCACCTCGCGCTCACCCTCGCTGGCCGGCGCGATGACGATGCGCGCCTCGCCCTCCAGCACCCCGAGGCCGGTGGCCTCGGCGTAGTGCAGTTGGCTGCCGGTGGCGGTGAGCCGCCCGCGGCTGACCACCACGCCGCCGTCGAAGAGCACCTCGCGCTGGCCCTGGGCCTGGGCGATGAGGGTCTCGTCCGGGGCGCTGAGCACGGCCTGGGCGCCGCGGATGGTGAGGGTGGACACGGTGGCGACGATGCCTTGCGGGTCGGGGTGCTGGTAGCGCAGCGGGCCGAAGCGCAGGTTGCCGCTCTGGGTGCCGCCGCTGGAGTCGATGGTGATGAGGCGGTGCTCCGCCACAGGGGCGCTCTCCCCCACCGGTTCGGCTGGCGAGCCCTGTGCCAGCACTGGGGCCAGCAGCAAGGCGAGGGCGAGCAGGGCGGAGATGGCTGGGATGCGGGGCAAGGGGATCACGGGCCTCCTCGTGGCAGGGTCTCGGCGATGAAGGCGGAGGTGCCGATGGTGCCCGGCCCTCCTGCCTGGAAGTCGGTGAAGTCGAAGCTGATGGTCATGTCCTGGTAGACGCTGTCGCCGATGCCGTCACCGCTGATCTCGACGTGCGGCACCTCGAAGCGGCCGACGTCCTGGCGCACCAGCACGTTGCGGCCGGCGCGGCCCTTCATGACCACGTCCCAGCCGTCGGCCACCAGGTGGGCGTCGAGGCGGTTGGCGACCAGGTCGTCGCGCCTGTCGATGATCAGGCGTTCGGCGCGCAGGGTGAAGTCGACCACGCCGTCCACCGTGCGGGCGCCGTCCTGCACGTCCAGCAGCTCGGTGACACTGGTGTCTGGCTCGAAGCGGGCTTCGGGAGCGATGAAGGTCCACACGGCGGACGGGTCGGCCTCTGGCAGCAACACCACGCTGGCGCCGCGAAGGACGATGGTGGTGTCGGGAAGGTCGGGGCGCCGGTCGGGCAGCAGCGTGAGCAGCCACAGGCCAAGGGTCACCACGACCAACGCCAGCAAGGCCGCTCGGGTCACGCGGTCAGTCTACGACGGCAAGGATGAGAGGCCAGGACGGTTGCGGGGCCGATGCCATCGGGATCGCTTCATGGAACGGGCCGATGGACGAGCGGCGGGGCTACCCGGCCATCGCCGCCTCGAGGTCCATCCAGGCCATCTCGAGCACATGGCCGTCTGGGTCCTCGATGACGCGGTTGTACATGAAGCCCATGTCCTGGGGCTCGCGGACGTCGGCCTTGCCGCCGGCCGCCGCGGCTTCGCCGACGACGGTGTCAACGGCCTTGCGGCTGTCCTGCGACAGGGCGAGCAGCACCTGACAGGTCTTGTGCGCGTCTGCGACGGGCCTGGGTGAGAAGGTCGCGAAGTACTCGCGCGTCAGCAACTGGAAGGTGATGGCGTCCGACCAGACCATGCTGGACGCCTTGTCGCCGCTGAACTGGGCGTTCTTCTGGCAGCCGATCGCCTCGTAGAAGTGGGTCGAGGCCGCGAGGTCCTTCACCGGCAGGTTCACGAAGATCATCTTGGACATGACGCTCCTCCTCGGGCAGGTGCATCGCCCCAGCCTTGGTGGGCGGGGCGGCGGAAGGCCATGCTAGTGCCGGGACATGAAAGCCAGACCGGGTCCGGATGTGGACTCTCTGCTTCTGCTTGCCTAGTCGAAGACCACCTCGACCACCGTGTAGCTGCGCTTCCCCTGCTCGACCTGGTCGCCTGCGCGCCGGCCCATCAGCCGCTGGCCGAAGGGGGACTCGTCCGAGATGCGGTTGTCGAAGACGTCCGCTTCCAGCGAGCCGACCAGGTGGTAGAGGTGCTCGGTGCCCTTGTCGTCGAGCAGGCGCAAGCTGGCCCCTAGGCGAGCCACCGTCTCGGAGCCGCTGCTCGGTTCGACCACCACGGCCCTTGCCACGATCTCCTCCAGGTCGGCGATGCGCGTCTCGTTGGCGCTCTGTAGCAGCCTTGCCTCGTCGTAGGCGGCGTTCTCACGCAGGTCGCCGTCGGCAAGGGCGGCGCCCATGTAGTCGCTGAGTTCCTGACGGCGCTCCTCCTTGAGGTAGCGCAGCTCTTCTTGGATCTTGGCCAGACCCTTGGGGGTCAGTTGGATCACCTTGTTGGACATGGGTATCACCTCGGGGCGGTGGGCCACCTGGGGTGGCCTGGGCCGGGGACTGAGTATAACGGCGGTCCTGCGCGGTAGCATCCGCCCATGCGAACCGCGCGCCGCTCACGGCGCTGGCTCATCGCCCTATCTGCGCTGGCGTTGCTGCTTGTGGCGGCCTGGCTGGCGGTGGGCTACGTGGCGGCCGATCGGCTCACCTGGCCGGACCGCCGCTTCGAAGCCAGCAACCACCCCGGCCTCCACGGAGGCGCCTACCAGGACGTCGGCCTGCTCGCAGCTGACGGCACGGAACTGGCCGCCTGGCACCTGCCTGTGCCTGGCTCCGACGCCGGCGTGGTGCTGGTGCACGGCAAGGACAGCAGCCGCAGCCGCGAGTTCGGCGGCGCCTTCCCCGAGTTGGCGGCCCACCTGCAGGCCAACGGCTACCAGGTGGTCATGGTCGACCTGCGTGGCCACGGCGCCTCGGGCGACGGGCGCTTCTCCTTCGGCCACTTCGAGCGCCAGGACGTGAGCGCGGCGGTGAGCTACCTGATCGCCCAAGGCGTGCCAAGCGGTCAGGTGGGGGTGCTCGGCGTGTCGATGGGGGCCGCCAGCGCCGTTGGCGCGGCCGCCGACGACCCAAGGGTGGGCGCGCTGTGGGCCGACTCCGGCTACGCCGAGATCCTGCCGATCATCCGCGCCGAGTGGCCTTCCACCAGCGGCCTGCCGATGCCCTTCTGGACCGCGGCGCGGCTGATGTTCCGGCTGCGCTTCGGCTTCGACGTGGCCTCCTCAAAGCCGGTGCAGGAGATCGGCCGCCTGGGCGGCATGCCGGTGCAGTTGGTGCACGGCACCGCAGACGAGTTGGTGCCTTACGACCACGCCATGGCGCTGCGCGCCGCCGCGCCGGGCGCCGATCTGTGGACGGTGCCGGGCGTCACGCACGCCGACGTCTACGAGGCCGACCCGGCGCTCTACGCGCAGCGGGTGGTGGAGTTCTTCGATGCGGCGTTGCGGACGCAGGTGGCGGGTCGCTGAACGGGAGGCCGCACGCGGCCCTTCAGCCTAGCGGCGCGATCGCCAAGTGCACCAAGTGGACCTGGCCCGTGCCAGGCGAGGCCTCGCGGTAACGCAGCAGCAGGCTTGCCAGTTCCTGCTGCAAGGCCTTGGCGTCCTCCTGGCGTAGGCGGACCGCTCTCCAGGAGTCCCACACGGCCGGTGCGTCGGACTCGAGCAAGGGACTCAAGGCCCGCGCCCCAGCCGGCTGCGTTGGGTCGGGCGCGATGTTCTGGCTGCTGCGGCCCTCGGGGTGGCGGAAGATCTGGATGCCCAAGGCCTGCTCCTCGCCGAAGGCCCTGCTCCAGGCGCGACCAACGCTGCGGTCGAGCCGTTCCCGCGACTGCCGGAAGGCGTGCGCGGCCAGCGATTCCTGGCTGGTGACCGAGGTGTGCTGGAAGGGCACGAAGAAGCCGTCTGCCACCGTGCGGTAGGAACGGATCGCGCGGCCCTTGCGTGGCCGCAGGTTGGTCTGCTCCAGCAGGCCAAGGCCGAGGAACTGGCGGACCCGGTACAGCACGCTGCTCATGCTGGCGCCGATCTCCTCGGCGACCTGGGCGACGCTGCGCTCACGCGCCAGGAAGGGCTCGAGGAAGCGCAGCGAGGCTGCGTCGCTGAGCACCCGGGCGGCGCGCGGGTCCTCGATCCGCAGCCAGGCTGGTCTACTTGAAGATGTCTCATCCATTTCAAGTAGCATAGCCGTCAGGCTCGCTGTGTGACAGACCCACACGACGGCGCGGAGCAGGCCGCCGCCGCTCCCCCACTCCCCGAAGCCGTCCCAGACGCTCCTTCGCGTCTCTCGCTGCTGCGCAGCCGCGACTTCGCCCTGCTGTGGTGGGGCGGGCTCTTCTCCCTGACCGGGCAGGCG
>CAYXJZ010000118.1:0-8258 GCA_964465355.1 uncultured bacterium | reverse complement strand
CGCCAACCCGACCCCGAAGACGCCCGCGCCGTGCGCGTCTCGCTCACGCCGGACCCTGGCGCCCCTCGGGAGCGCGAGGTGGAGATCGCCCAGGAGGTGCTGCAGGCGCTCGACCTCCGCCGCTTCGCACCCAGCGTCAGCGCATGCCCGGGCTGCGGCCGCACCACCAGCACCCTCTTCCAGGAGATGGCGCGCGACATCCAGGCCTACCTCAAGGCGCAGATGCCCGCCTGGCGGCAGGTCTACCCCGGCGTGGAGTCGCTGCGGGTGGCCGTCATGGGCTGCGTGGTGAACGGCCCTGGCGAGTCCAAGCACGCCGACATCGGCATCTCCTTGCCCGGCAGCGGCGAGAGCCCGCGGGCGCCCGTCTACCGCGACGGCGCCTTCGTCGGCACGCTGCAGGGTGCCGAGATCGTGCCTGGCTTCAACCGCATGCTCGAGGACTATGTCCGCGGGCGCTTCGGCCGCCAGCAGCCCGGTGCTCTGTCCGAAGGGGAAGCGCCCTCGGATGGGCAGCGACTGCCCTTGCCCACCCACGGCTGAGCCGGACGAGCACGTGGATGCAGCCCTCGCCATCGCCGCCTGCGAACGCCTGACCCGCAGCCATTCCAGCACCTTCTACCTTGGCTCGAGGCTGTTCTTCGGCGATCGCCGCTCGGCGGTGTCGGTGATCTACGCGGTCTGCCGCAGCGGCGACGACGCGGTGGACACGGCGCCGAGCCAGACCGAGGCCGCCGAGCGTCTGGAGGACTGGTGGGAGGGCGTCGGCCGCGCCTTCGACGGCCGCCCGCGGGCCGGCGCCGCCGTGGAGTCTGGTCTGCACTGGCTGCTGCAGCGTTTCGACGTCCCCCTCTCCGCCTTCGAGGAGCTGTACCTGGGCCTGGCCTCCGACATCGGCCGCTGCGAACTGGCCGACATGAACGAGCTGATGCTCTACTGCCGCCGGGTGGCCGGGGTGGTGGGTCTGCTGGTGGCGCCGGTGGCCGGCTACCGTGGTGGGCAGGCCACCTTGGACCAGGCCGTCGCGCTTGGCCAGGCCATGCAGCTGACCAACGTGCTGCGCGATGTGGGTGAGGACCTGCGCCTCGGGCGCTGCTACCTGCCTGCCGACCTGCGCGCGCAGCACGGCGTCGACCTGGACGAGCTGCGGGATGGTCGCGTCAGCGAGGCCTACGTCGCCCTGCTCGGGGAGCTGCTGGCGCGGGCCCATGCGCTCTACCGCGAGGGCTGGCAGGGCATCCCAAGGCTCAACGGCGTTGCCTCGGTGGCCGTCGGGGTGGCAGCGCTCAACTACGAGGGCATCTTGCACAAGCTCAGGCAGAACGGCTACGACAACCTGCACAGGCGCGCCTACCTACGCCCATGGGAGCGGCTGGCCACCGTGCCGAGAGCCATGTGGGCCGCGCTAGCCGGTGGGCGTCCTTGAGGCGGCGGGGTCTGGGCGCGCAGCACCCGAAGGCCACCCGACCTGGAAGCGTCGTCCTTTGAGCGACTTCGACGTCCTGACCATCGGCGCCGGCCACAACGCCCTGGTGGCCAGCGCCTACCTGGCGCAGGCGGGGCTCAAGGTGGGGGTGTTCGAGCGCAGGAGCATCGCCGGCGGCGCGGTGAGCACGGTGGAGCAGGTGCCCGGCTACCGCTTCGACCTCGGCGGATCCGCCCACATCCTCATCCGCAACACGCCGGTGGTGGAGGAGCTGGGGCTGGAGCGCTTCGGCCTGGACTACATCGACGTCGACCCCCTGTTCTTCGCGCCCTTCCCCGATGGCGACCACCTGCTGATCCGCCGCTCGGTGGAGGAGACCGTGCGCGGCATCGAGGAGCGCTTCCCAGGCGAAGGCGAGGCCTACGCCCGCTTCCTCGACGAGTGGCGACCCTTCGCCCGCACCGTGCGCGACATCTTCCTCGCCACCCCCAACCCGCTCGACCTCGGTGCAGCCGCCCTGCGGGGGCGACCACTGCGGCAGGGCTGGCGGCGCGCCCTGCCCAAGGTGCTCAAGCCCTACGGCGAGCTGGTCGACGACTACTTCAGCGAGGAGAAGGTCAAGGCGCCGCTCGTATGGATGGCGGCCCAGTCAGGCCCGCCGCCAGGCGAGCCCATGACCGCCCCCTTCCTGCTGTGGCACCCGCTCTACCACGAGGGTGGCATGGCCCGGCCCCGCGGCGGCTCCGGCATGCTGACCCAGGCCTTGGCCGCGCACGTGGAGGCGCACGGCGGCCGGGTCTTCCTGAACGCACCGGTCGACCGCATCCTGATCGAGCGGGGCAGGGCCACCGGGGTGGAGGTGGCCGGTCAGGTCTACACCGCCCGCGCCGTGCTGGCCGGCGCGCACGCCCTCGAGACCTTCGGTCGCCTGCTGCCGCCCGAGCACCGGCCCCCGGCTGCCGCCGGCATGCGTGTAGGCAACGGCTTCGGCGCCGTGCTGCGCCTTGCGCTCTCCGAGCCCATCCGCTACGCTGCCCACCCGCATGACGAAGCGAGGCGCGCCCTGCAGCTCGTGTGCCGCGACAGGGCGCAGATCGCCTCGGCCTACGGCGACTTCCTCGCCGGCCGGCCGGCCAGCGACCCACCCATCGTGGCCATGACCTTCTCGGCGGTGGACCCCAGCCTGGCGCCGGAGGGCGGCGAGGTGCTGTGGCTGTGGGCGCAGTACTTCCCTTATGAGCTCAGTGGCGGGCGGCACTGGGACGCCATCGCCGACCAGGTGGCCGACAGCATCCTGGACGCCTTCGAGCCCTACGCGCCCGGCACCAAGGCCAAGGTGGTGGGCTCGCTGTTCCAGCATCCGCTTTGGCTGGAGCGCGAGCTCGGCCTGTTCCGCGGCAACGTCATGCACTTGGAGATGAGCCTCGACCAGATGTTCGCCCTGCGACCCTTCCTCGGGGGGCACGCCTACCGTGCGCCAGGGTTGCGCTCCTTGTACCTGACCGGCGCCAGCACCCATCCGGGCGGGGGCATCATGGGCGCGTCGGGGCGCAACGCAGCCCGCGAGGTGCTGCGCGACCTCAGGCGGCCGGCCTTCCTCGGCGGTCCCGCCCGCCGCAAGGTGGGCGGGACTTAGGGCGTCGGACTGCGGTCGCCGTGTGGCCCGTAGGCCTGCTCGGGGCTATGCTCGGGCCATGAAGATCTACAGCCGCACGGGCGACGATGGCAGCACCGGCCTCTTCGGTGGAGGGCGGGTGCGCAAGGACGACCTGCGGGTGGAGGCCTACGGGGCGGTGGACGAGAGCAACGCTGCCATCGGCATGGCCCGTAGCCTCGGGCTCGACGCCGATCTCGACAAGGTGCTGGCGCAGACCCAGCTCGCCCTCTTCGATCTGGGCGCCGACCTGGCCACGCCGCTGGATGCAACGGCCCGCAAGGTGCTCAAACCCGTTGCCGATGAGGACGTCGCTGAGCTAGAGGCGCTCATCGACCGCTTCGAGGAGGAAGTGGAGCCCTTGCGGCAGTTCATCGTCCCCGGCGGCCATCCTGCCAGTGCCGCGCTGCAACTGGCGCGCACGATCTGCCGCAGGGCCGAACGCTCGACCGTCCGGCTCACCGACAGCGAGCCGGTCAGCGAGGCCTGCCTACGCTACTTGAACCGCCTTGGCGACCTGCTCTTCGTGCTCGCCCGTGTCGCCAACGCTCGTCATGGCGTGAGCGAGGCGCGTTTCCTCGTGCCTCAACGGTCGCGTCAGGACGGCGCGGACTGAGCTGGCCCCGTCGCGGCCGTGAGGGCTGGTGCGGTGGGCGGGAGCGGGACATGGCTGGCGTCGCGCCGATCCAGGTAGGCCTGCAGCGAGCCGTGGCCCTGCTGTTCCAGCCACCGCAGCAGCCCTCGCAGCAGCTTCCTCGGTAGGCCGGGACCTTGGTAGATCCAGCCCGTGTAGGCCTGCAGCAAGGTGGCGCCGGCCTCCAGGCGGGCGATGGCGTCGTGCGGGCCCGCGATGCCGCCCGCCGCGACCAGGGGCAAGGCGGTTCGCGCGCGCAGCGCACGCAGCACCTCTGCCGCCAGTGGCCCGAGGGGCGCGCCGGAGAGGCCGCCCTCTTCGCCGGGGTCCGCCCCGAGCAGCTCCCGACGCACGGTGGTGTTGGTGGCGATGAGGCCGTCCATGCCGTAGCGTTCCGCCAGCGTGACCACCTCGTCGAGCTGCGCCGGCCCAAGGTCGGGGGCGATCTTCAGCAGCGTGGGCTTGTGCCCGAGCTCCTGCTTGAGCTCCCTGGTCAGGGCCAACAGCTCCGCCAACGGCCCTGCCTCTTGGAGGCTCCTCAGGCCAGGGGTGTTGGGTGAGCTGACGTTCAGCACCAGGTAGTCGGCCACCGGCCAGACGGCGCTCAAGCCAAGCCGGTAGTCGTCGGTGGCGGCGGCCAGGTTGGCGGTCCTGCTCTTGCCCACGTTGACGCCAACGGGCGTGTCCGGCCACCAGGGCCGCGCCCTTGCCTTGGCCAGACGGCCAGCCAGGGTGGCGGCCCCCTGGTTGTTGAAGCCCATGCGGTTGATCAGCGCACGCGCCTCGGGGTAGCGCAGCAGCCGCGGACGCGGGTTGCCCGGTTGGGCGATGGCCGTGACGCTGCCCAACTCCGCCGAACCGAAGCCGAGCGCCGACCACGTGGCCGCCGCCCTGCCGTCCTTGTCGAAGCCTGCAGCCAGGCCGAAGGGGTTGGGGAAGTCGAGGCCGAAGGCGCGCACCCGCAGCCGCGGGTCGTCCACCGCCGCCAGGCTGCGGATCAGACGCAGGGCGCCTGGGTGCTCGGAGGCGAAGGCAAGCAGGGCGAAGACCCGCTCGTGGGCGGTCTCGGCGTCGAGGAGGAAGAGCGCCCTCCTGAGCAGGCTGTAAAGAGAGAACCCCTCGCCTGCCGAGGGCGACCCCGGTGGTGCAGATGCGGCCTCGGATGCGGTGGGGGAGGAGGCCTCGTTCGTAGGCATGATCCGACGCTACCATGGTCGGGAGGCCGTCCCTGAGCCGGATCGCGTGGATCCGGGCGGGCCGGAGAGCGGCCCGTTGGCCGGCGGGCTGACCTACCCCTGACCTTCCCCTGACGACCGAGGCCGAGCGCCGGGTTAGCATCGAAGCACATGCGACGGCTGACCTTGATCCGCCACGGCATCACCGACTGGAACGCGGCCGGACGGATCCAAGGCCAGAGCGATGTGCCCCTCTCCACCCTCGGCCGAGAGCAGGCCAGGCAGCTGGCTTCCTACGTGGCGGCGGTGCAGGGCGTCGACGTGGTGATCGCCAGTCCGCTGCAACGCGCCGTGGAGACCGCGCGCATCGCCTTCCCCCAGATCCCCTTGCTCACCGACCCGCGCTTGCAGGAGCTGGACTTCGGCGTCTTCGAAGGCACCACGACAGCCGAGAACGAGGCCGACCCCCGTTGGCTGGCCTGGATGAAGGACCCCTTCGAGCTGCCTGCGCCAGAAGGCGAGTCCTACCGTCAGCTGCGTGCGCGGGCGGAGGTGTGGCTGGCCGAGGCCGTCACCACCTTCGACCAGCAGCACGTGGTGGCGGTGAGCCACTCCGGCACCATCCAGATGCTGCTCAGCGGCCTGCTGGGGGTGGAGCACCCGCGCTGGCGCAAGCGCATCTACCTCAGGCACACCGGCGTCAGCCACGTGCTGTTCCGTGGCGGTGACGCGGTCATCGAACGGGTGAACGACACCCGTCACCTGGTGGCCGACGGCGCGGACCCCTTCGGCGAGTGAGCACAGGCGTGGTCGAGGCCGACACCCAACCCTTCGACAAGGACGACGCACCCCTGCGGCTGCGGCTGCCGAACTTCGAGGGTGAGCTGGGCGAGTTGGCGCAGGCCCTGCGAAGCGGCAGGCTGCAACCTTTCGAGGTCGATCTGCTGGCCGTGGTGCGCGCTGTGCTCGCGCGTTTCGACGCCTTCGTGCGCGACGACCTCGAACGGGCGACCGAGCTGCTGCCACGCGCGGCCCAGGTGGTGGAGCTGAAGACCCGCCTGTTGCTGCCTCGTCCGCCGCGGGCCGAGGTCGACGACGATGACATGTTGGAGGAAGTGCTCGCCGCCGTGGCGGAGCTGGAGGCTCTCGAAGAGGCCATCGTGCTGCTCAGGGCGAGGCGTGAGGAGCGGCGTCTTCTGCTCACCGCGCGGGCGCCCGTGCCCGACTACCCAAGGCGTGTGAGGCCGCTCGGCGTCCCGCTCGGGCGCTTGGCCGAGCTGGCCGGCCGGCTGCGGCCGGGGGGCTACTTCGAGTTCGCCCGCGACCGTCTGAGCCTGGCATCGGCCATGCAGCGCCTGCTCGGCTGGTTGCTGCCAGGCAGGCGGCGGCTGCTCGAGGAGCTGGTGGAGGGCCGCGGCTGGGACGAGAAGACGGTGTACTTCACTGGGGCCCTCGAACTGGTGAGGGAGGGCAAGCTACGCCTGCACCAGGAGGTCGCCTTCGGCGACATCGAGATGGAAGGCGTCGAACGAACGGGTGCGGAAGCCGGCTGACCGCCGCCCCCGCCTAAGCGGGGACGGACTCAAACTCAGACCGCCGTCGCCTCGGCCGCCCGCTTGGCCTCGCGCTTGCGCAGGTTGGGATCGAGGACGCGCTTGCGCAGGCGGATGCTCTTGGGGGTGACCTCGAGCAGGTCGTCGTCACCCACGTACTCGAGTGCCTCTTCCAGGCTCAGGCGCTTGGGCGGGATGAGCACGATGTTCTCGTCGCTGCCGGCGGCGCGCACGTTGGTGAGCTTCTTGTTCTTGTTGAGGTTGATGTCGAGGTCGCCTGCGCGGTTGTTGGCGCCAAGGATCATGCCGACGTAGATCTCTGTGCCGGGGTCGATGAAGAACATGCCGCGGTCCTGCAGCTTGAACATGCTGTAGGCGAAGGCCTCACCGGCCTCCATGGCCACGAGCGAGCCGTTCTGGCGGGTGCGAAGCTCGCCCACGTGCGGCTGGTAGCCCTCGAGCTGGGTGCCGAGCAGGCCCTCGCCCTGGGTCATGGAGAGGAAGCCGCTGCGGTAGCCGAAGAGCCCGCGGCTGGGGATGAGGAAGCTCAGCCGGGCGCGGGTCTCGCTCTGCTCCATGTCCACCATCTGGCCGCGACGCTGCGACAGCGACTCCATGACGGCGCCCATGGCGTCCAGCGGCACGTCGGCCACCACCTTCTCGAAGGGCTCGTGCACCACGCCGTCGATGCGCTTGAGGATGACCTCGGGGCGGGAGACGGAGAACTCGTAACCCTCGCGCCGCATCTCCTCGATGAGGATGCCGAGGTGCAGCTCGCCGCGGCCGGAGACGCGGTATGACTCGCCGCCCAGCTCCTCGACGCGCAGCGCCACGTTGGTCAGCAGCTCGCGCTGCAGCCGGTCGGCGATGTGGCGGCTGGTGACGTACTTGCCCTCCAGGCCGGCGAAGGGGCTTGTGTTGGGGGAGAAGGTGACTGCCACGGTGGGCTCGTCCACACCGGCGAAGGGCAGCGCCTCGACCAGCTGCGGGCTGCAGATGGTGTCGCCGATCTCCACCTCGTCGATGCCGGAGAAGGCCACGATGTCGCCTGCCACCACCTCGTCCGACTCCACCCGGTTGAGGCCGAGGTGGGTGTAGACCTTGGTCAGGCGACCGCGGACCTCGCGGCCGTCGCGGGTCACGCGCACGACGGGATCGCCGGACTTGGCCTTGCCGCGGGCGACGCGACCGAGGGCGATGCGGCCGAGGAAGTCGGAGTAGTCGAGGTTGGCCACCTGCACCTGGAAGGGGGCCGCCGGGTCGCCGGCCGCCACAGGCACGTGGTCGAGGATGGTCTGGAACAGCGGGGTGAAGTCCTGGCCTTCGGGCTCGCCCTCACGCCATGCCCTGCCTTCGCGGGCCACGGCGAAGAGGATGGGGAAGTCGAGCTGCTCGTCGGTGGCGCCAAGCTCCACCATCAGGTCGAAGGTGAGGCCGGTGACCTCGGAGGGGCGGGCGTCCTTGCGGTCGATCTTGTTGACCACCAGGATGGGCCTGAGGCCGAGCGCCAGCGCCTTCTTCAGCACGAAGCGGGTCTGCGGCATGGGGCCCTCGGCGGCGTCCACCAGCAGCAGGCAGCTGTCGACCATGCCGAGCGCCCGCTCCACCTCGCCGCCGAAGTCGGCGTGGCCAGGGGTGTCGACGATGTTGATGCGGTGGCCGTGCCATTCGACCGAGGTGGCCTTGGCGAGGATGGTAATGCCACGCTCGCGCTCGAGGTCATTCGAATCCATGGCCCTTTCGACGGTGGCCTGGTTCTCGCGGTAGGTGCCTGACTGTTTGAGAAGAGCATCCACCAGCGTGGTCTTGCCATGGT